>JBEIGU010000025.1:0-34917 GCA_040381765.1 Leptolyngbya sp.
CTCTCAACGCTGGCGGCTAGAAGCCGCGCCTAGACAGACAAAACCCGCCTACGCGGGTTATGGGTCAGTCGGCGAAGGCCGACTTCGTCTAGATAGCAGCGGTTTGAACCGCCCTAAGCCAATGTTTTGTCAGTCAACCAGGGTTGGAAAATAAGTGATCTAATTTAACTAACAGAATAAATAAACTACTTAGTTATAGTATCCCATTTCTCATCTAAATCAGCCCAATCTGATTGACTTTAAAGAGCCCTCACAGTTGTGATGAAGATCTGGTGAAAAAGCATCAACAGATGCTATTCGGCCAATATAAAGGAAGTGGACGCAAGTTCTTCGGTACTGAGGGGATCACGATTCAGGTTTCTAACCTTGAGATCCTGATAGAAATTTTGCTGTGATAGTTCCACCTTAGATTGGGCGGATAGGAATAACAGACCCCAGAATACCCCAACCCGTTCATGCACAGCGGCTGCGTGGGGAGTTTCAAAGTGATGGGCAGACTTCAGCTCTGGGGGTTGAAAGCTGGGCCACTGCTCTAGCAGGTGTTCAAAGTCCAGCCAGCGTTGGTCCCCCTCCAGGGTATCCCAGTAGGCATCCAGGAATAGCTCCAGGGCAGCGGCGATTTCCGAGAGGTTTTCCTGGTGGGCCAGTTGGGCGATCGCTCGCACCGCCTGGCGTTTTGCCTGGGGCCTAGCTCGGCGGTTGCGCGATCGGGGAATTTGATCCGCCATCACGACAGCAATGGTTTCCAACTGCTGAATCAACTCCTCCAGGGTGACCCGCCGCCGTGATGGCGGTGGGGCCACGGCCCGGCGATGGAGGCGCTGCTCCAGGTTAGGGGGTAGGGGAATAGTGGTCAGATCGGCGGGCTGATCCCAGAGCAGTTCCTCCTCCTCTAGGTTGGCCTCCGCCTCCACCCGCACCATGGTATCGGCTTTGAGCAAAACCAGCATGGAGGCGTAGAGAAAGGCTTGACCCGACTCCGATAGATTAGCCTCGTAGGGAGTCCGCCCTTGCCGACTGAGCTCCTCTGCCTGGGCCTTGAGACTCTGGAGAAAGCGATCAATGACTTCGATCACCTTCACGTTCCAGGGATCCATTTCTCCCCGTTCTGCTAAGTCGAGCAGGAAGGCAATGGCGGTTTCTGCTAGGGAGGAGGACATGGACAAACCTTGGACTGTATGGGGATCATCACCGTTCCGGTTACCTCAGAGGATAGGACTGAGGGTAGGGCGCCTACCCTATCCTTACTCGGCCGTAGGGGAGGCGGGTAACAACAGGCTCTGTTCTTCTAACTCCACCCGGTAGCGCTCCACATCCTGTTCTAGTGCCTGAATGCGTAGCTCCCGTTCCTGCATTTGCTTACCCACCGATAGATAGCTTTGCACCTGGGCCCAGACACTAAATACCCAGGCCAGCACCGCCCCGATGCCCATGGCCATAATCAATTCGACACAGAGGGGCGCCTCAACATCTAAACCCCTGGCAATATGGATAATTACCGGCTCCGTATTCTCAATGCCAAAGAGCACCAGGGCGAGGGCAATCACAAAGATGACAACAAAATTGATTTGTTTCATGGCTTTCCGGTCTCCAATCTCTAATTCGCTACACGATAGCGCAGGAAATAACCTAGCAGCACAAGCAAAACAATCCCTAGGGTACCTAAACCGACGGGGTTAGGTAGCCAGAAGACAACGTCAATGTGGTGGGATTGGCCGGGCTGCAGAGACCAGAGCAGATCCTTGGGCCCGATCTCTGTTGCTGGCAGGGAGCCCGGTTGCAGAGCCACCCCCCCCCAGGGAACCTGTAACCGCCAGCTCAGGGAGTCGCCCTGGCCCTCTGCAGGGGTCAGCCAGGGAGATAGGGATTGCAGGTCCAGGTCATAGATCAGATGGATGCGGCTAGCCAGTAGCCAGTTGCGCTGGCTCACCTCTAGACTGAGGGGCATGGCTGCCACCCCAGGGATCTGCAGCACTGGACCGGAGGCTGGCTGGTCAGCAGGGGTTTCCGTCCAGGTCTGCTGAAACCGCGCCATTAAATCCACGGCGGTGGTAAAAGGCATAACCCATTCAAACCCATCGGTGGTTGGCCTCAACTGTCCACCCAGGGCCTGGGTGCGTTTGGTCAGGCCTTGAAACCAATCCGCCAGAACCCCCTGTAGGAGAGCCTCACCCCTTGGCCCTAGGTGGATCGACTGGGAGAGTTGTCCATGGCGATGGTGATCAAACCGTAGGGTCAGATCGGATTGCAGGCAGCCACTCAGCAGGAGGGCCAAGGCTAACAGCAACCCCAGGGATCGGACCAACGACCTAAAGGGCAGCTTGCTGGCTAGCATACATTGCCCTTAGCACCAGGGCTGGGTCCACCCAGTTGCCCTGGTATTGAATACCCCAGTGGAGATGGGGTCCGGTGGTGCGCCCGGTCATACCCACCCGACCAATCCGAGCCCCGGCGGGAATCATTTGCCCCTCACGAATCTGCAGGCCACCGCTGCGGTCTAACAGGAAGGCCCCGTGACTGTCCTGGTCTGCCTGTCCCTGGAGGTGACAGTAGATGTGGGTCCACTCCCCTGATTTAATGGCCATGGAGGTTCCACAGGCGCCCTTATCCTCCACCCAGAGCACCTCACCAGCCCACCAGTTGCGGATGTAGCTACCACTGGGAGCCGCCAGGTCAAGGCCGTAATGGAAACGCTGGGTCCCACTTTCAGGATCAATGCGGTAACCGAAGGGGGAGGTATAGGTTTGAAAGTTCTCAACGGGGAAAGAGGCCTGGGTCCAGAGCAGGGTCGCATGGTTACCACTGGCTCGAGCCAGTTCCTGGGCCTGGGCTATCAGGGCCTGAACACCCTCCACTGAAATGGCACCAGCTAGGGCTAGGAGCAGCAGCCAGGGTTGGACCAGGCAACGTCGCATCACACTAGGGAACCGCAGAAAAGGGTGATCCTGGCTTCCACTGCCCTGGTTTGGTCGGAGCAGCGGGGGCTGGGGTTGGTTAAAGGGCCAATTCACCATAAGCAGATTGAAACCAGTGTCTACACAAAAGTTAGCGAATATGCCTTAGGGTACCGCAAAGCCATCGGCTAGGAACAGAATTCTAGGGGAACTTGGACAACTCTTGATGTTGATGGAGACAGCAGTCAGAATGCAGGGGCCTGGTTACCTCCTCAATACCGGTGGGGACTAGGGATATTTGAGGAAGGCAATGGCGTGCTTCCAAACCTGCCGTTTGCCGTCCTGAGGGGTTTCCAGGGCCAGGCAATCCGTATCCTGCCAGGTTACCCGGCCGACAATCACATCCCCGGTCAGGAGTTTCACTTCAATTTCCCGGCGATCGCGAATCAGGCTTTGAATCTGGCGGACACTGGGTAAGCCGGTGACAAATTCCTGGGTCATGGCATGGCCTCAATAGGGGAGGTTCTGAAATGGGCGACTTGAACCCCGCTCCGTCAGGGGGATGGGGGACTGTCTTACCCTAGCCCCTTGGGGGCAGGGGGGCAAGGGGTCAGGCACCCCCCGCCTTGCTCCGGCGGCTGGGCCATGGCCGTCTAGCTAACTGACCGATAGGGGCATCAGCCAGACTGTTCTATTTCATAATGGGAAGCAGGCGTTTTCAGAGGGGCTTTGGCCATTGGCTATGGAGTTTAGTAAGTACCACGGTTTGGGCAATGACTTTATCCTGGTGGATAATCGCCAGCAGCCCACCCCTCACCTCAGCCCCGAGCAGGCGGCGGCCTGGTGCGATCGCCATTTTGGCATCGGTGCCGATGGGGTCATCTTCGCCCTGCCGGGGCAGGGGGATAGGGATTACACCATGCGCATCTATAACTCCGACGGTTCAGAACCGGAGATGTGTGGTAACGGCATTCGCTGTCTGGCGCGGTTTTTAGAACGCCTGGAAACGGCCGCCGGCCAACCCCCCACCCTGCCCCATACCTACCGCATCCATACCCTGGCGGGCCCCATTTCCCCCACCCTCCAGGCTAATGGTTTGGTGACGGTGGATATGGGTCCCCCCTACCTGTTGGCGGTGGAAATTCCTACCACCCTGGCCAGCCCCGATAGCCGGGTGGTCGACCTCCCCCTGACGGTGGCGGATCAAATCTGGCGGGTGACGGCGGTGAGCATGGGCAACCCCCACTGCGTCACCTTTGTAGCGGATCTAGAGCCGTTGCCCCTGACCCACCTGGGTCCCCAGTTTGAGCACCACCCTGCCTTTCCCCAACGGGTGAATGCGGAATTTATCCAGGTGGTCAGGCCAGATTACCTGAGGATGCGGGTGTGGGAACGGGGGGCCGGCATTACCCTGGCCTGCGGCACCGGGGCCTGTGCTTCCCTGGTGGCGGGGGTGCTAACCGATCGCTGCGATCGCACCGCCACCATTGAGCTACCCGGCGGCAACCTGGAAATCACCTGGTCTGCCCTGGACAACCGAGTCTACATGACGGGGCCGGCCCAGTGGGTCTTCGACGGCACGGTCAACCCATCTCCTTAAACTGGATAGACCCTCGTAGATCCGGACCTCAATGGATCTGCTCCTGACGCCTGACGCCTGAATTCTGACTCCTGACCCCCTCTTCAGGAGTCGCCTCATGGACGCCATCGATTACTAGACCTCGCCCCGACCGATCAACACCACAACGGACTGGCCGCTAGCGGTATAGGTTGGCTCCCCCACGGGGGGGGAGTGCTCTGGATCGTAAAAGTCCTCTGGGGCCTCCCGGGCGGTGTCAACAACCCGGTGCCAGGCTTCGTGGCGATCTAGGCTGGGAATTGCGAAGCTGAGGGGCTGGCTGTAGGCATTGAGAATCACGTGGAGTTGCTCCCCTGCGTCGGGGTAGCGCAGGGTAAAGGCCAGGCTGTGGGAATGGTCTGACCAATCCGGCTGCCCCAGGTGACAGCCATGCCAGACCAGGTGGGGTTCATGGTGCCAGCTGGAGGTAACCCGCAGCAGATGCTCAAGGCGAAACACCTTAAGCCCCTGGATCAGCTGAATTAAGCCCTGGGTAAAGCGCAGTAAATCCTTTTCCCGCTCCAGGGCGGTCCAATCAAACCAGCTGATTTCATTATTCTGGCAGTAGGCATTGTTATTACCCTGTTGGGTGCGGCGCACCTCATCCCCCATCAGGAGCATGGGGGTGCCCTGGGACATAAACAGCAGGGTCAAAAAGTTCTTGATCTGCTGGCGCCGCCGATGCTCAATGGTAGGGTCATGGCTGGGCCCTTCTAGGCCACAGTTCCAGCTATAGTTGGCGTCGCTGCCATCCCGATTAAACTCCCGGTTGGCCCGGTTGTACTTGCGGTTGTAGGTGACCAGGTCGTTAAGGGTAAAGCCATCGTGGCAGGTGACAAAGTGAATGCTGCGGTTGGGTTCACGGTTGGGCTGGCGGTAAATGTCCGGGCTGCCCAACAGACGGTCCGCCAGCTTGGACACCATGGCCTCATCACCCTTGAGGAACTGGCGCACCTGATCCCGGTAGGGGCCGTTCCATTCGGCAAAGCGATCGCCAATAAAACTACCCACCTGGTATAGCCCCGCCGCATCCCAGGCTTCCGCAATCAGCTTGGTGCCCGCCAGGATTGGATCGGACTCAATGCTCCAAAGGATGGGGGGATCCGCCAGGGGCTGACCCGCCAGATCCCGGGAGAGGACGGAGGCCAGATCAAAGCGAAAACCATCCACATGCATCTGGGCCACCCAGTAGCGCAGACTATCCAGGATCAGGCGGCCGACCACGGCGTGGTTAGCCTTGAGGGTATTGCCACAACCGCTGTAGTTAGAGTAGTAGAGGGGGTTTTCCTCCAGCAGGTAGTAGGTGGCGTTGTCAATCCCCTTAAAACTCAGGGTAGGGCCCTCATGGTTGCCCTCCGCCGAGTGGTTAAAGACCACATCCAAAATCACCTCAATCCCTTCCCGATGCAGCATTTTCACCATATCCCGGAACTCGTTAATCGGTCCCAGGGGGTCCTTACGGGAGCTGTAGGCCCGGTGGGGGGTAAAGAAATTCAGGGTGCTATAGCCCCAGTAGTTTTCCAGACCGGGCTGCACGTCCTGGGGATCAAACTGGTGAACGGGCATTAACTCCACCGCCGTCACCCCCAGGGCCTTCAGGTAGGGAATTTTATCAATCACCCCGGCAAAGGTGCCGCGTTTATCGGGGGGCAGGCCGGAGGAGGGGTGGCGGGTAAACCCGCCTACGTGCATTTCGTAGATGACGCTGGCGGCGTAGGGAATGTGGAGGGGCAGATCCCCCTCCCAATCGTAGCTGCGGTTGTCTACCACAACCGCCTTGAGGGCCGTGGTGCAATTATCGCCGGGGCGGATGGCGGCCTGGCGATCGTAGTACTCCTCCCCGACAATGGCCCGGGCGTAGGGATCCAGGACTACCTTGGCGGCATCAAAGCGGTGACCTTGGGAGGGGTTCCAGTGCCCATGGATGCGAAAACCATAGACCTGCCCAGCCCGTAGGCCAGGAATAAAGCCATGCCAGTAGTGGGAGGTGCGGTTCCAACGCCGATCAAAACTAATCACCCGGCTGGGCTGGCGAATATTTTCCGAATCAAACAGCAACAGATCCACGCCGGTGGCATGTTTGGAATAGAGGCAAAAGTTAACCCCGAGGGCGTAGGCCGTAGCTCCTAGGGGATAGCTTTGACCGGGCAATACCTTAGGGTTCATAGCCAAACAAGGGGAGGATAATAATTACCACGGGATGCTACTTGCCCAGGCTTACCATCCTGACACGGGTTAGTCCATGTTGAAGGTGATCGAAACTACAGCGGTAATATCCTTCTCGATGGAGGTGGTGTCGTAATATCCACGGCATAGCGAAATCCCGGGGATGATGGCGGGGGCAGCCCGACGTAGGGGGACGAACCGGCTTACAATTGTTACAGTTGATTTACGCCCTGCCTGATTAAACCGATGACCGTTGCCAAGTCGCCCCGTCCTCTAGGTATGCGCTATTCCCCCCCAGTCCTGCAGCGGGCCCAGCGAGCCTTCCGCTGCTCACCCTTCAGGCTAGGGTTGCTGACGGCGATGCGATCGCAAAGCCTGGGCCTGCGACAGATCTGCGACCACTCGGGAGTCCACCAGGGCTATACCTGGCGACCTCTGGCGGAGCTACGGGTGGAAAGCGAGATGATGTGGCTCATAGCGGTTGGCCTACTACGGCGGGAGGTGGATGGGCAGGGCTTAACCGATAGTTTTCGCCTCACCCCCCTGGGCCATCAGGTTGGCGCCCTACTGGAAAGGGTGCCAACCAAAACCTGGCGTCCCCCCCTTCGAGATAGACTATATAATGCCTGGTGCCGGTGGTTGCGGTTACCGGGGTGGATACAGGGGTAATTTGCGGCGGTCTGCTAGCCTGTGCATAGGCTAGGGTGACTCCCTTAGCTCCTGACATCCGTCTGACCTAATGTTATTGCTGGAGAGGCTCCATGCGATCAATCATGGTGGTGGGGACTGCCTCCCACGTGGGTAAATCTCTAATTACAACGGCTCTGTGTCGTTTATTAAGCCGTCGCGGCTGGCGGGTGGCTCCCTTTAAGGGGCAAAACATGGCCCTTAACGCCTACGTCACCGCTAATGGGGGGGAAATGGGTTACGCCCAGGCGGTACAGGCCTGGGCCGCCGGAGTTGCTCCCCAGGTGGATATGAACCCGATTTTGTTAAAACCCCAGGGGGATATGACCTCCCAGGTGATTCTCAAGGGCAAACCCGCCGGTACCGTGACCTCCAGGGAATACTACGAAACCTTCTTTGAGCAGGGTTGGCAGGCCATTCAAGAAAGTCTACTGCGCCTCATCCAGGACTATGATCTGTTGGTTTGTGAAGGGGCAGGTAGCCCGGTGGAGGTCAACCTAAAGCACCGTGACCTGACCAATATGCGGGTGGCTAAATACCTGAATGCGGCAACGGTGCTGGTGGCGGATATTGACCGGGGGGGGGTTTTTGCCCATATTGTCGGCACCTTAGAATTAATGGAGCCGGAGGAGCGAGCCCTGGTGAAGGGCCTGATCATTAATAAGTTCCGGGGCCAGAGGGAGGTGCTTGATCCGGGGCTCACCTGGTTGACCGAACGGACTGGACTACCGGTGCTGGGGGTGGTGCCCTGGTTAGCCAATCAACTCCCTGCCGAGGATTCCCTCAGTCTGTTGGACCGCAGCCCTGGTCAAAAACCCCAAGCGGCGGTCACCATTGCGGTGGTGCGCCTACCGAGAATTTCTAACTTCACCGACTTTGATCCCCTGGAATCGGAGGCCAATGTGCGGGTGGTGTACGTTAACCCCAAGGAGGACCTGGGCTATCCCGATGCGGTGGTGATTCCGGGGACCAAAACCACCGTGGCGGATCTGCTGGTTTTGCAACGGTCTGGCATGGCGGATCAAATTCGCAACTACGTGGCCGCTGGCGGCACGGTGATGGGCATTTGCGGTGGTTTCCAAATGATGGGGGAGTTTCTCGCCGATCCCGAGGGTATTGAGGGCCATGAAGGGCGCTTTCCGGCGATGAATCTGTTTCCCATGCGAACGGTGATCACCCGGCAGAAAATTGCTCGCCAACGCACCGTTAGTTCTCGCTATCCCCAGGATGGCCTACCGGTTTCGGGCTACGAACTCCACCAGGGGCGCACCCAACTCAGTCTGGCGGAGGCGGAGGCCCAAACTGGCACCAAGTTTGAGTTTCTGTTTGAGGATCGCAGCCTGGGGGTGGTGGACAGTAGCCAGTCCCTCTGGGGCACCTACCTCCACGGCATCTTTGATAATGGTCCCTGGCGGCGGGCCTGGTTGAACCGTTTGCGTCAGCAACGGGGGCTGAGCGCCCTACCGACGGGGATTCCAAATTATCGAGAGCAGCGAGAAGCCATGCTCAACTCCCTGGCGGATGCGGTTAATCAGCACCTGGACCTGTCACCCTTGCTGAGCTAGGGGTGGGGGGCGATCGCTAAAACTCCAGTTGCTCCCGATAAAGCCCCTTGACCAGGTTATCCAGCCTCTCCTCTGGACAACAGTCCACCAAGCCATGAAAGGCATCCAGTAACTTGGCGGCGCTATCCCCCAACATTGGACTCAGCCCCCAGACATCCTGGACCCAGTCTTGGGGGTCAGCTTCGTCAAAGATCATACGCTCCAGTAACTGTTGGGCTTCGATTTTAGAGATGGCCATGGCTTAAGTGCTGACAACTTGGCGGTGAGCTAAGCCATACCCTAGCACACTCAAGTTGTCAGCGAACCGACCTAAATCGGCCCTGCATCGGCCTCCACCGGTGGCATCTTCAAAAAATCTTAGTCAGCTATTAATCTTCCCATAGTCTTAGGTACCTACACTCGGAACTATTGCTTTGACTCTGTAAACCTTAGTTGAGTTCGCACACGGGTACCACTATGGCGAAGAATTTCCAGGGCTGGGGGGAAACCGAAAACCCCGAGGATCTGATTCACAACACCTCTAACAACGATTCCTTCGATCAGGTTTTAGAGCGGGCTCGCCTGGGTCGTCGGGGCTTCCTCAAGGGGAGTTCCTCCCTGGCGGCCGCCTCGATGTTGGGCATGGGGCTGGCTTTTTTAACCGATGCTGCTAAGCAAGAACAGCAAACTGCGGTGGCAGCCCCGGGGCTGAAGCTGGGCTTCAGTGCCGTATCCAAGAACATCAGCGATAGCTTGACGATTCCCCCTGGGTACACCGCTAAGGTGCTGCTAGCCACCGGTGACCCGATTAAGGCGGGGGTAAGCCCCTACAAAAACAACGGCACCGACGTTGATTTTGATCTGCGGGTGGGGGATCACCACGACGCCATGCATTACTTTGGCATCAACCGGGCCGGCAACGGCTGGGATCCCAGCAGCGTTAATCGGGCCCTACTGTGCATCAACCACGAAGTGGCGGAAGACCTGGGCTTCATGCACGCCAACGGCCCCACCGAGTATGGTGAGAAGAGCACCGCCGCCCGTCCTACCCTGGAAATTGATCGGGAAGTGGCGGCCCACGGGGTTACCGTAGTGGAAGTTGCCCGCCAGGGTTCAGGCTATCAGGTCAACCTCAATTCCCGTTATAACCGTCGGGTTACCGCTGCCACCCCCTGTGAGATTTCCGGTCCCGCCCGTCGTAGCCCCTTGATGGCTACCGCCTTCTCGCCGAATGGCGAAAAGACTCGCGGCACCCTAAATAACTGTGCCAATGGCTACACCCCCTGGGGCACCTACCTAACCTGTGAGGAAAACTGGGCAGGGTACTTCAACCGTCGCGAAGAGGACTCTGCCCGCACCGCTAAGGAGCTGGCCGCCTTTAAGCGGTACGGCATGGGTAACGCTACCTCCGGTCGGTACAATTGGTCTCGGGCGGGGGCTGCCGATGCCACCGATGTCTACCGTCGTTGGGATGCTACCAAAACCGGCGCCAGCCCCAGTCAGGATTTCCGCAATGTCGCCAATACCTTTGGCTGGGTGGTGGAAGTTGATCCCTTTAACCCCGGCAGCACCCCCCAAAAGCGCACCGCCATTGGTCGGATGGCCCACGAAGGGTGCTGGCCGGCTAAGGCTACAGCTGGTCAGCCCCTGGTGTTTTACACCGGTGACGATGCCCGCAATGAATACGTCTACAAGTTTGTTTCTGCGGCTAACTGGGATCCTAAGGATGCTAACGGTGGTATGGCCGCTGGCAATAAGTACCTGGATGCGGGCACCCTTTATGTGGCCAAGTTTAACGATGACGGCACCGGTGAATGGTTGCCCCTGACCCTGGCCAATCCTCGCATCGCTAGCTACGCTGACTATAAATTTGCCGATCAGGCCGATATTCTAGTCAATGCTCGGATCGCCGCTGATGCCGCCGGCGCCACCAAGATGGACCGACCGGAGTGGGGAGCGATCAACCCCCTGAATGGCGATGTATACTTGACTCTCACCAATAATAGTCGGCGGGGGGACAGTGCCGGCTTAAACGCCGCTAACCCCCGCTTCTATGCCGATGAAAAGGGGTCCAAGAGCAACCAGGGGAATGTCAACGGCCATATCATGCGCTGGCGGGAAGCCGGTGGCAACCCCACCGCCACCACCTTTAGCTGGGATATTTATCTATTTGGTTCCCAGTCTGATGCCCTGCCTCAGGTGAATATTTCCCGACTGACCGGGGACAATGATTTCTCCAGCCCCGATGGCCTTTGGTTTAGCCAGGCGGTGCCCGGTCTTCTCTGGATTCAGACCGATGACGGTGCCTACACCGATGTCTCCAACTGCATGATGCTGGCGGCCCTGCCCGGGCGGGTTGGGGATGGGGGTGCTAAGACCCTCACCAGCAAGGCGGTACCCAGCAACAACAAGCAGGATCAAACGGTGCGCACCTACGTGGGGCAATCCGCTAGCCCAACTACCCTACGGCGCTTTCTGGTCGGTCCTCGGGACTGTGAAATCACCGGCATCGCTGAGTCCCCTGATGGCAAAGCGATCTTCGTGAATATCCAACACCCCGGGGAAAACAGCAAGTCTGCCACTGACCCGACTAAGTTCACCAGTCACTGGCCCGATGGCGGTGACGCCCGCCCCCGCTCCGCCACGGTCATCATTACTAAGGATGACGGCGGTGTGATTGGTAGTTAGTCCCTGGGGTGGTTTTTCCAGACCTTAAAAAAGATCCATCCCCAGACAAGTCTGTTTGGGGATGGATCTTTTAATTAATCTCTAGTATTGCTTGGCGTCAATACACCCATTTCGCTTGACTCCCAAGTTCTGCCTTCTCAGCCCCAAGCTAGTAGGATGGGCAACGGGCCTGTGCCTGTGCTCATCCTACCTCTCCTGACTCCTGACTACTGATTACTGCCCCCCCTCTTGAGCAGTTACCTAATTTACCCCCGTCCCAGGAGGCAGGCTTAGTCTTCCAGGCGCAGCAGCTTGCGATAGAAGGACTTGGAGAAATCTGGGGTGCGTTGGTGACGCAGGGCGACGATCGCATCAAACAGGTGATCGACAAACTCAAAGGTGGCCATGGTGATCTCGTAGCTCAGATCGGCATCGCCATCAAACTGCAGCCGACAGCGGGTCAGATCCGCTGGCAACATCGAAACATTCCAGGTGGCGATAAAGGGAATGCTAGCACCACCTTCGATATAGCGTTCCCCCTCCAGGTTGCCCTGCTTATAAAGGGTGATGGCGTAGGGCAGGGCGGTGCGCTTATTGCCCTGGTAGTAGGGCAGATAGACACTGACATCCTGCTTAGTCGCAGGTTCAATTTCTTCAAAGCTCAAGGTCATGGCTCTTGGGTTCGATCAGGATGTAGGGCAAGGATTACCTGCTGGCAACTGGGTTGACTGGCGTTGTGCTCAAAGGGCTAATAACCCTGGATTTTCCTAGGGTAGCAAACCTCCGCTACCCTGGATGGGTCGTTTTTTCCGACAAAATCAGAGATGATGATGCTAGACGATGCCTCTCCATCAATGCAGGGGTGAGCTTCAGGGCAGCCTAGCTGTCTGAGCACCGCTTTCCCAGTCTTCTATATTGCCTTCCTACCCTCTGGTCCTATCACCCCCATGGCTGACTATTCCTCCAGACGCCTATTTACCCCCCTGGATGAGCTGGAAATCGATAATTTCCCGGGCTATTTGGGGCGGCGCCGTAAGGCTGCCTTTACCCTTGCTCTGCTTTGGGGCGGTACCGTTGCCCTGCATCTGTTGTCCTGGGGGAGCTGGCTGGTGCTGGGGTTGATGGGGGTGCTGACCATCCATGCCGTGAGAATTCTTCTGGCTCACCCCCTGCCGTCGCCAGCGCCCCTGGACCCCAGCCCGACTGAGGAGTCCTCAGCGCCAGCCGATGGGTCAACCCGGTGGCCCTTTGTGTCTATGCTGGTGGCGGCTAAAAATGAAGAGCTGGTGATTAATCGGTTGGTAGCCAACCTCTGTAGCGTTGATTATCCGGTCGATCGCTACGATGTTTGGGTGATTGATGATCACAGCAGCGATCGCACCGCCCAACGCCTCCAGGACTTGAAGGGGCTCTATCCCCAATTACGGGTACTACGCCGTAGTGCTACGGCCACGGGGGGCAAATCCGGGGCTCTCAACCAGGTCTGGCCCAGCATTCAAGGGGAGATTATCGGTGTCTTTGATGCCGACGCCCAGGTCACCCCAGACATGCTGCGCCGGGTGGTACCGATGTTTGATCCCTCCCATGTGGGGGCGGTGCAAATGCAGAAGGCGATCGTTAACCAGGCTAAGAACCTCTGGACCCGTGGTCAACAGGCGGAAATGGCCTTAGACTCCTACTTTCAGCAGCAGCGGATTAGCCTGGGGGGACTTGGAGAGTTGCGGGGTAACGGTCAGTTTGTCCGCCGTGCCGCCCTGGTCCAGTCCGGTGGTTGGAACGAGGAGACCATTACCGATGATCTGGATCTAACCCTGCGATTACACTTTAGCGGCTGGTCCATTGAATTTTTGCTAGAACCGGCGGTGATGGAGGAGGGGGTGGAGCGGGCGATCGCCCTGTGGCACCAGCGTAACCGCTGGGCGGAGGGCGGCTACCAACGCTACCTGGATTACTGGCGCCTGATTGCCCAAAACCGCCTCAGCCCCAGTAAAACCCTGGATTTAGCGGCCTTCTGGGTAATTCAGTACGGCCTACCTACGGTGGCCTTCCCCGACTTTGTCATGGCCCTCTGGCGCCATCGCCTGCCTCTCTTTTTGCCGGTGTCGGGCCTGGCCCTGACCCTATCGATGGTAGGCATGTACCAGGGCTTGCGTCGCACCCAACCCCAATCCATCTGGGTAAATGGCCTACAGACCCTCTGGGGTAACCTTTATATGCTGCACTGGGTGCTGGTGATTAGCACCATGACCCTGCGCCTGGCGGTACGACCGAAGCGATTACGCTGGGTGAAGACCACCCACCTGGGCGGTGAGGATGATCTACAGGTCCATACCCCCTAACTTCTCCCGGTTTGGCTCACCTGCCCCCCCGCCGGGCACACGCTAGAATGACAGGGGCGGTCATGGCTCTGGCAACGGCCCAGGTAGACCCAATCTCCTATGGTAGAACGGCATAGCGACATCCTGATTGTAGGGGGCGGGATCATTGGCCTGGCGATCGCCCTGGATCTACACAAACAGGGGGCAACCGTCACCCTGCTCAGCAAACGGTTTGAGGAGGCGGCCAGCCATGCCGCCGCCGGTATGCTGGCTCCCCGGGCAGAGGGGTTACCCGCCGGTCCCCTACTGGATCTGGCCCTGGCCAGTTTAGCCGCCTATGGGGATTGGGTGGCCAAACTAGAATACCTGACGGGGGAATCGGTGGGTTACTGGCCCTGTGGAATTTTGGCCCCCCGCTCCATTCTACCGCCGGCCAACCCTGACGCCCCCTGGCTATCAGCCTCCACCCTGGCCCATTACCAGCCTGGGCTAGGGCCCCATATCCAGGGGGCCTACTGGTACCCAGAGGAGGGTCAGGTGGATAACCAGGCCCTGGTGAAGGTCCTACGCCGGGCGGTGATCGAGGCCGGGGTTAACCTCCAGGAGGGGGTGGAGGCCACGGCCCTGGTCCACCAGCAGGGAGTAATTCGCCAGGTGTTGACCGCCCAGGCCGGGGCCTTTGGGGCTGACCAGGTGGTACTGGCGGGGGGGGCCTGGAGCCAGCAACTCCTGCCCCTGCCCCTTTTCCCCTGTAAGGGGGAAATGGCGGGGCTACGGGTTCCCGTCGGCTACGATCAGCCCCAACCCCTGCGGCGCGTCCTGTTTGGGGAGAGTATCTACATCGTTCCCCGTCAGGACGGTCGCCTGGTCCTAGGGGCCACCAGCCAGGCGGTGGGGTTTACCGCCGGCAATACGGCGGCCGGGGTGCACCAGTTGCTGCAGCAGGCGATCGCCCTCTGGCCTCCCCTGGCCGACTTTACCCTGGAAGGAACCTGGTGGGGTTACCGGCCCGCCACCCCCGATCAATCGCCGATTTTAGGGCCGGGGCCTGCCACCAATTTAATCCTGGCGACGGGCCATTACCGCAACGGCATTCTACTGGCCCCGATTACCGCCCAGTTGATTGGCCAGCTCTGCCGGGGTGATACTCCCGCCCTGTTGACCCCCTTTAGCTGGCAACGTTTCCACCCCCCATCTACCCCTGCCCCCTACCCCACCGCTACTCCGCCCATGAGCTCTGCCCCCCTAACCCTAGCCACCGCCGCCGAGGCCCAACCCCTGGAGACCGAGGATAGCCCCCTGGTGATTGCCGGTCGATCCTTTCACTCCCGGCTGATGACCGGCACCGGCAAGTACGATAGCTTTGCGGTGATGCGCCAGAGCATTCAGGCCAGTGGCTGTGAAATTGTCACCGTAGCGGTGCGCCGGGTACAGACCCATGCCCCTGGCCATGAAGGGCTGGCGGAGGCTTTGGATTGGTCCAGCCTCTGGATGTTGCCCAATACCGCCGGTTGCCAAACCGCCGAGGAGGCCATTCGGGTGGCCCGACTGGGTCGGGAAATGGCCAAGTTGTTGGGTCAGGAGGATAATAACTTCGTCAAGCTAGAGGTGATCCCCGACGCTAAATACCTGCTGCCCGACCCGATTGGCACCCTGACCGCTGCCGAACAATTGGTCAAGGAAGGGTTTGCCGTGTTGCCCTACATCAATGCCGATCCACTGCTGGCTAAACGCCTGGAGGAAATCGGTTGTGCTACGGTGATGCCCCTCGGCTCCCCGATTGGCTCCGGCCAGGGGATTCGTAACAGCGCCAACATTCAAATCATTATTGAAAACGCCGGAGTGCCGGTGGTGGTAGATGCCGGTATCGGTACCCCCAGTGAAGCCGCCGCCGCCATGGAAATGGGGGCCGATGCCCTGTTGATTAATACCGCCATCGCTAAGGCGACTGACCCCGTGGCCATGGGCCGCGCCATGGGCCTAGCCACCAATGCCGGGCGGCTGGCCTACCGGGCGGGGCGTATCCCTGTCCGGCAGGTGGCCAGCGCCAGTTCTCCCCAGACTGGGGTCGTGGCCTAGGACTCGGTGGCCTAAAGCAGTACTAGGGCCAAACTCCCTACCCATCCGGGCCTGCCGACGGAGGTTGATAGCGGTGTCTACTCTGGAGAATAAAAGTCTGTAGATTCTTCGTCGGTATCGGTGTCGGTACCGGTTTCAGCGGCGATGTAGCTGCGGTAGTACTCCTCCAGGTCGGCGGCACTGATGGATCGCTCCGAGGGGTTTTCAAAAAAGGCCTTCACCTTTAGATAGCGACGCAACCCCTCCGCTCCAGCATCGTGCTGGGTGGCGGCCTTAAAGTCCTCCGGCAGGGTGTCGCTAATCTCCAGCCAGGCCTCCTCCAGGATATCTTCGACATCCTCGTTGGGAGCGTTGTCGATCAGCGCCTCTAAGCCATCGAGAATGTCAATGAGGGCAAGAATTTCTGGCAGCTGCTCCGAGTCAGACATTGAGCGGGGGATGGGGTAAAACCAGGGGATATGTAAGAAATTTTAATGGAGGATGGTCCCGGGCGATCGCTGGATTGCCATCGGCCTGCTGCTCCCCATCCTCCAGAGCTTGGGCCAGCTTCACCCTTGATTAGTAACATCGGTGTTGTTAAAGTCAGAGCTGTGCCAATTCCCTGTCGTTCCCTACTCCTGTGAACCCTCTACTCAGCCTGGACTATATTCCTGCCCTGGAGTCCCTCGGGGATGATTTCTACGACCTGGTGGCGGCGGCGGAGTTTCCCCAGCATCGCCTGCGGTTTCGCAACGATGACCTATTGGCCCGGCTAGGGCTAGACCAGACAGCGATCAGTGATAGCCATTTTATTGCCGCCTTCGGCCAATTTCAGGGCCGGGAACCCTTCCTGGCCCTGCGTTACCATGGCTATCAGTTTGGTGAATACAATCCCTTTCTAGGGGATGGTCGGGGCTTTCTCTACGGTCAGTTGCGGGGGGTAGACGGCGATCTCTACGACCTGGGCACCAAGGGATCGGGCACTACCCCCTACTCCCGGGGCGGCGATGGCCGCCTTACCCTCAAGGGTGGGGTGCGGGAGGTGCTGGCGGCGGAAGCCCTCCATGCCCTGGGGGTGACCACCTCCCGCAGCTTGAGTTTGGTGGAAACCGGCGAAGCCCTCTGGCGCGGAGATGAGCCCTCCCCCACCCGGTCCTCGGTAATGGTGCGATTTAGCCGCTCCCATATCCGCTTTGGCAGCTTTGAGCGGTTGCATTACCACGATCGCCCCGATCTAATGGCCAAACTGCTGGAACATGTGATTGATGTTTATTACCCCGGGCCCCGCCTCTACCGCGATCGCCTGGAGCGATTCCTGGCCTTCTACGATGAATTGGTGGATCGGGTCGCCGCCCTGGCGGCCCAGTGGATGGCGGTGGGGTTCTGCCACGGGGTGCTCAACACCGATAACATGTCGATCACGGGGGAAAGCTTTGACTACGGACCCTATGCCTTCATCGATCGCTACGATCCCAGCTTCACCGCCGCCTACTTTGACCATGGGGGGCGCTATAGCTACGGTAACCAGCCCGGCATCTGCCAACTCAACCTCAAGGCCCTGCAAACCCCCCTGGCCCAGCTGATGGCCGCAGCAGACCTGGAGCAACTGCTGACCACCTACCCAGAGCGCTATGAACAGCACTACCAGACCCGTATGCTGGCCAAACTGGGGCTGGCGGACCTGGCCCAGGACCTGGCCCAGGACCTGATCAGTCAAACCCTCACTCTGCTGGAGGCGGTGGCGGTGGGCTACCATGACTTCTTCCTGGCCCTGACCCAACAGTTCTCCCCCCAGTGGCGGGATCAGCCAGAGGCGATCTTTGCCACATCCCTGGCGGCATCCCATCCCAAGGCCGCCCACCAGCTAGACACCTGGCGACGCACCTATCACCGCAGTCTCCAATCCTTACCTTCCGAGACAATGGCGACGGTGGCCGATCACCTGGGCCGCGCCAACCCTACGATCGTCCTGCTACGGCCCAACATTGAAGCGATCTGGGAACCCATCAGCCTGGCTGATGACTGGCAACCCTTTTACCAACTGCTCCAGGACCTTCAACACCCCTTCACCGGGTAGGGAACAGGAAAAGCAATGCGTCGGCAATACACTTCCCTTTGTAATGTATTACCATGGACTCTAGCTATTAAAGGTGCTGCTATGGTTACGGACTGGTGGTACGGCCTCCTCGGGGGTGGGTTGATTGGTCTCAGTGCCACCCTGCTGTTAGCCTGCAATGGTCGCATTGCCGGCATTAGTGGCATTGTCAATGGGGCTCTGGGCTTGACCAGGGCGGAGATCTGGCGTTGGTTTTTTATCGGTGGATTGATCGGTGGTGGGCTGATCTACGAATACGGCCTGGCGGCTCGACCCACCCCCACCTACGGTTTCAGCCCCCTGACTATGGTCCTGGCGGGTTTTTTAGTGGGGTTCGGTACCCGCATGGGCGGGGGTTGCACCAGCGGCCACGGGGTCTGTGGTCTGGGGCGACTATCCCTGCGATCGCTGGTGGCAGTGCTCACCTTTATGACCACGGGCTTCATCACCGTATTTGTCACCCGCCATCTCCTGGGTCTGGGCCTGACCTGAGGGTAAAGTTCTCCCCCTCTGCTAACCTTGAGGTAGCCCGAGGGCTACAGGTCTGCGAACAATGGTTAGCTACAACTAAGGCTGGAAGTGAACCCGACTATTGCTAATGCCTGCATCACGGTAGAAATTATTCCAGCGATTAGCCAGATCCCGATCTGTGAAAGGACCAATAGCAAGGTGAGGGCCTCGGGGACTGGTGCGCTGTTGAACCCGGTCTGCTGGGGTGCCGAGTTGTATCACCTGGGCACTGATCTGAGGGAGATTAGTCTGACTGGTAGGAATCACCACGTAGTAGGGAGCACTGGAGGTGCTGGTGGATGGGGCCGCCGCTGTGGTGCTAGGCGGGGGTACATTTACTGGGTAGGTGCTGGGACTGGTGAGCCCACCATAGCTAAGCTGTTGGCCAAATTCTACCTGGGTCGGAGGAGCGGTCTGGGTGGGAGGCGGCAAGGCCGGTAGGGTCGTGGTGCTAGCAGTGACCACGGCCGGTAGGGGGGGCAGGTCCCCTGTGCTGGCGTAGACATTGGCGGGCAACTGGGCGTAGCTAGGCTGGGCTGATGCTGTCGTGCTCATCTCCGCCGTTACTCCCTGGGCCGCCAAGTCCACCACCCGTTGTTGAGCATTGCTGGCGAGGTTAAACCGACCGGCCTGAATTACCGACCGGCCCTCAAAGGTGGTGCGAAAGGCAGTAGGTTCAATCAATCGCACCTGGTTGAGCAAGAGATCGCTGCTACCAGTCACCACTACCACGAACTGTTGGGCACTGGCGGGCGGGGTCGGCAAACTGCTGGTAGAAGCAGGAACGGCGCCAGCTGGGACAGCAGGCACCAGTTCGTAGTCTTGGGCTAGTACCGGACCACCTAACACAGTAGTCAGGCTTAACGCAGCTACAAGCCTGGCGCCAGGCTTGTAGCTACGGGGAGATCGCCCCATCCGCCAAAAGGAGTAACCTTGCATGTCCATACCATTCCTAAGCCTATAGTCATTAACGTCGCATCATGGCCAAGGCGGCCGATCCATCCGATCTGGGCATGAGTACAACCCCACCGGACCAATGCTCTAGATCCTTGACCGCGTTAGATCAAGTGGATGTTAGCGCAGTTTTCTGACTTTGCATCACCTCTCGACCACAAAAAGGGCCATAGCGCGATCGCCCAGGTCCGCCACCCACTAGCGTTCACAACCTACAATCTTTGCCCTGGCTTTACCCAGGCCCAGACCTGAGGGCTTACCCTAATTAAAGTAAGGGTTTTCTGTCCCTGACTGCCTTAGGGATACTTCAGGATTGGCGATAGTAGCTTGGGAGCAGAACCATGCCAGATCGAGTTGCGCAGGTTAAAATAGTACAGATGTCAGTCTCAGGATCCTTCTTGCTTTTGAATCTCCATCCCCTAGAGCCCCTGCGCCGGTGGTTGAGGAACTTAGATATCAGCACCCCCAGCCGCGCCCACCAGGTTGCCGCCCTGATCCCTGGGCAATGCCCCTTTGAACGAGAGATTACCCTTTGGGGACGGGCCATTTTACGGATTCCTCCGCTTTGTAAACTTAACCCGGTCTACGATGAATTGATCGAGCTGCGTTTCCGCGCCCTTTGCTACCTGGCGGAGGAATGCGGTGAAGATATCTCGGCCTACACCTAGGCAGGCTCGACGATCCCCGGCAAGGGTAACCCTTTACAGGGGCGGCGGTGAGTCAGACCTTCGACTCATTCTAGTCATGAAGATTTCCGGGGGGCATAGTGGCGCCGGTGAGTACGGCTTCACTGATGTCGGCTGCCTCCAGGTTAGCCCCACAAAGATTCGCTTCACAAAGGTTGACATCGGCCAGATCGGCCCCCCGTAGGTTAGCATCCGCCAGGTTAGCTTTCCATAGTCTGGCCCCACACATACGGGCCCCCGTCAGGTCCGTTGCTTGTAAATCCGCCTCGGATAAACAGGTGAGATGGAGGAGGGCATCGCTCAGGTTAGCGCTCACCATGGTGGCTCCACTGAGGTCAGCCTCCGTCAAATTAGCCTTAAGCAAACAGGCGTCCTGGAGATTAGCGCCGCTCAAAAAGGCCCCAAACAGGTTGGCATGGGAAAGGTTGGCCCCCGCCAGATTAGCCTCACTCAAATTAGCATTCTGCAGATGGGCCTGGGCCAGGTTAACCCCACTCAGTTGGGATCGACTCAGGTCGATGCCCGCTAGACAGGCTCCCGCCAGGTCTCCATCCTGGAGTTTAATCCCTTTAAATTCCCGTTCTCCCAGGGCATAGCGGGCAAGCAACTCGGTAGTGGGCAAGGAGTCTTCTCGCCTAATCGGTGATGGTTTAGCGCTAGACATGGCCAGCTCCCATTGCTAAATTCCTGTGGCTGAGGGACGAAAAACCCCTACATCCCAATCCTAGCCCTAAACCCTAGATCCAGTTGACAATTGACACAGAATGCAAGGGTAACGGTAACCTTCGCCCCGTAGCACGGATCAGCTCAGCCAACCTTACCCTGGAGAAGGCTCGATGGTAGGGGTTCCCCATTGTAGTAGGCCTGTAGCCAGTCCAGATCCAGCTCACCCAGGTCATCAATCACCCAGTCAGCCCGTCGATGGATGATCTGGTAGGGATAGTAATGGGCCACAGCGATCACCGGTATGCCGGCTCGTTGAGCAGCGGTAATACCCGTGCAGGAAGCCTCCACCGCCAGGCAATCCCTGGCCTGGAGAGACAGATCAGGAAACCCCTGGTTCAACCGTTGTAGGGCTAATAGGTAGCGATCGGGGGCAGGCCTACTGCCCCCTAGGGACACCTCTTCACCCCCGATGATCCTATCTACCCCTGGCAAGCCCACCCTATTCAAGACCCACTCCACGGCCTGTTCACTGGTGCCGGACAGAATGGCGATTTTTATCTGGGCTCCTTGGATCCGCTCTATGAGTTCCCTGACCTGGGGATAAAGGGGGAGCTGCTCCAGCCTTGCCAGGGCCTGGCCATAGCGCTGGTGTTGACGCCTGAGTAACTGCTGCTGCTGGGCTGGGGTCAAGACCCGACCCTGTCGTTGCCACAGGTCGGTGAGGCAAGCCAGGTGGGTACGTCCCCGACAGACCTGAACGTAGTCAGACAGGGTAGGGGATAGGTTTTCCTCGAGTAATAACTCCTCAAGACTCTGACGGTGCAGCGCCTCATCCCTAATTATCACCCCGGAGAAATTCAGTAAAACCGCCTTTAACCCCATAGGCTGATCTGGATACCTCGACTAATACTGGACTTACCCTTTGATTCCAGTAAACCAGATGTCCGTCTTCAGGGGGAGTTGGTGGCCTAATCCGGGCCTAAATCCGGGACTAAGGGTATTCAGAAAAATAGGGGTATTGCCAGCTGTAGCCCGCCTGATGAAGTTTTTGGTTGGAGAGTCGGGCATTGTAGCTGCGATCGCTGGGACGGGACGGATCCCAGCGGACGGTCGCCAAACCATGGTGCCGACAAACCCGGTTAATTAACTCGCCCACGGGCAAGATCTGATCCTGCACCAGGTTATAGAGGCCCCCCAGCGATCGCCGCTGGGCCAGACTAATCGCCCCCACGATATCCTCACGGTGCACCCAGTTGCTGGGTTCCTGCCCCGTGCCTGGGCGGCTGGTACCCGCCCAGCGGCTGTAGATTTTGACCAACTCGCGACCGGGGCCGTAGATCCCCCCCAGGCGGAAAATACACACCTGGCGATCGCCGCTGACCGCGCTCAGGAGGGCGTTCTCCGTAGCGACCATGACCTGTCCATTGGGGGTTATGGGCCGAGGTGGATCCAGCTCAGTCACCCAGGCTGCCCCGTAGTCCCCGTAGACGGAACCGGTGCTGGTGAAAATAATCTGTCGCAGCTGGGGGGCCTGGTCTAACCCTGCCAGGACGGTCTGGGCCGTATCCAGGTAGGTCTTCTGGTAATTGGCCCCGCGACCCGCCCCCACGCAGATCAGCAGGGTGTGCTGGTGGGCTAGCAGACTCCCCACGGCCTCGGGATCATCCCCTCGCATCACCACCACCCGGTCCGCCAGGGGCCGCAGTTCCTCGAGGCGCTCCGGTCGAGTGGTGGTGGCGGTAACCACCATCCCCTGTTGCCGCCAGTGCTGGGCCACTGCCTTGCCGACATAGCCACAGCCTAAAATTGCCCCATTCACCATCGCTTTAGACCCGCCAACGTCAGTTCCTACGATCCGCTCCCAGGCTCAATATCCCCTTAGGGAACCGGCGTCTGGGCCAGCAGGTCCATCAGTAACTCCCGGGGCGGTACAGTACCCAGGGGAATTAACCGATGGGCCAATACGGGGATGGCCAGGCTCTTAATATCATCCGGAATGGCGTAGTCCCTCCCCTCCAGGTAGGCCAGGGCCTGTACCGCTCGGTAGAAGGCTATGCTACCGCGCGGGCTCACCCCCAGGGTCAGGTCTGGATAGCTGCGGGTGGCCCTGACCAGGGTCAGCAGGTACTCCCGCAGGCAGTCCGCCAGTTTCACCTGGGCACACTGGTGTTGAATCGCCCCCACCTCCGCCAGACTCAAACAGGGGGGGATCACCGCCGCCCTGGTCGGGTCTGCCAGACGCTGGAGCATCTGGCTCTCCTCCAGGGCACTGGGATAACCAAGGCTAAAACACAGGGCAAACCGGTCCATCTGGGCCTCCGGCAGGGGAAAGGTACCCTGGTACTCCACCGGGTTCTGGGTGGCCAGCACAAAGAAGGGGCTGGCCACTGGCCGTGACTGGCCATCCAGGGTGACCTGCTGCTCCTCCATCACCTCCAGCAGGGCCGACTGGGTGCGGGGGGTGGCCCGGTTGATTTCGTCCACCAGCAAAATGTTGGTGAAAACCGGCCCTGGCATAAACTGAAACTCCCCCCGGTTAGGGTTCCAGATGTTGGTGCCGGTAACATCGGCGGGTAGCAAATCCGGGGTGCACTGCAGGCGTTGGAAACGCCCGTCAATGGAGCGGGCCAGGGATTTAGCCAGCAGGGTCTTGCCCACCCCAGGTACGTCCTCCAGCAGGGCATGGCCACCAGAACAAAGGGCCACCAGGGCCAGGCGAATGGCCTGGGTCTTACCGACGATGGTTTGGTTCAGGTTGTCGATCAGGGCATCGATGCGATCGCGCATGGCAAAGCTACCTAGGGGCTAGTTGGGGATGGAGTCGGTCAAGGGTATTGTGGTCAGCCTAACCCCCTGAGCCCACAGTGGCCCTGGCCAGGTCGGTCTGGGCCAGCTGGCAGTCGACTTGAATTTGCTGGCGTAGGGCCTCCAGACAGGAAAAGGTTTGTTCTGGACGCAGGTAGCTCTGCAAACTGACCTGGAGGGTATGGCCATAGAGGTCCCCCCCCTGCCAGCCCAACAGATGCACCTCTGCCCTGGGGCTACCGCCACCCACCGTAGGACGGTTCCCCAAATTCATCACACCGGCCAGGGGGGAGGCTATTACGCCGGGTAAGCCCTCAACCCACACACTATAGACACCGTAGGCCGGCAAAAACTTATCGGCGGGCAGGTCCAGATTAGCGGTAGGGAAGCCCAACTGCCGGCCCAGGCGTTGGCCCGACACCACCCGACCGCGCAAGCTATAGGCCCGACCCAACAGGGCGGTGGCGGTGCTTAAATCGCCCTGGCGCAGGGCGGTGCGAATGCGGGAACTACTGATGCGATCGCCCCCCCGATGACTCAAGGGTACAATCTCCACCTCCACCCCCACGGTCTCCCCCAGGGCCTTTAAATCGGCGGCGGTACCCTGGCGATTTTTGCCAAAGCAGAAATCCTGACCCACACTAATCCGCTGTACCCGCAGTTGCCTAACCAGTAAGTCCTCCACAAAGTCGGCGGGGGAGAGATCCGCCAGGGCCTGGTTGAAGGGTAGCAACACCAGTTGCTCAATACCCAGGTGGCTAATCTGGGTGGCCTTTTCCGTCAGCGGCGTCAGTAGCGGTAGGGACTGGCCAGAAAAAAATTCCTGGGGATGGGGGGCAAAGGTCATCACCGTGGGTACCGGTGTTTCACCACCCCTGGGCAGGCTAGGCAGGAGTGGTCGATCCAGGGTGGGTCCGGATCGGTAGCTGAACCCGCGTAGGGGAGGACCGCTACCCCAACCCAGGAAACGGGTAGACCCATCCGGGTTAGGTACCACCCGGCTAATCACCGCCTGATGCCCGCAGTGGACACCATCAAAATTACCCAGGGCGATCGCTGTGGGGGTGAGAGCGGTAGACAGGGAAGAGGTAATCCACACCCTTGCATCGTCCCATCGAGAAGGTACTTCAGTAGCTAAGGCCATAAAAGCCCAGAGAGGCTCCCAATGCCCAGGTTTTTGCTACCCTCAAGGGGCACCTTTCCCACCAGGGGACTATAGCTGGGAGGCTACCTTGACCGGCCATTCTTTCCAATACTACGGCATTATCTTTTTTGCGATTATTTTGGTCCGGTATTTTCTAGTGGCCGGCGGCCTCTATCTCTGTTTCTATTTCTATGCTTCCCCCTTGGCAGGACAGGCAAGACCTCTGCCCCGCTGGCCCGGAATTCGCCATGACATTCTTTTGTCGATCGGATCTGCGGTTATCTTTGCCCTGACATCGGCGCTGATTTTGTGTGCCTACAACCGTGGACAAACCTTGCTATACGAGGATGTCGGGCGGTACGGCGGCTGGTATTTAGGCCTCAGCTACGGCGTGGTTTTAGTGCTGCAGGATACCTATTTTTACTTCACCCATCGCCTGTTTCACCATCCCCGCCTGTTTCGCTGGCTGCACCAGGGGCACCATCGATCGCACCATCCCACCCCCTGGACCTCCTTTGCCTTTGACCCGATGGAGGCAATGGTCCAATGTTTGTTTTTAGTGGCCATTGTTTTTCTTCTGCCCCTGCACCTGATTCCCCTGCTAGCGGTGCTGGCCACCATGACCGTGTGGGCCGTCCTCAACCATCTGGAGCCAGAACGACTGCCCCTTTCCTTTCCCCACCACTGGCTAGGACGCTGGGTGATTGGCCCGGCCCACCATGCCATCCACCACCGCAGGTATAAAACCCACTACGGTCTTTACTTCACCTTCTGGGATCGGCTGCTCAATACCCAGGATGAGCACTACCGTCAGTACTTTGACGACCCGGTTGAGCCCCAGATCCTGGAATAAATCCTGGAAATTACCGATTAGCCTGAGACTTTTCCGCCAGATTTTTCCAAAGTTATCCGGATGGGCAGGATTATCTGTGTATTAAGGAGTGGTAGATGCACCCTGATTGTTTAGCCCTGGGGCCCGTAGAGGGATCCCGGGGCTTTTTTTGCCCACCTAACCAGCCATCCCTGGGAAGGACGCTCTGTGATACTCTATCGGCAATAACTCACGGGAGACTGTAGCATGGCACTGATCAGGGTAGGGCTAGTGTTTGGGGGATGTTCTGGGGAACATGATGTCTCCCTTGCCTCTGCCCGGGCCATTGCCGCAGCCCTTACCCAGGGGGAAAATAGCGATCGCTATCAGATTGTGCCGGTCTACATCGATAAACAGGGAAGCTGGCACGGCGGCGATCAGGCTGATCAGGTCTTGACCAGTGGCCTGCCTCGAATCGAGGGCCCCAGCCCCTCCCCCGCTCACCGCCTACCCCAGGCAGACCAGGTCGGGGTTGACATTTGGTTTCCGGTGTTACACGGCCCCAATGGGGAAGATGGCACGGTGCAGGGGGTGTTTACCCTGATGGGGCAGCCCTTTGTGGGCTCCGGGGTGCTGGGGTCGGCCCTGGGTATGGATAAAATCGCCATGAAGATGGCCTTTGCCCAGGCCGGCCTACCCCAGGTCAAGTACCTGGCGGTTAATCGTCACCAGGTTTGGTCCGATCCCTGCGTATTTCCCAAGCTCTGCGATCGCATCGAAGCCGAACTGGGTTACCCCTGCTTTGTTAAACCCGCCAACCTGGGCTCCTCCGTCGGCATCGCCAAGGTGAGCGATCGCCCAGGACTGGAAGCCGCCCTGGACAATGCCGCCAGCTACGATCGTCGCCTGATCCTTGAGGCTGGGGTGACCGCCCGAGAGGTGGAATGTGCGGTTTTGGGGAACGATCAACCCCGCCCCTCAGTGGTGGGGGAAATCACCTTCGAGAGCGATTTCTACGACTATGAAACCAAGTACACCAGCGGCCGGGCTGACCTGATGATTCCCGCCCCCCTACCCCCAGGCATCACTGAAAAAATCCAGGAAATGGCGGTGGCCGCCTTCGCTGCGATCGATGGGGCTGGCATTGCCCGGGTAGATTTTTTCTACCTGGAGGCCACGGGGGAACTTCTAATCAACGAAATTAATACGATGCCGGGCTTTACCGCCACCAGTATGTACCCACTGCTCTGGCAAGCCAGTGGCACCAGCTTCCCTGAACTGGTGCACCAGCTAATTCAGCTAGGGTTTGAACGCAGCGCCCGATCGGCCTAAACCCCGGTAGGGATTTCACCTTGACTGGAATCCCTACCGGGGCTAGACCACCGCCGATAAAGCCAATAGGATGAATCGACGGTGATGGTGAGTTAACCCCCAGGGTTTCCCAGGCACAACCCCTGAAATCCTGGAGGTTGATCAGGTCCTATTTAACGCCAACGTCTTTAACGCCAACGTCTTTAACGTCAACGTCAGGAATGACAACCCAGTGGGTGCCACCGCCCTGACGCCGCCGCGGGAACTCATCGCGGCTACTGGCGCTAGCCATGGAGCCAGCTCCAAAGGCCTGCAGCCAGATCATGGTGGCTAAGGATAGTATCCCTACTGCTGTGAGCAGCCGGGACGATGACAAGAGATTTTCTAGCGAAACTTTCATAGTTTTCATCGTGACACCCCTGGTTCACCTCAGCTTTATAAAGCCATGGCTAGGGGTAGACGCTCCCTAAACAACAACAGAAGTAGAACTTCACGAAACTATTCAGAAACCCAGTTCTATTAATGCCAGGACTTCATCCTTTCTTCGACAGCAAACCCACGGATCTTTAAATTGCGTAGATTTACGGGGCTTTTTGCCTGAAGGGGAAATCATCGGGCATTTTGTATGAAGTTTTCACCTCAACTCTCCCCCCAAGACTTTTCCGGACAGTTATTGTAAAGTTTTGTATCATTTGTCATGGATTACCCTAGAAACCATCCTGCGTGATTACGCGGAGGCCTGCAGGAATTTCCAGCTGTAACCCAACATCAGGGCTAGGATGGCTCCGAGGGTAGTGTTGATGATGTTAACCACTTCGTTGGTGAGCCAGGGAAATCGGGTTTGCAGGGTAGCGCCGATCAGGCTTTCGCCGGTAGTGGCCAGCAGGGCGGCGATCAAGCAAACCCCCACTCCCCAGGCCGGTATCAACCCTATACCCCAGCCAGTGGCGGCAATCAAGGCTGAACCCCCTATCCCCGCCAGGGTGCCCTCCAGGCTGACCGCCCCCTCGGTGCCCGGGGGCACCGGTTTGAGGGTGGTGATCAAAAAGGTGCGCCGACCGTAGGCCTTACCGACCTCACTGGCCGTGGTGTCGGAGAGCTTAGTACTCAAGCTGCTGACGTAGGCTAGGCTCAGCAGGGGCAGCCAGATTCCGCTTAGGGAAGCTGTTCCCCAGATCTGTAGAGTGGCTATGGCCAGGGCGCAAACCGCAGCGGTTAGGGCGGACCCCCAAACATTCTCGGGGCCGCGGCGACCCGATCGTCCCTCCGCAATACCCGCCGCCTGTTTGCGGGCCATGCCCAGACGGGTTACCGCTGACCCCAACAGGAAATAGACCATGACCACGCTGTAACCACGCCAGCCCATGCAGCCCCAGATAATCACCCCCAGCAGCCAGGCGTGGAGGTAACCGGCGGGAGTCAACAATTTTTTCGGTAATAGCCAGGCCAGCAGTAGCAGCAGGCTGTTTAACAGGATTGCCTGCCACCAGGGATAGGCAAGGGCTGTGGCGAGGATCATGGCGGTAAAGAATGGGAATAGGGGCCAGAAAACCTGGCTTCATTGTCAGGGGTTTTAGCCCCCCAGGCAATGCTGTTAGCCTGGAACGGCATGATTCCCTACTTTTCTCCCACCTGGGGCCGGGGGCGAATGGTGCGATAGCGATCCTGGCGCATGGTTTCTAGCACGGTGCTAATCTGCCAGGGGGGTTGGCCCAGGGTACGGAGCAGGTGGGAGCCTAACTCCAGGGCGGCTTCAAACTCTGGTTGCACCACTTCCCGGGCGCCCAGTTGGGTGAGCAGGTCAATCTCTTCATTTCTGTGGGAGCGGGCGATGATGTCCAGGTGGGGAGCCTTAGCCAGGGCCCGTTGTAGTAAAAGGCGGGTACTGCTGGGATCGGGGAGGGCAATGGCCAGGGCCAGGGCCGTCTCCAGGCAGGTTTTGTCTAACACCAGTTGATTGTCGGCATCGCCAAATACGTAGGGAATCTGTCGCTGACGCAGCCGCTGTACGGCGGATTCGCTGTTTTCCATCACCAGGATGGGATAGCCCTGACTGAGTAAAATATTCACCAGTACCTCCCCCACCCGACCATAGCCGGCTACGATCACGTGGTTACGAATCCCCTCCGGCACGGAGAGTAACTTGGGCTCCTGCAGGCGTTGCCAGTAACGCCGGACCAGGGGTAACCGGTCCAGACGACTGATTAATATAGGGGCTATATGGATCCAGAGGGGGGTAAGCAGCAGGGTAATGGCAATGGTGCCTAACAGTAGGGAATAGCGTTGGGGGGTAAGCAGCCCCATCTGTAGACCTACCAGGGCCAGCACGAAGGAAAACTCACCAATTTGATTAAGGCCAAAGCTGGTGAGCACGGCGGTTTTGGGGGAGTAGCCAAAGCGCAGCACGATGGGCAAAATGATGGCCGCCTTGCCGATCATAATCACCATCACCAGCCCCAGGATCAGGCCCAGGTGGGTGGCCAGCAGGCTGGGGTCGATCAGCATACCAATGGAGGCGAAAAATAGGCAGGCGAAGGTATCCCGCAGGGGCAGAATCTTCCCCAGGGCCTGGTCAGCGTAGTCAATCTCAGCAATCATCAAGCCGGCCACAAAGGCCCCCATCTCAATGGAAAGCCCCAGTTGGGCGGTAACCCAGGCGACCCCCAGGCAGAGGGCGACCACCGACAGTAAAAACAATTCACTACTTTCGGTGGCGGCAATATGCTGAATCAGGGGAGGCACGACCCAACGTCCCAGGATCAGGGCTCCCACCAGAAACAGGCCGATCTTCAAGAGGGCGAAGCCCAGGGTAGGAGCCAGGTTTTGACCCTGCTTCAGAGCCGGCATAATCGCCAGAATGATCCCCAGGGCTAGGTCCTGGGCAATCAGCAGGGCCAGCATGATCTGACCGTGGACGGTACTGGTTTCCCCCCGTTCAGTCAGGGTTTTGAGGACTACGGCAGTGGAGGAGAGGGATAGCACCAAGCCCAAGAAAATCCCCTCCAGGGGAGAACTAACCCAGCCCACCAGCAAGGACACCGCCAACACCAGTAGGGTGGTCAACCCCATTTGCAAAAGACTACCCTGCAGGGCAATGCGGCGTACCCGTTGCAGCTCAGTCAGGGAAAACTCTACCCCCAGGGTAAAAAGTAAAAAAGCAATACCGATTTGGGCCAGGGCTTCAATTTGATCCACATCCCGAAGTAGACCCAAGCCGTAGGGACCAATAACCAGACCCGTGGCCAGGTAGCCCAGGAGGGCGGGCTGGCGCACCCGATTAGCCAGGTAGCCCCCCAGGGCGGAGCAGCCTAGGGCCAGGGTCAGATCAAGGATGAAATCGCTTTGGGCAGCCATAGACCTATGGTCGGGATGATAGGGTACTCAATCTCAGCTGATCTACCCTGGGGCCTGGGGCTATGGATCAATTACACCCCAGGGATAGACAAGCAATCCTATCCCTGGGGTGTATGGGTCTGGTTGGGCTGCGATCGCAGCCTAGACCCTAGTAACGGTAGCCAGTGTTAGCGCCGGGCTTGTGCACGATAAAGCTGAGAATCTGGCACTGCTTAACGTTGTCAAACCCCACCACTCGAATGTAGCAGTTGGCATACTCAGAGCGACAGGCCTGGACTTCACTCAGCACCTCCTGGGTAGAACTGGCGTTGAACAGGGGCAATTTCCACATCGTCCAGTAATAGACCTCAGGATCGGAGGTTTCGTTGAACTCGACGGCAGGAATATAGCCCATTTTCAAGATATAGGCAATTTGCCGTTCAATTTGGGCATCGGTCAGGGCGGGCAGGTAGGACAGGGTTTCAAAACGACGCTCTTTAGGCAGAGTTTTCATAGTTCCTCGCTTGATGACAAAGTAAAGGGTCGATGGCAATCGACCGTTGACGAAGGGTGAAGGACAGACTCGACAGTGGTTAGGACGGAGGGGCTATGGAACCCAGAGGCTTAATCTGCCGTCGGATTGACAGGGGAGTCAGAACTAGCCTCAGGGTCACCCTCTGGATTGATGTTTTCCGGTTCCACCGCCGCCCATTGGGTAATCCGTTCCAGGTGTTGACGGCGATGCTCGGTATTGCTCTGCTGGATGCGAGTTACCACCATCTCGGGGAGAAACTCACAAATCGCCTCAGCAATGTGTTGCCGCACGGTCATAATCCGCATGGCCAGGTCGGGTTGCTCCTGAAGCAGGGCTTGCAGGTAGGCCTCACCGTCCTGGAGAGCGGTTTGACTGGAAAAGGTATTGAGCCAGTAGGCGGCGGCTGGGTTGGTTTCCTTAAGCTGACCCAGTACTGTTTTCACAGCCTGAAAGGTCAGGTAGCTAGTGATCACCCTGGCGGTGTCTTTAGCTGCTTGCTTAAAGTCCATGGGGTATGTTCCAAGGGCTAACCTGAACCCACCGGGTCGGTTGGTAGCCTGATTTAAACCGGAAGCCTGGGTAGACTTCAGTAACCTAGACGGCAATCCTGGCGATTGCCGGGGGTCATCAACCACCAACCGATGCCCAGCCATGGAAAACAGGAGGAACCCTCCTGGCCACCTTAGAGGGTGTCGACGGTGTCGAATTCGAACTTGATTTCCTTCCACAGTTCGCAGGCCGCCGCCAGTTCGGGGGACCATTTGCAGGCTTCCCGAATGATGTCGCCCCCTTCTCGGGCCAGGTTACGACCTTCGTTACGGGCTTGGACACAGGCTTCAAGAGCCACCCGGTTAGCCGCGGCACCTGGTGCGTTACCCCAGGGGTGACCAAGGGTACCGCCACCGAACTGCAGCACGGAATCATCACCAAAGATTTCCACCAGGGCTGGCATGTGCCACACGTGGATACCACCGGAAGCCACGGCCATCACGCCGCCCATAGCGGCCCAGTCCTGGGTGAAGTAGACACCCCGGGACTTATCTTGCTCAATGTAGTTTTCTCGCAGTAGGTCAACAAAGCCCAGGGTGCCAGCCCGATCGCCCTCCAGCTTACCCACCACCGTACCGGTGTGGATGTGGTCGCCACCGGACATGCGCAGACACTTGGCCAGTACGCGGAAGTGGATACCGTGGTTCTTTTGCCGGTCAATCACGGCGTGCATGGCGCGGTGAATGTGGAGCAGCACCCCATTATCACGACACCAGTGGGACAGGGTGGTGTTGGCGGTAAAGCCAGCGGTGAGGAAGTCATGCATGATGATGGGCATGTTGAGTTCCTTGGCGTACTCAGCCCGCTTCAGCATTTCTTCGCAGGTGGAGGCGGTGACATTCAGGTAGTGACCTTTGATTTCTCCGGTTTCCGCCTGGGCTTTGTGGATGGCATCGGCTACAAACAGGAAGCGATCTCGCCAGCGCTGGAAGGGCTGGGAGTTGATGTTTTCGTCATCCTTGGTGAAGTCGAGGCCACCCCGCAGGGCTTCATAAACCGCCCGGCCATAGTTTTTGGCCGACAGACCTAGCTTGGGCTTGATGGTGCAACCCAGCAGGGGGCGTCCATACTTGTTGAGGCGATCGCGCTCCACCTGAATACCGTGGGGAGGACCTTGGAAGGTTTTCAGGTAGGCCACGGGAATCCGCAGGTCTTCTAACCGCAGGGCTCGCAGGGCCTTAAACCCAAACACGTTACCCACCAGGGAGGTTAGCAGGTTAGTGACCGATCCTTCTTCAAACAGATCGAGGGGGTAGGCCACGTAGCAAATGTACTGATTATCTTCGCCAGGCACTGGCTCAATATCATAGCAACGCCCTTTATACCGATCCATGTCGGTGAGCAGGTCAGTCCACACCGTCGTCCAGGTACCGGTCGAGGATTCTGCCGCCACCGCTGCCGCGCACTCCTCAGGAGGCACGCCGGGTTGGGGGGTCATACGGAATGCCGCCAAAATGTCGGTATCCTTGGGGGTGTAATCCGGGGTGTAATAAGTCAGCTTATAGTCCTTAACCCCGGCACTGTATCCAGATTTTGATTGAGTCGTTGTCTGAGAGTAAGACATATCTCCCTTCCTGTGAATCTAAAAAATCTCCTCCGCATACCTCCACCATAGCTACGGCATAGAAAAATCCCTTAAGGAAAAGGGAATAACTCAACCACTGCAATGGAAACAGATAGGGGCGAAATGAGATAACTGCAAACTAAGAGCAACTATCAAAACAGTTGCCCTACAAACACTCTAGGTATTTTTCATTACCCTATGCTTTAGCATACTACCAGCGATTGCATAAGTTTAATTTTGGAAGATCTGTATAGATTCATAACTTCAAGTTATGAATCAAAATGAACCTTGGTGTGGCTTTATAAAAGTTCTTTAACAAAGTGATTTTCAGGAGCCAATCAGTGATATAAACCTCCTTCAACTTGAGACCTAGAGTTTTAGGCGAACATAAGGTAGGGTTGAGAATAGTCCAAGATTCATTCCCGCCCATCATGTTGAAAGTTCAGTTAGAGAAGTGGCAGCAGACCCCTGAAAGTCTAAGAGAGCTTGCCTTGGAGGCACAGCACCCGCGAACCCGAGAGCGCTTGTTGGCCCTTTATGAGATTGCCCGAGGTCAGAATGCGACTCACGTGGCCTATCAGAGTAAGCGAAACCCGCAAACGGTGATGGATTGGGTGCATCGCTACAACACCCATGGACCTGAGGCCTTGACCTACCAGCGCAGTGGAGGTCACCCCCCCCTTTGTCTGATGCGGTCAAAGGTGGGGTAGACCAAATCATTCGTCAGGCGTTGGATGTTGGCGGCAACACCCCCTCAGCAGCGCACCGAGGAACCTGTCCCTCGTTGGACCCTCAAACGTCTCGTGGGGTGGGTCAAAGAGACCTTTGCCATCGACTGACACCGACGAAGGCTATGGCTGGTCAATTTGCGGTCAGCGGTTCTGGGTCTCCTCTAGTTCCCCAGGCTTAGCCAAGGTCTCCTTTTGTGGTCTGTATCTCTACAACCTGGGGCAGGTTCGGATTTGGCCCTTCGAACAAGCGAACAAGGAGAATACCGTCGAGGTGCTCAAACGGTTGCGAGCGGAGTTTCCCGACGTGCCCATCAAACTGGTTTGGGATGGAGCTCCCTATCATCGGGCACAGGTTGTCCAAGAGACCGCTCAAACCCTGGGCATCAGCCTCGTGCGACTGCCAGCCTATAGTCCTGATTTTATGCCCGTGGAACATCTATGGCACTGGTTGCGGGAGGAGGTCACCTACCATACCTCTTATGACAAAGTCGCCGATCTCGTCGCCCAAGTTGATCGCTTTCAAGCACAAATCAATGCCGACTCGATCACCTGGGCCTTGACCGCGGGGGGCCAATCTACCGCTGCCAGGATACCGTAGAGTTGTTTATGCCGTTGGCCAGGGAAAAAGTCGCGAAATCGGCTGAGGGTGGTCTTGAGTTGGGTAATCGCCTCCTCCCGGGGATGGCTTTTCACCTCCACCAGGAAGGGGGCTCAGGGGCCTAGGGCAGGTGGAATCAGATTAGGGCCAAGCTGTCTTGCCGGCGAAACCAGGCGCGATCGGGGAGCAGGAACCACAACAGCATTTTAGGAAGGACCTGGGGCAGGGCAGCGGGGTTGTGGTGCCACAGCTCCAGCAGGGATAGTTGGACTAACCGGGCCACAAAGGGGTAGGTTTGGCGGCGATCGTAGCGGCTGATGCCATAGTCTGCCTCCACCCGGGTCAGGGCTGAGCCGATCAGCCAATTGGCTGGGATGGTGCCTAACCGTCTCTGCAGCATGGCCTTAGAGAACTCCATAGAAAATATGATCCAATAGCTAAGATGGTTTACCCGTGATTTCCACAAACCACTTTGGCAAATTAGGCAGTCGCTTAATCTGTTGTTCCAATTGAGCCATTGCCTGTTGGGTCAATTTCACTCCTGTTTTGTAGACTGTCTCAATCAGGGTAACGACAGGTTGTTGACCTTTGAAAGTTAGGGTTTCGGCAAAGTGCAAGACCGTCTCTACGGTATCGAGTAAGCTGCCATTCCAGTGCTGTTCCAACCAACCAA
>JBEIGU010000026.1:0-34644 GCA_040381765.1 Leptolyngbya sp.
CGTCCCCGGCGAGAGAAACTCCACCACCACCTCCGGCCCCTTGCCCTCCTGCCAGGTCACATAGCTCAACCGCAGGTCCTGGCCGCCGTAGAGCCAGGGCACCCCCACCGACAACATCCAATCGGGCCGTTTGTGCCACAGGGGATGGTCTGGGTCGTAGTAAAGATTCAGGTCCGAGGCATCGCAGTAGTTCTCACTGCCGTAGTCCACCAGCCGCAGGGTCTGACTCAGCAGTTGGGGCTGCAAATCATGGAAAACGTCAGGCAAACCCGGCTCCTCAGGATATTCACTGGGCAGGTCGTACATGGTGGGCAGCCCCGGTTGCAACAGAGAGTCTGCCAGGGGTTTGGGACGGGGTAAGGGGGTCATGGTTCAGCCACCCGCAACATGCTTCCATTCTATCCCTAGACTAAAGTCACCCCCATCTCCCCAGCCCATGGTTCAGATCCAGGAACGGCGGTTTAACAGCTTCGATGAATACTTGATCTACGACGACGGTAGCGATCGCCTCCTCCCGGGGGCAACCTGATATTAGGGACTGTTCAAAGAACCATGCTAGATCAGGCTGAAACCATTGATTTCTGGCTGCCACAGGGTTTACTCAAAATTCTGAGCACTCTCTTTTACTGCTCTTCTGCCAGGGCGATCGCCTGGGCGAGTATGGTCGGACTAATGCGTAAACCGACTTACATCAGCTTCTCGAAATCTTGCTTAACAGATGCGATATACCCCATTTGCTTTGCTAGCACAATAATCGCTAAGGTACCTCGAACAGGAATCTTAAGGATCTTGGCTGCTTTCCGGGCTGCCAGGTCATCAAGAATGGCTTCATACTCAGGATCAGTCATAGCCCAGGATAAAACCGGGCTTTCTCCTAAGCCAAGATCCCAACTGGCGATTCTGGAGTCAGTGGCTGGTGCAGGTTGGATGAACTGTTGACCGGCTTGCTGAAGCCAATTAACGGCACTGTCGGCGTATCCCCCAGGGTGATTTCATCCCTAACACCTTGAGGAATAATAACTTCATCACACAGTTCACTGAGTAAATGAATGCGATCAATCTTGACCAGGCTGATGATCGGTGAGGCATTGACTACCCAGCGGTTAACCACGCTTAACTTCCTCTATGAGTTCTTCTAAGGTGGACTGAAATGGGGAAACTCCAAATCGATCAAGGGCCTGCAGAAAAGACTGACGACTGATGCCAGCAATTTCGGCAGCTTTAGATTGGGAGATCATGCCAATTTCATACCACTTAACTACAGCGGCAATAAGCAATTCTTGAGCGAACTCCTCTGGGGTGCTGCGGAGAGCGGAGAAGGCACCCTCAGGTAGGTTGAGTTGAATTTGAATCATGGGATTGAGGCTATCAAGAATTTCGGTCATAGGCATTTCTTTGAAGGGAGTGGCTTCATGGCCCTTACTATAGCTATTGTCAGTCCAGTTAGGGCAGGACGGCGGTCAGGCGATTCCCTTAGGGACGCTAACGCGAACGGCCCGTTGCCGTGTTATCTCCTGATTTTGTGTGAATACTCCATCACTTCCTAATCCACTTGATCGGGGTCAACCCCCAACTCCCTTAGCTTAGCCGCCAGGCGGTCGGCTCGCTGTCGTTCCTGCTCCTTAGCTTGCCGTTCTCGTTCCTTGGCTCGTCGTTCCTGCTCCTTGGCCCGGCATTCCTGCTCCTTGGCTTGCCGTTCTCGTTCCTTGGCCCGTCGTTCCTGCTCCTTGGCTTGCCGTTCCTGTTCGGTTTCGGTCAATATCCATTGACCGTCTTGATCACACCACCGCAACCACTGCCCTGGGGTGCGTTGAAATTCCCCCGACCAGATGCCCAAGCCCAGCTTTAGATCCGGCAACCAGATTAGGGGAGGTTGGGGGGCCAGGGGTTGCTCTTGGTAGCGGCCCACCACCCGCTTAAAGTACCGTAGGGTCTGACTGTAGCGGCTGTAGACAATGTAGTGGGGCACCTGCAGGTAGCGCTCGTAAACCTCCAGTTTTCCCGGGGGTGAAGTAGGGGGGGGCTGCACCGCTGACAGGGCATCCCCAGCGCGAAAGAACCGGCCCAGGTCCTCCCGTTCCGTCCCCGGCGAGAGAAACTCCACCACCACCTCCGGCCCCTTACCCTCCTGCCAGGTGACATAGCTCAACCGCAGGTCCTGGCCGCCGTAGAGCCAGGGCACCCCCACCGACAGCATCCAATCGGGTCGTTTGTGCCACAGGGGATGATCCGGGTCGTAGTAGAGGTTCAGGTCCGAGGCATCGCAGTAGTTGTCACTGCCGTAGTCCACCAATCGCAGGGTCTGACTCAGCAGTTGGGGCTGCAAATCATGGAAAACGTCAGGCAAACCCGGCTCCTCAGGAAACTCACTGGGCAGGTCATACATGGTGGGCAGCCCCGGTTGCAAGGGAGAGACTGCCAGGGGTTTGGGACGGGGCAAGGGGGTCATGGTTCAGCCACCCGCAACATGCCCCTATTCTATCCTTGGAGTCGGAGCTGTAGAATGGCACCAGCTATACTAGGGCTAGTCTCCCAAGGCCTCGCGGTTATGGCCGTTAGTCAACATCACTCTCTTTCTACCATCGTTTACCCTGTCGCTGATGGTGAGCCCTTGGCCGAAACCTATGATCACCTCTACGCAATTTTGGTGACCCTGGAGGTCCTGCGTCAATACCTATCCGGGCAGCAGGCTACGGTGCTGGCCAACCAATTTTTATACTACGCCCAGGGGTTGCCCAGGCTGCGAGTGGCCCCCGATGTCATGGTGATTTTTGGGGTAGCCCCGGGAGGGCGCGACAGTTACAAGATCTGGGAGGAGGGGGTCGTTCCCCAGGTGGTTTTTGAGATCACCTCCCAGGCGACCCAACAGGAGGATCAGATCTATAAGCGGCGACTTTATGCCGAGATCGGGGTGCAGGAATATTGGCTGTTTGACCCCAAGGGAGAGTGGTTAGAGCCTTCCCTGATCGGTTATCAACTGGTGGCTGATCAGTATCAGCCTATGGGTGATTTGTGTAGCTCAGTCCTGGGGCTGCAGCTCCAGGTGGAGGATAAACTGATCGCCTTTACAGAGATTGGCACCGGCCAGCGGCTGTTAAGACCTGGGGAGTTGGGTGAGGCCCTGCAACAGGAACAACAGCGGGCTGAGCGGTTACGGCAGCAGTTAAGGGCCCTGGGGGTTGATCCGATTGAGTAGGGAGGATAGGGATGACCATCAGTCTAAATCAACGGTTGCAGGGGACTAACCTCTACCTGGTGGGCATGATGGGGGCCGGTAAGAGTACCACTGGCCGGACCCTGGCCCAGGCCCTGGGTTACCGGTTTTTTGATACCGATGGGGTGGCCGTTGCCGCTGCGGGTCAATCCATCGCCGAGATCTTTGAGCAGCAGGGGGAAGCGGCTTTTCGCCAGTTGGAAACGGCGGTTCTGGCCCAGCTATCGGCCTACCGACGGTTAGTGGTGGCCACTGGTGGAGGGATTGTCACCCAACCCCACAACTGGAGCTACCTGCACCACGGTATTGTGGTCTGGTTGGATGTGCCCCTGGAGCTATTGCAGCAGCGGCTGGCCGGCGATCGCCAGCGGCCCCTACTGCAGCAGCCCGATTGGCCGGCTACCCTGGCAGACCTCTGGGCCCAGCGCCAGCCCCTCTACGCCCAGGCTGATATTCAGGTGACGGTAGGGCCAGGAGACAGAACGGCGGCGGTCAGCGATCGCATATTAGCGCTTGTTGACCAAAGAATTCGCCCACCGCTCCCTTCTGCCGAATTGAATTGATACACTAGCGGAGGCTATGCCCCTATTCCCTATCTGCATTCCTGCCATGGTCCAGTCCGCCGCCGCCCCCACCGATGCTATCCACGCTGCTGAAGCCCTGCGGGTCAAGATTTTAAGTGAGGCCCTCCCCTACATCCAGCAATTCAGCGGTCGGACAGTGGTGGTCAAGTACGGCGGCGCCGCCATGAAGGACGGTAGTCTCAAGGCGGATGTGATTCGCGACATTGTTTTTATGGCCTGCGTCGGTATTCGCCCGGTGGTGGTGCACGGCGGCGGCCCAGAAATTAACGTTTGGCTCAGTAAGTTGGGGATTGAGCCCCAATTTAAAGACGGCCTGCGGGTTACCGATGCCGCCACCATGGAGGTTGTGGAAATGGTGCTGGTGGGGCGGGTAAATAAGGAATTGGTCTCCCTGATTAACCAGGCCGGTGGTCGAGCGGTGGGCCTGGGGGGGGTAGACGGTAACCTGATTACCGCCCGGCCCCAGGGGGCTGAAGGGGTGGGCTTTGTTGGTGAAGTCAGTAGCATCGACTCCAACGTAATTAAGTCCCTGGTGGAGTCGGGCTACATCCCGATTATTTCCAGCGTGGCCCGGGACGAGAATGGTCAGGCCTACAATATCAACGCCGACACCGTTGCCGGGGAACTGGCCGCCGCCCTGGGGGCGGAAAAACTGATTCTCCTTACCGATACCCGTGGTATCTTAACCGACTATACCGACCCCTCCACCCTGCTGCCTAAGCTCGACATCCAACGGGCCCGGCAGCTGATCGCTGCTGGCATTGTCTCCGGCGGCATGATTCCCAAGGTGAATTGCTGTGTCCGCTCCCTGGCCCAGGGGGTAGGGGCCGCCCACATTTTGGATGGCCGTATTCCCCACGCCCTGCTGCTGGAAATCTTTAGTGATTTGGGCATTGGTTCCATGATTGTGGCCTCAGAATTTCGCTCCTAAATCAGTAATCGGGGATCAGAGGTAGGATGGGCAAAGGGCCTTAGCCCGTGCCCATCAATCTTGAGCCCAGGACTAACTGGGAAACCGATGGGAAGGCTCTGCATTGCCTGTTCCACTGGCTTGCAGATTAGGGAAGACTTCCGGCCGCACGGTGGAAGGATTTATGCCAGGGCAATCAGGGCACCCTTCAACCAGGGGTCAGAATTTAGGAGCCAGGGGAAGCGGGTTCAGACCGGTGGCTGCAGGGGACTGTCAGGCTGTGACCTACCCAAGCCCAAAAAGGTGCGTTACAATCCACCCATACAACACAAAACTTAAGAAACCGCCATGACCGTGACCTATCCCCGTCGCTTTCTCAATACCTTAAGCGCCCGCGATGTGATGCAGCAGGTGGTTAAGGACCCAGAGATTCATCACATCACCCTGAATCGTTACCGCTACAACGAGCAGCGCAGCTGCAAGGACCTGACTAACCTGATTGAGACCCTCAACGGCAAACCCCAGGATTTGGTGAAGGACCTCTCCCATCACGTTGCCGATGAGGCTCGCCACGCCCTCTGGTTGACCGATCTGCTGGTGGATCTGGGGGCCGAGGTGGGTACTCCCCCAGGGCTCTCCTACATTGATGAGTTTGAGCGGCTGTTGGATCAGGACAGCTTTCAGGGCCCCGATCGCCTGGAGGATGGGGTGATTTCCGCCCTGGTCGCCATCAATGTGACGGAAAAGCGCGGGTGTGAGTATTTTGCCGCCCATATCCACGCCCTCAAATCAGCCCCCCAGACCCCTGAAAATAGCCAGATTCGCGAAACCCTGGAGCGGATTCTGCCGGAGGAGGCGGCCCACGTGCGCTGGGGTACCCGCCGTCTGGCCACCATTGCCCGCCAGAGCCCTGCCAGCCGCGAGAAGGTGGAGCTAGCTAAGCAGAAATACACCGCGATCGAGCAGAGTGCCTTTGAGGCCGGCATGGACATTACCCTGGGGGCTGAGCTGCGCCGCCTCAGCCAACTGCTGGATATCGCCAATACCCTGCCCCTCTGGGAGCGGCCCGGTTACCTGATGGAGCGGCTGCCCGGATCCTTGTTTGCCCCCGAACTGCAAAAGACTCGGTTAACCGCCGCCCAACGCGCCTGGCAGCGGGATCCGGAGGCCTTTTTGAAGACCTTTGTGCCGATGTTTTTGCAGGGGATTCAGAAGCGCCAACCGGCAACCCAAACCCAGGAATCCCCGGCTTAGTTAGTTAGCTCTAGCCATCGGCAAGGGGGCGGAGGCGAGCCAGAATGCCTACCCAGTGTCAGTAGATCGCAAAGTCCTGTGGCCCTCATCCCCCAGCCCCTTCTCCCAAAACTGGGAGAAGGGGAGCTGGACTTGATCTGGGAGAGGGGACTGGGGTGTGGCTAAGGATGGGAAAAGTCAGGACTCAAGGTAGGGGTTTGGATCTACCCAATGTTAGGGGTTTCATGTCTCGTAACTCACAGACTTTATGTTACGAGACATGAAATTGACTGATCATCCTTTTCCTTAGTGTTCTGGCTAATGGGCTGGTTTTTCCCCTCTACCCCCTGGCCAGGTCAGGACTCTATAACCCCAGCGGTTGATCAGGATCAATTCCCTGGGATCTTAACAAGGTCTCTAACTGTTCAGCCCGTCGCTGGGCTTGTTCCTTAGCCTGGCGTTCTTCCAAGGGGGGTTCGTCGCTATCGAGGTTGGTTGGCAACGAAGGAGCCTCAGCCAGGGGTTCACCGATGGAAGATGGGGTGGCATCTAGAAGAACCATGACAAAACCCTTACCGAGACTCTTTCAGTATAGTCCATGGGATATGGAGCCTGGCCAATCTGCAATGCTGGCTAGAAGGGGTTGGGGGGTGAGGGCCATAAGTATTCCACCAGCGCAATATTCCGACAGCACTACTTAGTACTCAGGAGCTTGAGAGGGGCTGCCGCGATCGAGGTCAGGGGGCTTCTGCCCCCAGGGCGAAGCAATCCGCCAGGACCTGATTAGAGAATAAAAACCCCTCCGGGGCGCTCAGGCGCAGACGATCTAGACCCTGCCAGGAGGGCCCCTCGGTGATCACCCAGCCCCTGGCGATGTGGCGCTCCAGGATTTTTCCCAGCTGTTCCCAGGTGTTTTCTGGCCCCTGCGATCGCAGGCTGGTCGCCTCGATACCCTGACGTAGTCGTAGCCCCAGCATCAGGGTTTCCAGGAATTGATCCAGGGGTGGGGTGACCGGGTCGGGGTGCTGGCCCAGGCGAGCCTCGAATTGGTCTACCCATTCACCATACTGGGTCAGGGTGCGAGGTCGGCTCACCCGTTGCTGCTGGGTATAGCTGGTGGCCCCCATGCCAAAGCCGTAGTAGGGTTGGTTGTGCCAGTAGGTGAGGTTGTGGCGACAGCGATGGTCGGGCCGGGCATAGTTGGATACTTCGTAGTGATCGTAGCCCTGATCTTCCAGGGATTGGTGGGTGAGCCGGTACATGGCGGCGGTCTGCTCCTCCGTTGGTAGGGGGGCATCGCCGGGGCGGTAGCGCTTACCAAACACGGTTTGGGGTTCCAGGGTGAGGTCGTAAACCGATATATGCTGGGGGGCGAAGGCGATAGCCTGGGCCAGGCCCCGCTGCCAGTCCCCTGGTTGTTGCTGGGGTAGACCGGCGATTAAATCCAGACTCCAATTCTCCAGGCCCAACCGGTGCAGCCAGGTGACCGCCCGATCCACATCTTGCCGACGGTGCTCACGGCCACAGGCCGCCAGCAGTCGGTCTTCCAGGGCCTGGACCCCCAGACTCACCCGGTTGATCCCTACTGCCTGGTAGCCCCGCAACCGCTCCAGGTCGAAGGTGCCCGGGTCCATTTCCATGGAGATCTCCGCCCCCGGGGCCAGGCCAAAGCGCTGATCCAGCCAGGTCAAAATCTGATCCACCTGCCCTGGCGCCAGCAGGGAGGGGGTGCCGCCGCCGAAGAAGACGGTTTGCAGGGCCGCTACACCGGCGGGGGTGGCGACAATTTCCCGCTGTAGCAGGGTGAGGTACTGGGCTACGGTGCCGGAGGTTTCCCCCCGGGCCTGGTTGCCCAGCACCGAAATGGGGAAGTCACAATAAAAACAGCGGCGCCGACAAAAGGGGATGTGGACGTAGGCGGAAAGGGGGTCGGCAACCATGGCCTGGGGCGGGGAAGGGGCGATCGCAGCGATGCCCTACCACAGGCATCGAAAATAAACGGTATACTTTTGCCAGTTTAACCTTTCCCTGCCCAAGGGGGCCGCCCAGGTGATGGGGGTCGGCCAGTAAACTGTAGGGTAGGGGAAGATCTAAACCCCTGACCACCATTCCGCCAGCTGCAGATCGCCATGCTAGATACACTTATTGTTCTTTCTTTTATCATAGCGGGGGCCGGAATCGGGTTTTACAGTGTCGATCTGCTTCCCGACCGGATTCTCTCCCAGGTCACCAATCTGGAGGGTTTGGGGACGGTGACCGCAGTCTTTGGTGGTTTGATCGGCACCGGTCTAGGCCTGGTGATGCAAACTAGCTATCGCCGCTTAGAACGGCAAATTAAGGAACTGCCCCCCGATCGCCTCTTGACCCGAGCGGCGGGGTTGGTGCTGGGGCTGCTGATTGCCAACCTGATGTTGGCCCCCCTATTTTTGTTACCGATTCCCTCCGAGTTTGGCTTTATTAAGCCCCTCACCGCCGTCATGGGCAGTGTGGTGTTTGCCGTTTCTGGCATGAACCTGGCGGATACCCATGGCCGGTCCCTGCTGCGGCTGATCAGCCCCAGCACCCTGGAATCGACCCTGGTGGCGGAGGGTACCCTAAAACCTTCTAAAACAAAAGTTCTGGACACCAGCTGTATCATTGATGGCCGGATTGAGAGTATTCTGGCCACGGGTTTTCTAGAGGGTCAGCTGTTGGTGCCCCAATTTGTGCTGCGGGAGCTACAACAGGTGGCGGATGCCGCTAACGATCAGAAACGCAGCCGGGGTCGCCGGGGCCTAGACGTGCTGAACCGGTTGCGGGAGGCCTACCCTAACCGGCTGTTGATTAATGCCGAAGACTACGACGATATCCCCACCGTTGATGCCAAGCTGGTGAAGCTAGCCCAGGAGTTGAACGCCACCCTGTTGACCAACGACTACAACCTCAATAAGGTGGCCAGCTTTCAAGAGGTGGAGGTGCTCAACATTAACGATCTGGCCCAGGCTATTCGCCCCACTTACCTGCCCGGCGACGAGATGGATCTGAAGATTCTCAAGGAGGGTAAGGATCCCTCCCAGGGGGTGGGTTACCTCAACGATGGCACCATGGTGGTGGTGGAGGAGGGGCGGGACTACCTGGGCGAGGAGCTGGCGGTGGTGGTCACCGGTGCCCTGCAAACCTCCGCTGGGCGGATGATTTTTGCTCGACCCAAAACCTCCGTGGTGACTTCCTAGGCCGGTAGGGGGGCGGGCACCACGATGTAGCCGCTCTCCGGGTCCCCCAGTATCCAGTTGCGATCGCTGCCCCAGTACCACCAATGGGCCGCCACGTAGGCACAGGTGAGGCTGTCCAGTTGATCCTCCACCGCCTTCATGGCTTTGCCGGTGGCGGGAATGGTGGGTAAGTCCGCTTCGCTGATCGCCAGGGCTGGGGTGAGGCTAGGTAACCGTGTCAGTTGGTAGTGGCGGAGTTTTTCCAGTTCGGGTCGCCGTTCCGCTAGCCGACCCTTTTTATACTTGAGGATGCGTTCCAGGTTAAACAGGTGCACCGTGGCCGGGTGGGGAAACACCTCCAGTTGAAACCGCCCCACCGGCTGGGCGGGGCTGTGGGGGGCATGGGCAAAGCCCAGGGCCTCCAGGGCCAGGCCAAAGGCTATCAATTTCTCCGCAAAGGGACGCCCCTGGTTAGCCGGGTAGCAGCCCGCATCGTACTTACCAAAGTAGCGGTGGGCTAGCCGATCGGGCAGGCGCATGCCGGTCAGATTAGGAATCAGGGTGGGGGCATCCACCGCCACTACCACCGTTTCCACCCCCTTGCTCCAGGTTTCCACCCAGGTCAGAATCTCCGCCACCGTTTGCTGGCAGGTGAGCTGCTGGAGGATGAGCTGGTCTCCCTCCAGGCCCAGGCAGCAGAGACCCGAGGCCCCCGACTGCCAGCCCAGATCAATGCCTAAGAATCGTTGAGGGGGTGGGTGCATAGCAATCTAGGTCTACCCAGGGCTCTATTTAGGAAACAGCAGGGTGATCTGCATGCGCAGCGTCCAGTCCGCCGCCCCCTCCGGTCTGACCACGTTCCAAAAGGCGGCGGCACTCAGGTTAACCGGTTGCCGACCGATCGCAAACACCCGCCCAAACCCGCCGCCGATCGGTACGGTCCAGACATTGCCGGCCGAGGCTTGCCAGTTGGCGGTCACGATCGGGGCGGTATTGATATACCAACCATCATTGAGGTTGTAGTTAAAGAAGGGCTGTAGGGTTAGGAAGCTAACATCCTGGCGATCGCCAGCCCCTGCGAAGGACCAGACGTTATTAATCAAGGCCCCAGCCACAATCCGATCAACGCTCCAGATGCCCACGGCCGCGGGGCCAATACTCCATTTGCCAGTGCCCAGTACCCGATCGGTGGCGGTGGGAAAGGAAATCGCCGGACCTATCCCCCAACTAAAGTTACCGGTGTTGGTGGGGGACAAAAATCCCTGGTAAAAGATATCCCCCAGGCCAAAGCTATTGCCCACCCCGGAGGCTAGTTCGGGTTGGTAGGCCAGGGGTAGGATCACCCGATTAATTAGCAGGAGGTCTTTGCTGAGGGGGCTGGGGAGGACGGGCTGGATGTTTAGGATATTGCCTGTGCGGTCAAACTGCCCCAGGCCAAGGTTGGTGTTGTTTTGGAAGGGCAGGGAAATCAGATTAGCCACTGGGTTTTGGGACTGCCGGGCCAGATCGGTTTCCTCCCCACTGGTTAACTGATCGGAGGTCTCCCTAGGGCCGGTATCTGCTTGGGCGATGGTCTGGTCAGGGGGAATCACCGGTAGTTCAGCCCCCCAACCCAGGCGATAGTCTAGGGCCAGGGCAGCGGCGTCCTGGGATGGTGGCGACTCCAGGGCGACGACTGTCGGGGCGATCGTGGATGCTGCCTCCCCAGGGTCTGGTACTGCCGTCAGGGAAGCACCTAACCGGGAAAGTTCAGCTAACCCAGCCTGATTAGATTTCATCGCCGGAGCAGTCAATTTGGCCTCCACCTGGGAGGCAACCGGGGCTAGGGGGGATACTGAATCCTGGTGGGGCAGGGAAACCAGGGGATTTTCCCAGTTCCGGTGATGGGGCTGGTCGGCCCGGACATGCAAAGCTGGCCACAACAGCCAGGCCAGGCAACCTAAGCTAGCCAACTTTACCAACCCATGACTACAGGGGGTAGCCATCCAAAACTTTCTCCAGGCAGTCATTGAGCTTTACTCTAAACCAGTGATGACACCCAATCATTCTAGTGGGATTGGTAGGTTTGTCATCATGGTTTCCAGTAGACCCTGGCGTAAATAGGGCTGATCCTGACGACTGATTTCTGATGCCTGACTCCCCCTTGAAGGATCACCGAATTTACGCCACTGAAGACTAGGGCTTTAGGATAGACCAAAACTGCCGCCAGCGTAGCAATAGAATCACCAGGGCCAGGCCGCTTAGGCCGATTGCCGCCAGCCAGTGCTGAGGCGATCTGTTAAAGCTGCCCAAATAATTGGAACCTAGCAATAGGGTATGGATTACGGCTAGCCCAAAGATCGGCACCGCCAGGCGGTGCAGCTGTCGCCAGTGCCGGCCCAGCTTAGCCTGGGCCTGATTACTGCTGGTGCCGGCTAGGGGGATCATTAATCCCAGGGCGATCACCCCGGCCCAGCCTCCCACCTGTAACTGGGGCAACAAAAAGGGTAGGGCTCTGGGATCCCAGCCTAGGGTAACCATATGGGCGGCGTGGGCGACGGATAGAACAAAGGCCCCCATTCCCAGAGTCCGACGGTAGGTCAGTAGGGAGGGCCAACGGTAACTTAGGGGTCGGGCGATCAGGGCTAGGGCCAGGGCGATTAAGGCCCCATGGCCGGTAAAGTCTGCCCCATCGCTACTGCGCAGCAGGGTGATCAGGCCTACCGTTAGGGTGATCCAACCCGCTAGCCGAAAGAGTTGGCCTCGTCGGTCAGCGCTGAGGGCCGTGGCAGCCGCCCCCACCCCGATCATGGTGGGCAGAGTGCCTATCCCGAAGGCCAGCATGGCCGCACCTCCCCTCCAGGGGCTGACGGTTTCCGCTGCCTTCAGTTGGGCGGCGTATAGGAAACCACAGGGCATCAGCCCCCACACCAGCCCTAACACCAACGGTGTCCAGCCCTGGGGCTGGCGCTGTAGGGCTGTCATGGTTCGACCCAAGCGATCGTACCAGCTGGCCTGGGCCATAGGGTTGAGCAGTGGCACTGGTGGCAACTGACCGGGGTTAATTTGCCCCAGGCCAAACCATATCAGTAAAAGCCCGGTAGCCAGGGAAATCGCCCGCCGCAGCCAGCTACCCACCCCTGCCATCTGTCCACTGGCCACCAACACCGACCCCAGCCCACCAACCATAGCCCCTACCAGGGCATAGCTAATGATGCGGCCTAGGCTCAGTAGCAGGTGAAATCGCACCTGGGCCCCCTGATCTTGGAGAGCCGGCCCCTGGGATAGGGAAAAGGCAACGGTGAGGGGCCCACACATACCCAGGCAATGTCCAAAACTGCCCAGAAACCCCAGGCTGGCCATCAGCAATAGATCAAGCATTGCAGCAGTGCTGGGCTTCGGTCAATCTGCTCTAGCCTAACACCTCAGCCAATCTCCTGTCCTTGCTCCAGGTTAGATTTGGGGTTCTAGCTGACGCGGCAGCGGGAGGTTTGTTCGGTAGGGATTGATTTGGTGTAGTAGGATGATGGCTCCCTGGTGGGGACCCCGATCTATGACTGTTCTGGCATCAATGATTTTAAGGTCTGGGGCACCTTCTGGCCTGGCCCTGAGCAGCACCAGGGACTGATCCGCCAGATCGGGCAGGCGACTGATCTGTATCAGATCCTCCGCCCTGGGGGGAGCCTGTTGATCGAGAACAATGGCATCGGGCTGCCAAATGCGGCAGAGCAGTCTGGCCTGCTCGATGTCCTCAGCCTGCAACAGGCAACACTGGTAGTTTTGTAGGGTTTGGTGCCATTCGGCAGAAAGGGCTGGAGCCTGGTTTGGACTGTGGAGCAGCAGTAGGGTGAGAGGCCGGGCACAGATGACACGGTTTTCCAGGATAGTGGCCAGGGTGGGTAGTAGGGCCAGGGCTAGATCCCCCCGGGGTAGGGTGATGGCACTGAGATCGGGGCTGGCGGAGGCTTCGGTAATTTGCAAAATGGATCCACTCAGGTCGACTGGGGGCACCAGGGTAGGGCTGAAGGACTCGCCATCCCAGAGTACTACCCTGGGCGTGAGGCGATCGACAACCCTGGCCACCTCCGTGGGGTTCGTCACCACCACCAGACCGTAGGAACTGCCCTGGAGTTGGCTATGGATCGCATCAATGGTTGCGATCTCTCGACTGACCAACATGACTCCCCCCCGAACTGCCGTTGTCGCCCCCTCGGGTAGGGGTATCAATAGGGTGAGGTGGTACCCCAGGCTAGGAGAGCAAAATCCTCCCAGCTCGCCCCCGTGGGCCCGGCAAAGCTGACGGGCGAGGCTGAGGCCTAGATAGTCTAAAGACGACCCCCCTGGGGGGATGAGGTCGGGGCAGGGTTGGCCCTTGGGGTAGGTGCCCCGCAGATCTAAACTCAGCCAGGGGCCCCAGCGATCTAGGCTGAGGCCCAGGGGTTGGGATTGCTGTTGCAGGAGATAATCTAAGGAGTTATGCAGGGCCTGAGCTAGACGCTGTCGATCCCCAGGGAAGGCAGCCAGGGAAATCTGGCAATCAACGGTAAATGTCTCCATCCAGGCCGGTGCAGGCTGATCCGGTAACCGGCTACTCAGGAATTGGGGTAACAGGTCCCCCAGCAGTCTGGCCAGATTTAGCTCCTGCCAGTCTAACACCAGGTCTCCGGACTCAAGTCGCAGCCAGTCGACCCACTCATTAACCATGCGGATTAATTGGCGGATGGCCCTACGCATTAGGGTGGCGTAGCGAGTTTGGCGATCGCTTAAGGCTCCTACCCGGGGGTCGAGCAGTAGGCTAGATAGTCCTAGCAGGGAGGTTAGGGGAGTTTTGAGGGCATGGCTTAAGGCCATCAGCCAACCCTGGGCCGGAGCTCGGAGGCCTAAGTTCAGCTGGGGCAACAACCAGACCAGAGCACTATTGGCCTCGATATAGGCCTGGTAGCCTCCGTCCCTGTCCACCGTAACCCAGTGCCTCTGGGGTTGGGCCTGGAGGTAGGTGACCAGATCCGCTAGGGGAATTTGGTCAGGGATGGCTAGGACCGGCTCCCAGTAGGGCCGCCAGTCTTGCAATTGGGGTGGGTTAGAGGGCTGGCGGTCGGGGGAGGGATGGTGATAAAAAGCCCACAATTTAGCCAGGGACATCACCCCCAGGGGGCGCTGCTGGGCATCTACCACCACCAGATAGTCAGGGATTGAGGGGAGCTGGGCGGCTAGAGCCCCCATCACCCTATCCAGCTCGGTGGCGGGAGGAAAACTGGGGGGATGGCTTAAAAATTGCGGAGGAAGCATTCTGGCTATCAACCCTTACAATTAAAAAATGTAAACTAAATTTTTCTGTTGAAATGCAAATCGGGTGTAGCGCCCTATTTTGGTTTCACAGCAGCCTGCCCCATTGGTCTCCAGCCTCGTTGTCTTGAGTTACTGCCTTGGTTACTCCCCTACAGATATACCTCCTGGCCCAGTCTAGGGAGCTGATCGAATCGCCTGGTTTGAGTCTCTCCCCCGACCGCTACGCTGTCCATATTGCCAGGACGCCAGAGGAGGGAGTAGCCTGGCTCAGCGATCTCCGTCACCCTATGGACTGTCTGGTGCTGGAGGCAACCATGGTAACTGAAGATCTGCGTGAACGTCTGAGGGATAACGGCGTGCTCCTACCGGTGGTGGCATTGGTCAGCCCTTCCGCCCTACCAGACCTGGAGATCACCGCCCCATGGTTAGAGCCCTGGATGTCCACCTACCATGGGGCGGTGGTGACTCTACCGATGGATCAACTCCATCAATTGGACAGTACCATTCGCCGGGCTATTGATCGGTTCCTCCAACTCTCGGCCGCATCCTGCCCTCTGCCTCCCCTCCCCTCCCCTGTGTCCTTACCCTCACCAGACCTGCTAACGGCCCAACAGGAGCGGCTCACCGAGAAGCTCAATGCTCGTCTCGGTTACCTGGGTGTCTACTACAAGCGCAACTCCGATCACTTCCTACGGAATATGAGTCAGCCTGACCGTGAAACCCTTTTATGCCAACTCAGGGCCGACTACCGTAAGATTATCCTGGGGTATTTTGCCAATGACGCTGCCCTAAACCAAAACATTGATACTTTTGTTAATCAAGCTTTTATGGCAGATATTTCCGTGTCTCACATTGTGGAAATTCACATGGATTTAATGGATGAATTCTCTAAGCAATTAAAATTAGAGGGGCGCAGTGAGGAAATTCTACTGGATTATCGGTTGACCCTGATTGACGTCATTGCCCATCTCTGTGAGATGTATCGCCGTTCCATTCCCAGGGAGCCCTAGCGATATTTTCCCATCCTTACCTATTTCTATGACCTCTCGAACTTAGTGTCCATGAGTGCCGTTAAGAAAACCTATATCCTGAAGCTCTATGTGGCTGGCAATACCCCCAATTCGATTCGGGCGCTGAAAACCCTCAACAATATTTTGGAGGAGGAGTTTCAGGGAGTTTATGCCTTGAAGGTAATCGATGTTCTGAAAAACCCCCAATTAGCTGAGGAAGATAAGATCCTGGCAACCCCTACCCTTTCTAAGATTTTGCCTCCACCGGTGCGCAAAATTATCGGCGATCTCTCCGATCGCGAACGGGTGTTAATTGGTCTGGACCTACTTTACGATGAGCTGCGAGAGGATGAAAACTATCACTGAAGATGGGCGACCCAATGGTTAACTCCTATTTCAGGGGCCACCAGGCCACCTTGTCCCGGGTAGCGCCATAGACCTCCTTCAGTCCCTCTGGATCCACAATATAGACTTGGTCAGCCCCCTGATGATCTGGGTTTTTATTGGCCTTTAAGTAACCCGCCCGGGTGAGACCTTTTAGCACCTGTTCTACCGTGCGATGGTTGAGTTGGCAGGCTCGGGCAATCAGGTCAATGGGTAGGTCAAAGGTGTAGTCGTTGTTCCTGGGGGCCTGGGGCTGACTACCCAGGCTGCGTTCCTGGTAGATCAGGGCTCGCAGTAGGGCGGCTACGGATTGGGGAGGGTAGGCACTGCAGTTAAGCAGGTGGTACTGAAACTTTTCCTGTAGTTCGAATAAAAGACTGTAGCGGTTTTGAAAGGCGGTGTTGTCGCGGTAGAGGGCCGCGATCACCGCCACCGGCACTTTTACCACATCGGTGGTTTTATAGGCCTCTACCAGGCTGGGAAAAGCTCGCACCGCCGTGCCAAAGCCCACGGGTAAACTCGAATGACCAAAGCACCCCCCCGGATAGGTAATACCAATCACCCGATCGAGAGGGGTGCTGCGCATAATCACAGGACCGCCGTCGAGGATGATGTAGAGGTGATCTAGCCAGTCATTGGGGCGAAAGGCAGTGTAAATCGGCCGGTTTGAATAGAGCTTTTCCCTAACGACGGGGCTGTCCCGCAGGTAGTTTTCTAGCTCCGCTTGCCCCAGGGGAGCAAATAGAAAGTTGTTCTGGAGGAGGGTGGTAATCGGATCGGAGACAACATTCTGACGACTCTGCTTGGTCATAGTCTGGGCTCCTGCCGTTGAAATCCCCTCCATTTTGCCTTGAAATTCAGGTTAAAGGTAGGTGTTTTAGAAATTATAGCGCCTGACCCCTAATCTCGCCCCCCAGATTTTCTACCATGGTGCGGGTGTTGACCCTCATCATCTTGCTGTAGGTATCCCCCTCACTGCCGGCAACCCCCAGCGAGTCGGAGTAGAGGGGGGGGGTGGCCAACCTGACTGCCGATTCCGTCGCTACGGTGGTAATCAGGGTGGGGTTGACGGTGGTTTCGGTGAAGATCGCCGGCACCCCCAGGGAGCGAATGCTATTCACTAGTTGTCGCACGGTCTGGGCGCTGGGTTGTTCCTCTGTGCTGATGCCAATCAGGGTGCCCACCACCGTCAGACCGTAGGCCCGGGCGTAGTACTGAAAGGCATCATGGGTGGTGACTAATTGCCGTTGGTCAGGAGGGATGGTGGCGGTTTGATCCCGAATCCACTGGTGTAGCTCTTGCAGTTCGGCCAGGTAGCGATCGCTGCGATCTCGAAACTCCGCCGACTGGTCTGGCGCCCGGGCTATCAGTTCGTCCCGTAGGCGTTCCACCATGGGTTGCACCTGACTAACATCCCCCCAAACATGGGGATCGGGGACGGCCTGTCCCGGCACCTGGGAGGTCAGGGGAGCCACCACCTCCCCCAGGGCCACCGACCGTTGCTGCTGGCCGGTGGCGGCAATCAGGCGAATCAGGCCCGGCTCAAGGTTATAGCCGTTGTAAAGGATCAAATCCGCCTGCTCCAGGGCGATGGTATCCGCCGGTACCGGCTCATAGAGGTGAGGATCGTTGCCCGACTCTAGCAGGGAGGTGAGTTGAATCTGATCGCCACCGATCTGGCTAGCCCAGTCCGCGATCAGGGTGGTGGTGGCCACCACCTGCAGTCGCCCTCCCTGGTCTGACCCTGGGCCGGAGGTGGGGGCCTGGCAACTGCCCAGGGCTAGCCCGATCAGGGCCAGGAGTAGGCCCGGCCTTGACCCCAGGGCGATGGATAGGGCGACAGGTTTTTTCATAGTGCTTTCATTTTTAGACTACACTGGATTTCATAATCCTTTCATAGTTCTCCCCCCTAGGGGAGGTACCCTGCCCCTAAAACTTTTACCCGCCATGGCTGCTTCGCCTTGCCTCACCGTTGCCCACCTCACCGTTAACTACCGGGATGTCCAGGCCCTGCGCAACCTCAGTTTTACCATCCGGCCAGGCCAGTTGGTGGGGATTTTGGGCCCCAATGGGGCCGGTAAAAGTACTCTGATTAAGGCCATGCTGGGGTTGTTGCCCCGGGTCACCGGCCAGGTCACCTACGGGGAGGATAGCCTGGCCCACCAGTTGGATCGGGTGGCCTACGTTCCCCAGAGATCGCAGATTGACTGGAGTTTTCCGGCCACGGTTTGGGATGTGGTGATGATGGGCCGGGTGAAACAAACCGGCTGGCTGCGGCCCTTTTCCCCCACCAGTCGGCAGGCGGTAAAGCAGGCTCTGGAGCGGGTGGGGCTGGCGGATCTGAGTCAGCGCCCCCTGGCTAACCTGTCGGGGGGGCAGCAACAGCGGGTGTTTCTGGCCCGGGCCCTGGCCCAGGAGGCTGACCTGTTCTGCTTTGATGAGCCCTTTGTGGGGGTAGATCAAAAAACCGAAACCCTACTGTTTGAGGTTTTCCAGGAGTTAGCCCGGGCCGGCAAAATCCTCCTGGTGGTGAACCATGATCTGGGGGAACCGATTACTAATTTTGATCAGCTTATTCTTCTGAACCAGGAACTGATAGCGGTGGGACCGCGCCAGTGGGTGTTGACCCCAGACCATATTCGTCGGGCCTACGGTGGCCATGTCAGCTTCTTTGGCCATGCTGCTTGATTGGTTCCACTGGCTGCTGGATCCTCTCCAGTACGGCTTTATGCTGCGATCGCTGGCGGTGGCGGTGATGGTGGGGGTGATCTGTGCGGTGGTGGGCAGCTACCTGATGGTGCAACGCCTGGCCCTGCTGGGGGATGCCATTAGCCATTCGGTATTGCCGGGGCTGGCTCTGGCCTTTTGGCTGGGGGTGAATATTCTGGTGGGGGCCTTTGTGGCCGGGGTGGCCAGCACGGTCCTGATTGGTTGGATCCATCGGCGATCGCCGATCAAGGAGGACGCGGCTATGGGCATTGTCTTCTCGGCCTTCTTTGCCCTGGGGATTACCCTGATCACCGTGATTCAAAAAAGTAACAAAATCGATCTCAACCACTTTTTGTTTGGCAATATCCTGGGGGTCACCGCCGGGGATGTCAGGGATACGGCGCTGATCGCCGCCCTAGTGCTGGTGATCGTCGGGTTACTCTACAAGGAGCTATTGTTCTACAGCTTTGACCCCCTGGCAGCCCAGGCCAATGGTTTACCGGTGGCCTGGCTGAACGCCGGGCTGATGGCCCTGATTGCCCTGACGGTGGTGGCCAGCATGAAGGTGGTGGGGGTGGTTTTGGTGCTGTCCCTACTGATTACCCCGGGGGCCACGGCCTACCTGCTGGTGCCGCGCCTGCATCAGGTGATGGGGGTGGGTAGTGTGATTGGCGTGGTCGCCAGTGTGACGGGCCTCTACCTGAGTTACTACTTTAATCTGCCCTCGGGGCCCGCCATTGTTTTGGTGGTGTCTCTCCTGTTTAGTCTGGCCTTTCTCTTTATCCGGCGCTAAGAGGTTGTTTGAAAAGGGCTGTCCCCGGTATAGTTCGCCGCCAGGGGGCAGCTAAAATACTGAATTTTGCGGTGATTATCCTACTCCATAGGTATTGGTTGACTGACAAAACTCTCAACGCTGGCGGCTAGAAGCCGCGCCTAGACAGGCAAAACCCGCCTACGCGGGTTATGGATCAGTCGGCGAAAGTCGACTTCGTCTGGATAGCAGCGGTTTGAACCACCGTAAGCCAGTGTTTTGTCAGTCAACCAGCCATAGGTATAGTTTGAGACTCTCTTTGGCTTTTCAAACAACCTCTAAAACTGGTAGCCAATATGGTTAAAGTTAGTTATTAAAGCAATATTAATATGTTCAAGACTGGTAACCAGCCAGGGTATCTCTTTGCATAGGCGCTGTTCGTGGGCATTAAACAGCACCGAAAAACGTCGTTCTAGCCAAGGTTTAGCCTCGGCACAAAATAATACAACCCGCAACAGCAGTCCAATCGTTAAGGTGTACCCAATATCTTCAATAAGCTGGCAAAAACGTCGAAATACTGGACGTTGGGGATTATCAACCACTAAAAAATTAAGTATCTGCTGACAGAAACGAGTGTGAATATAGCGACTTAGGGGTTGATCATCAAAGTTATCCATACTTTCCCGCAGGTGTTGCCGCAAATTACGCGTAAACAAGTTGTTTCTGTACCGAGAATCAACCCTAGCGATGGGACCAATCAAATAATCAACGAACTCGTCCTTGAAGTCTCGAAATGATCGAGCTGTTTTGCTGTAGGTCTGAAACCATTGCGCCATATCTTTCTGGGTACGTCCTTGCTCGACTTTGCCGGTATAGTACCTAAGCGCTTCGCCTAGGTCAGAACCGGTTAGTAGGGTAGGATTTATCACCTCGATGTTTTGAGATGGAGACTGCCAATAACTGTGATAGCGAGCTAGACGAATGCCTAGGTTAGTCTCAGCACGTCGCCGCAGATCGGTCACATTCTTAGCTTGTTCCTGACCACTATCTTTAGTGAGGAGAGTCGTATCATAGAGAAAAGGATAATAGCGAATCCGATAGGCTAGGGGCTGCTCTTCAGTAGCTAAACTGGCGCCAGATTCCCTAGGATCATTAAAAATTTGCTGTAAGCGCTTGAGAGCGACATATTGCTCACTAGCCAAAAATTGCCGTACTAGAAACTCTACTCGCTGTACCTCAGCTGTAGAGGACAGACTGGGGGTACCCTCGAGTAGACCAATCAACTCGGGAATTGCCCAATGATCCCGGGGTTGGGTATACCAAAAATTTATCAAAGTATAGTAGCAGCGATTCAGGACGTACTTAAACTTACTATCGGCAGCGCTATCCTTCGAGAGTTGGAAGAGTGCATGGGCAATGGCGGGGTCGGGGTAATTACTGCCGTCCCAAAACAAGATTCGAAATCTCTGCAGCAACTGATGGGGCGATTCCTGCTGCCGCCAATATTGAAGATGTTGGTAAATTAAATCTTCAGCGCTAGGAGCAGGACGATTAGAATAGTTGGACCATGAGTCAAAGTAATCCATAGAGCCCATAACAGGAATCAGGTTTGATCTACGATTTAGTGATCGATTTCCTTAGAGCAGGACAGAGTACTACTGTCACAGAGTACTATTATCCTTGATAGAGAGAATGCACCTGATTAGAGGTCACTTAAAGAGGATATCAGTGGTTAGGAAAAATGAGTAGGTATCCCTGTGACTGTTCTGGAACTGAAACATCCCCAGTTGCGGGTTAGTCAAATCCCTGGAACTTGGTTTAACTGAATGAATCTTTTAATGACCTGGTCTAATTCTAGATTAGGTCTACCGAATTATTGAGTGATGAGCATCACCATGAACATAGTCTACATAATGTTTTTATACATAGCTAAACCAAGTCCATATTCAGAACCATAGTTCTGCCCCTTCACCCCCAACCCCTCTCCCAGAGGGTCTAGCTTGCTTCCCACAGGGTGGGAAACTCCAGGTTTGAAATTAGACGAGGTTTATAGCCATTGGGCTCAGCACACGGATCTGCTGCCGTCGTCAAGGGCAAAAGCCTAGGATGCCGATCCTGCCAGGACGTAGGCAGAGCTATCGTTCGGGTGATTGATACACTTTAGATGAGCCCTTAAGCTCAGTATTTGGATTTGAGGTGCTTTCCTCCCCTTCGACTACCTAGCAAGTGGGCGTATACGTAGGTGAACTCACCACCGAGGAAGAAAATCTGGCTGCTCAGGTAAATCCATAGCATTAACACCATAAACCCACTAAAGACCCCGTAGGAGCGAAACCGACTGCCGAGACTAATGACGCTATTGCTGATTAACTGCTGCAAAATCAGCCATAGGCTAGCGGTAAAAAGAGCGCCAAGCCAGATGTCTCGCCAGGCCACGTGGGTGCGGGGCAGGACCTTGTAGAGAACCATGACTACCAGGGTTAACATCAGGTAGGAACTGAGTAGTCGCAGCCAGGGTAACAACTGGACCTGGTCAATATTGGTTAACAGTCCCAAGCTATTCAAGATCTCAAGCCAGGGTAGGAGGGTATCGATCGCAATCGTTGACAGTAGGGATAAAAAGACCAGCCCGGCTGAGCCAATTACCAGAAGAAAGGCTAGAAACCGTCGCCACAGGAAGGTAAAAGCGATCGCCCCAAAGCCCTGGCTGAAATACCCCTGGTTAAAGTAAGGGTGGGAGTGCACCTGCCAGATCTTGTCGAATGCGCGGCTGAGGGCGCCAAAAAAACCGCTGGCGGTAAACAATAAAATGGCAAAGCCGATAATACCGGCCCCAGTACTGGCGGTATGGAACTGGGTTAGGGTGCTTTTGACAATAGCGAAGGCATCAGGGGGTAAGGCCTGATGAGCAATATCCAAAACTGTATTAAAAGCAACGGTGTTAGGCCCGGTAAAAAACCCAACAACACTCAGCACCACTAGAATTGTGGGAAAGAGGGAGAAGACCCCGTAGTAAGCCAGGGCAGCCCCCATTTCCAAACAGTCATCCTGCTGCCATTTCAAAAAAGTTCGCCCAATTAATCGGGCCCAGAGGGCATTACCCAGGTTGTACCTAAAGGCACCCAGGGCATAACGGTTATTAATCCAGGCGCGACTCAGGGACCAAGCTCGCCACTTGTGTTGTAGTCGTGCCAGTTGTCTCCTCATGTCATCGTTTTTCCTAAAGGGAAGTGGGTTACGGTGTACTTGTTACAATAGGGTATGGCTCAGTGATCAGACCCATGGTTCGCAACCCACCCTTTAGGGGGAAGCTCTCACCTGATCGCGGCCACCATGTTTGGCTGCATAGAGAGCAGCATCAGCCTGCTTTAACAGGCTGGCGGGGTTTCCCTTAGCAGAAGGAATACAACTGGCTACCCCCAGGCTCATGGTAACAATGCGGTCAATATTAGACCCCTGATGGGCCACCCGGCGATCGCGAATGGAACGCCGCAGATCCTCGGCCACGGTTTCTGCCCCCTGCAGATCAGCCCCCGGCAAAATCACCGCAAACTCCTCACCGCCGTAACGGGCGACTAAATCACCAGGACGGCGGGCGGCCCGACTGAGGGTACGGGCCACCAGGCGTAGACAGTTATCCCCCGCTTGGTGACCGTAGAGGTCATTAAACCCTTTGAAATAATCAATATCCGCCAAAATAATCGCTAGAAAAGTTTGCTGGCGAGCCATCCGTCGCCATTCACTCTCTAGGTGTTGCTCAAAGCGACGACGGTTAGCCACCTGGGTTAACCCATCCAGGTAAGCAATCCGCTTTAACTTTTGGTTGGCCAGGGTGAGGCGTTGATGCAATTTTGCCTGGTGAATGGCAATACCCACCTGCACCGCCAGGCTCTGTAATAACCTGACATCAGCCGTCCGCCATTGCCGAGGAGCATCACATTGGTGGGCAATCAAGAGACCCCAAAGGGATTCCTCCTGCAGGAGGGGCACCACAATTTCCGCCTGAATCTGGAAGTATTCTAGAAATAGCAGTTGATCCTCCGCCAACCCTTGATCGTAGATATTAGCCACCGCCAGCCCTCGGCCCCGACGGTAGTGGGCCAAAAACTTTTCCTCCACTGTCCAGGGATCCCGCAGAGACCATCCCATCATGGTGGGATAGCCGGGGTTACAGGCCTCCTGGGTGACCTGGCCACTCATATCTGGGGTGCATTGCAGAATAATCACCCGATCCGCTTCAATAAACTGCTTAACTAAAATAACCGTTTGTTCCAGAATATGGTCTAAATCCAGCAGAGCCCTAATTCGTTGGGCGATTTGAGCCACTAGACGCTCTCGCTGGGCTTGCAACCTCAGTTCTGTTTCCGTTTGCTTTTGTTCAGAAATATCCAGGTTGACCCCCACCAGGCGAGTGATCCCAGAGCCATGGTAGAACCCCTGCCCTTGGGATAGTAGCCAGCGAACCTTGCCATCGGGTTGCACCACCCTAAAATCAACGTCGTAGCGTTCCCCCTGATGGATGGCCTGCTGTAGGGTTTGGTCAACCAGCGATCGGTCGTCTGGGTGAATGTGGTGGAAAAGGGTTTCATAGTGACCATCAAATTCCCCTGGGGCCATCTCCAGCAGTTGTTCTGACTCTGGGGATAAAACCAGGGAATGGCTGGGTAGGTGCCATTCCCAGGTACCCATCTGGGCCCCTTTGAGAGCCAGGGTAAAATGCTCCTGGTCTAACCTGCCCTGGGGGGGAGACGGTGACAGGACCTGGGTTCCTCTCTCCGTCGGTTGTAGAGTCGCTAAGCAAACTTTATATTCTCCCGTAGGCGTTAGAAACCCAATCCAGTGTTGGCTTGAGTTAACCACCGGCCAATAGTCGTAGTTGGGGTTAGGGCTGATCTGACCGCCAGGCTCTTCGGTTAACTCTGGGCAGGTTTCCAGGGTTTCCAGGGAGGTCAGCCAGGCCCCCAGGATCTCCCGTTGAAAATTAGCCCCATTGACACTCGCCTGGGCCGCATTGACGTAGGTGAAAACCCCCAGGAGTCCCTGTTCGTCGTAGACCAGGGCATAGGTTTTAGCCGCCCTGGCCATAGCCGCTAAACCTTGCTGCAGAATCAGCTGAGCAGAAAGTTTAAGGGGTACCTGATCGATCACCAGGCTGGCATCATTGCCACCGGGCGACAGTAGGGGAGAATGGGGTAGATCCATAGCCTCGAGGAGTACTGGAAAGGCATAACGGAGGGATTACAGGGCTACTAAAGCGTAACCTAATTAACCACAGGTTCGACTCCTCTACCTGGGCTCTTGTTTGGATCCGTCAATTAGGGCCCAGTCCTTGATTTTCCAGGTACTGGCATCCCAGGGGGTGAACTCTACCCCGGTTAATCGATCGCTCACCGCGTTAACCATAGCCCGGTGTACCACCGGAATCACCGCTACATCCTTGGTTAACAGTTGATTCATTTGTTGAAACAGTGCTTGTCGCTTTTCTGGGTTTAGTTCTACTCGAGCCTGAGCCCAAAGTTTGTCGTAGTCAGGGTTACAGTAGCGGGCGTTGTTCGGTTCTTGCCACTGATTCGCCTGGGAGGCGATTCTATCGCAGGTCCACCAGCCCATATAGGTAATTGGGTCAGGGCCTTCATTGCCGGTGGAGTAGATTTGCAAATCTGCGTAGAAGTGATTCAGGGTATTACTATCCTTGGGGTTAGCAGAGAAAAACTCATCCACCCGTACTCGGGAAATTTCTACGGCGATACCCAACTCCTCCAGTCGATCGGCAACTATAGCCTGGGTGCGTTGGCGGACTGGATTCACGGCTGACTGAAACAGTATCTTCATCGCTACACCCTCCTGGTCACGGATACCGTCGCCATCTCTATCGATCCAACCGGACTGATCCAGGAGGGTTTTAGCCTTCTCTAAGTTATATTCGTAGGTGAGTTTGGGGGCCTGGTAGGCCGATGGGTCCACCACCAACTGGGCGGTGGGTTGCCCCGTATCACCGTAGAGTTCCTCCACGATAGCCTCGCGGTCAACCGCCAGATTAATAGCCTGGCGGACCCGCCAATCTTTGAAGTAGGGATGGGGAATTTTAGGGCTAGACCGCTCCCCCTCCTCAGTGCGAGCAAAGGGATGGGCAAAATTGATCATAATTCGCTCCACCTGGGCTCCAAACAAATTGACAATATGGCCCTGGGCCTGATTGCTAGCCAGTCCGTTTAGGGCGGCACCCTCCACCTGCAGGTTAGGGGCCACGTCCGCCGTACCGACCTGGAGAACCTCCCGGGCCGCCGCGTAGGGTGCTAACCCCCCCAGCCACTCGACTTGCTTAAAGGCCGGAGATCCATCCCAGTAGGTGGGGTTGGCGCTAAAGAGAATGGCGCCTGGCTTAAACCCCATAACCTGGTAGGGGCCAGTACCGACCGGCTGAAGATTGGCCGTTGCCTGCCTGGCCTGGCGATGATTGTGTTGTTCAAAAACATGGCGGGGTAAAATCATCCCGGTCTGGCCGGTGAAGGGGACTGACCAGGCAGGATTGGGTTCTATAAAGGTAATTTGCACCGTCAAATCATCAAGGGCCTCCACCGATTTGATGGTTTCGTAGTACTGCGCCGTGGCGGTGGCGATCGCTGGATTCCGAATAAACTCAAAGGTAAACACCACATCGGCGGCGGTGAAGGGTTGGCCGTCTGACCAGGTCACCCCCTGCCGTAGCTTCCAGGTGACGCTACGGCCATCGGGGCTAACCCCGCCATTGTCCTGGGTTGGTATGGTTGCCGCTAAAAAGGGTACCAATTCCCCCGCCTCGTTATAGCTAGCCAGGGGCTCGTAAACTAATCGGGCGGCTTCAAAGTCCTGATAGCCGGTGGCTAAATGGGGGTTGAGGGTAACGGCAGAACGGCTGTAGAGCAGCCGTAGGGTATTGGCATCTCGCGACACTTGGGGAGCACTATCGCTGCCCTCAGAACTGGAGGTGGAGGGGGTCGGTGCCGATGAGGCCAGCCGATGTAGGGTGGTTGCCGCAAACAACGTTAACCCAGTGGCAGCTAACCCTAGGGCGATCTGAGCTCGTGAGAGTTTCATTAGGAGGATTGATAGATAATATTCAATAGGAATTGGAGAGTATCTGACCTTACGCTGTCAGGGTCTAGGTTGACCCTGAGCCTACCCAAAGGTGATCGGTAACCGACGATTAGTATAGTTTATTAAAATTACACATACTAAGAGGTGCGGCGATCGCTGCACCTCTTAGTAAATTTGGCCCAGATTAAGATGGGAATCGAGCTATGCAGCTTCCATCCAGTCATAAATTTGCTCAAGTTGCTCTAGGGTAACTAAACCATACTGCCAGAGAATCATGGGTAGGGGGCCCGGATCTTGCTCACTGTGCTTCAGGGCCACCTGCAATGAAGCAGCGGAGATCGCTAATTCCTCCTGTAAAAACTTAATCAAATTGGGCTTAGGACTCAAGGCCATTGATCATCACCTCCCTTGGATAGCACTGTATAACGGCAATAGTAACGATGATTGCACTAGATTTTACCCAAGGATTTGCTAGTGGCAACACCTTTTCCGGGGGTTAATCCAGTCTTAATAACTCCCTAAAGTTCCCTAGGGGTTTCCAGGGCCGAATTTAGGAGAAATCTAGCCAGTAGATATTCCTGAATCTTTAAGTTATTTTAGGTTTTCTAGGCGCCAGGTTTGTGCCACGGATCACACCAGGGGCCACCGCCAATTTCCAAGGCTGCCTGCCGGCTGGTGGCCTGTAGGACCAAGCTGAGTCCCCGGCTGGATTTTCGCCAGAGGCTAAGGCTCAGTTGCCCCTGGGCAGTGTGGCGGCAACAATACATCACTCCGTGCTGGGTAGGGGCCCGTAGCCCAATGCCTGCATGGGTGGTGGTGCCGTGTAGCTCTACAACGTACTCTGGGCGTTCAGCGGTCATATACCAGTCTCCCCAGGCACTGACCCGCCAGCTCAGGGTAGCGTTCCAGGGTACAAATTCATAAAATTGGCCCTGGTGGTGCAGGCCCACCATCCCTACGGTTTCTGTCCAGGTCAGCACTTGGCGATGGCCACCAGCGGCGGTCAGACTGATTTCTGTCTGTTGGTCAAAGGCATTGCATTGCAGCCAAAACCACCGTTTTGGAAAGGCCCGCCCCCAGTTTTTTTCGCCGTAGGCCGGTACCTGGTAGAAGCGATAACGTTGACCATGCCACAGAACCCAGCCGGTGGCGTGACCATGGGCCATGAGGATTTGCCAGCCAGGTTCAAAGATCGACCACTGGGATAACCAACCAGCGGTAGATTGCTGGGGCTGGCCCGACTGACCCCAACCGTAGATCGGCGAGATGTGATATTGCCAAACCACGGTTTCGCCGGAAACCGGATTTCTGAGCTGCCCCTGATGCCAGGAGGCCGTGACCTGATACCCCTCCTGAATCTGACTGGTAAAGGCCATTGGCAGCAGAAACCCAGGCCTTTGGTTGGGTAGGGTCTGTCGCCAGTGACCCAAGCCCAAGCCCTCCGACCAGGCCCAGAATAGTTCAGTATTGGGTAGGCTGCGGCAGAGGTAGGTATCCCCAGGACCCAGAATTTGGGCAACCCCGCCGCTGTGGGGCTGGCCGCCGATCGGGTCCTGGATGGAGTACATAAAGGCAAAGGTTACCTGGGGCTCGGGTAAGGTAAGGCGGAAGTACCAGCCTTCAAAAAAGCCCTGGCTACGCCCATCCCACTGGTAGCCACTGTGGGGGGGTTGTAGGGTGCGAGGTTCCAGGGGGGGATGGGGGGCAGCCAAACTAAATTAACCCTCAACCCAGGTTGGAACGTAGCGCCAGGCCTCACGAATTTGATCACGAGAGGTCTGGTAAGGGGGGTACTTATCCGCCACCAGTTGCCAGAAGGCTTCGGAGTGATTCATATGAATAGTGTGGCAGAGTTCGTGGACAAAGACATAGTGGACTAGATCCGCCGGTAGGAACAGGAGCTTGTAGTTCAAGCTGATATCTTGATGGCTGGAGCAGCTAGCCCACCGGGTTTTCTGGCCGCGAATTGAAATCCGTTGAAAGGGTAAATTTAGATCAAAACTGAGTTCTCTTAACCAGGGAGCAAACTCCGCCCGCGCCTTTCGGACCAGCCACTGTCGCAGCAGATCGCGACCGCTTGATATCGGTTCCAGGTTGCCTCGCAGTACCAGGGTAAGGGGGCTGGGCTGGGCTAGGGTCAGGGCCTGGGGGGTGTTGCTCTGGTAGAGTACTTGCCAAATTTCCTGTCGTGATCGCAATTGCAGTTGTTGGGGTTTGGTTTCAAAGTGATCCTCAGTCAAATTAGCGGTTTGACGCTTCAGTTGCTCGACGGTCTGGTGTAGCCAGGCCTGGCGTCGCCTGAGCAACTGAGGCACCTGGGTTTGATCAAACCCACGGGGAACCACCACCTCAACCTGGCCATTCAGATGCACCTTGATGGCTACATGGCGAGCTCGACCACTTTCCCGCACCCGATAGGCTGGTAGCGGTAGATCATGCTCGAGCACCTCAAGGGGGAGTTTTAACTGTTCCAAAGGCTTGGCCACGGACATCAACCCTCCCACTTTATCCCAGAAAAATGTCAGGTGGCTGTTCTAGAAAAGACAATAAAATCGCCTGGTGGGGGGTGGCGATAGGCCGCAACTGCCCAGCCCGGGAGGAGTAGTGGTGACCGCTCACCACCTCAGTTTTGGACCACAGGCCCAGATCCCACCCCTCCTGGAGGACCAGATCGGCTAGAGACACCCGCAAGGGTCCGTGAAAGACATGACGAACCACCTGATCGGTTTCGTAGCAGCGAAATAGGCTCAACTGCGCCGGACAGTGGCTAATTTCCTCCTCTAGCTCCCGCTGTAGGGCGGCCAGGGGGGTTTCTCCAGGTTCCAGGTGACCTCCAAAGAAGCCCCATTGGCCAGGGTAGAGGATACCCGGGTGATCATCCCGTAGTTGCATTAGGAACTGGTCTCCCTGGTACAGGATCGCCACCGCTACCTCAGGCCTGTGGGTCATAACTGCTCTGTCCGATTGGGTTGAATCAAAAATGCTAGGGCAGTTCCTTAACTAAAGAACCGCCCTAGCAGCGGCTTCTCAACTGGCAAGGCTAGCCTTAAACCATGGCTAACTCAGGGCTGGGCCGCTTGCTATGGCGAATACCGGCGATCGCCGCCGCGTAATCTGGGGCGTTAAACACGGCTGACCCGGCCACGATCGCATTGGCCCCCGCCTCTAAGACCTGCCAGGTGTTATTCACCTTCAGGCCACCATCCACCTCGATCCAGGGGTCGAGGCCCCGATCGTCGCACAGGGTGCGCAGGTCTCGAATCTTTGACACCATGGAGGGGATAAAGCTCTGGCCACCAAAGCCAGGGTTAACACTCATGATCAGCACCAGGTCGCAGAGCTCGAGGACGTGCTCAATCAGGGCCAGGGGGGAGGAGGGGTTGAGTACCACCCCAGCTTGCTTACCCAGTTCCTTAATTTGTCCCAGGGTACGGTGTAGGTGGGGAGAGGCGTTGTGCTCCGCATGGACAGAAATAATATCGGCCCCCGCCTTGGCAAAGTCGGCGACGTACTTCTCGGGTTCGACAATCATTAGATGGACGTCGAGGGGCTTTTGGGTGAAGGGACGGATGGCCTGAACGATCAGGGGCCCAATGGTGATGTTGGGAACGAAGCGACCATCCATCACGTCAACATGAATCCAATCGGCTCCGGCTTGATCCGCTGCCTTAATTTCTTCCCCCAGACGGCTAAAGTCCGCCGATAGAATGGAGGGGGAAATAACCACAGACTTTGTGGACTGAATCTTAACCATCGTGAGGGTTCTCCTGCGCGCACAGTGTACTCATTGTAACAAAGTCTTACAACCAATACTTTTAAAGCTCTGCTCAACCAGATTTTTTTATATGGACCTGTGCTGCTGATTAAAGTGTACCCCGTTGTCTAGCCAGTTAGGAGACCTCGGTGGAGAGGCTGTGGATGGCCTGGACGGCTTGGTGGAGGAGGGTGCCGGGGGTAGGGTGGCGTGGGTGATGGTGAGGCCCTGGTGTTGGAGGCGATGGAAATGGGCCAGGTGGCTGGGATCGGGGATTTTGTTGGATTTGGCGGAGTTTACCTACGGCAGGGTGGGAATCAGGTTCCAGAGTTGGTCGTGGGCGACGAAGGACCAGGGCAGGTAGTGGTCGAGGGAGAAGCGTTGTGGGGTGAGGGGTTGGCCTGAGTAGATGCAGCGTAGCTGCTGGTGGGTGAGCACCTGGCTCCAGTAGTTGGTTTGGCTTTTGAGGGAGTCGCGTTTGCTGGGCATGAATAGTTTTCTGGCGATCTCGGGGGTGTTGGGGTTGCGTTTTTGCATGTAGGTGAGCCATTCCCAGGCGGCCCAGCGGCGGATGATGGGGTCGTGCTGTTCAGCCAGTCGGGGTGGGGGATGATGCCCTGGCAGGTTTTGTATTCGGTGCTGTCGAAGCGGTAGAGGGGGCGGCGGCGGTCAAAGTGGCGGTCGGCGATGGCGGGCATGGCCACATCCAGTTGGTTACCCTTGCCCCGGCTGATGGCCCCCAGGTCGGCCTCGAGGAAGGGGATGATCAGGCGAAAGGGGACGTAGCGGCGCAGGTGGGTAATAGTGTCTGTGAGATCCTGGCGGGCGATCGCCTGTCTGAGCAGAGTTTTGTCAGCGTCTTTGAACTGCACCACGGGAGCTTCCACCCCCAGGGCGAGGGCGTCGAGTTGCTGAGCAATTTTGTCTTGGCTACCGAAGGACAGTTTGAAGTCGCGATGGGGAAACCAGGCATTGGCCAGCATTTCGACGATTAAATCAGAAAAGGCGATCGGGCTGGTGGGCTGGAAGTGGTGACGACGGAGAATATCTAGTAGGGAGAGGAAGAAGAGGTATTTGTAGGCGTTGGTGGTGTCGTTGAATAACCGGGCCAGGGCGGGGATGTTGAGGGCTGGGCTGGGGGGTAGGGGTGTGGGGGCTGGAGGGGGAATCCTCCAGGTAACGCTGGATAACGTCTTCAGCGGCCTGGGGGTTAAGCTGATGCAGGGTGCTGATCAGGGCAGCCAGGCGATCGCTGGGGGGGGCGAGGTGGCCCTGGAGCCAGGCGGTGAAGGTAGCGGTGGAGATCTCGAGGGCGGTGGTGAGTTGGGTGGGGGTGATGGGGTAGGTGGTGAGGATATGGTGGAGAGCGGTGCTTGCTTTTGTCATGGGGGGTTGGGGGGTGTTCAGGAAACCGTGCCAGGTCAGGCTGAAACTACTGATTTCTCGTTGTCAAAACCAGGGTTTACGGAAAATGCTGATCACTCTTTAGCAGTTAAAGCGAGGTGAGATAACGTTGCCCCTGAGTGGCAGGCAGGGAGCTGGTGGTGGCCTGTCCACTCGAGGGGCTTGTCAGCACTTGTGTAGAATAGATTAAAAGCAAGTCTGCCGGGACAATGATGATAGCAACTCAAGCCAATAGAGATCAGCCTCTTCAAGGGCATCTAGATGATATTGATGATTCTCTCGGTTCAGCGCCATACAGCAATGAAGGCGAACGAAAAGTTCTTATTCAGCAATATGACTATGCTGTCCGTACACTGATGGACATGGTTGTAGAAGGTGATCTAGTCCTTGACCCTGATTATCAACGCCAGTACCGGTGGTCTGACGAGAAAGCTGCCAGGTTCATTGAGAGCATTGTCTTAAATATACCAGTCCCAGTTCTCTATTTTGCTGAAGACAGTGATGGAACATTCAGTGTTATCGATGGCCAGCAGAGGCTAACTTCTTTGCTTCGATTCATAAAACCTAATGAACTATCGTCACTTTATCCAGATCGCCAGCTTGAACCTCTAGAGCTGAGAGACTTACGCGTTCGTCCGGACTTAAATGGAAGGTCATTCATGTTACTTCCGCGGCTTGACAAGTCTGCATTAGCAAAGCGTCCAATCCGTTGCATTGTAATATTAAATGAATCTGACACAACATTGAAGTTTGAAGTATTTGAACGTCTTAACACCGGTAGCGTTTCACTTACCGATCAAGAAGTACGAAACTGTATTTATCGAGGTAGCTACAATCAGCTTATTAAGCGATTGGCGGCCAATGAAGACTTTCATGAACTCATAAATCTATCAGAAGGCTTGAGCAAAGCGATGAAAGATGCAGAGCTCGTACTGAGGTTCTTTGCATATAGAGAGCTCAGCAATGAAACCGAGTATGCAGACAATTTCGCCGAGTATCTGAATAAGCATCTGGAAGACAGGCGAGTAGTTGGAGAAGATATGGCTAGGCGACTCCAAGATGAGTTCACTGCAACTATACAAGTTATCAAACGAGTTCTAGGCCCCGGAATTGCATTTCGTAAGCCATCAAACCGAGAGGATCCCTCGAGTGGAACTTTTGCACAGAATAAGATTAATGGCGCCATCTATGAAGCTCAGATGATTTCGTTTTCACGTTATCTGGCCACCGGCAGAACACTTTCAGATATTGAACTCAAGGAGCGTACATTGCGTGCGTTTTCGGATGATATCTTTTGGAACTCACTGTTTCAAGGCACTGCACAGCGACGAAAAGCAATAGATAGATCTCGAATTCTTACAGACTTGCTCGTCTCGTGAGTTTTGCTCGTGGATACACTTACGCAGCATTTAGAGCGCCTTGATGAAATTCGCCTGATTACTAGAACTTCTCAAGAAAGCCTCGACACTAATACTAGTGACGGTCGCACACTTGGAAATGCTCTAGCTCGCTCTGGGCTTGTTCTTCTTTGTGGGTACTTTGAGGGTTTCTTGCGAGATGTGGTCGAAGAGTTCATCGAGAAAATCAATGACTCTGGGCTACCCCTAAGAAACCTGCCTGCCCCTATTATTCATGATCAAGCAGAATTCATTGTCAGTCGATCTGCTGGGTTGCCCGATCGCTCTACAATCCTTGAATTCCGCGACGCGCTTAAGAACGGAAGCACAGTGCGGCTAAACCCAGAACGCTACAATAAGACCGGTGGCAATCCAACTGTTGATGTAATTGAGAGAATCTTCTCTCGCTTGGGCTTGTTTGACATCATAGACGCTCTATCAGTCCGTGACTATGGCTTAGATTCCACATATATCAACGAGACACAGGTGCACTATTCTATGGCTTCCCGTATTCGTGGAATACTCGCTGACCACAATGTGCGGGATCCCGATATCGCATTTGACTCCATCAGTACTGAAATAGAATCTAAGTGGCCACCAAAAAGAAAGCGGCGTGACGTAGGATACGTTAATCAGATTCAAGAATTGCTAAAGAAAAGAAATCGCATAGCGCATGGAGAAGGCTATGAACAGATTACCCCTCCTGAACTGTGCGACTTCGTCGATTCAATTGAAAGACTTAGCCGAGGTCTATCTGATGCTCTTGATAATAAATTGATTGTAGTACGAACAATGTGACGTAATGTCTATCTTTAGTATGAAGCCCTTTGCGCTAGCTCAGAGTGATAACGACCTAAATGAGGGGACTTGTGCCGCGCAGCGGTACAAGGTCCCGCTCGATTTCTATGTTAGGCTTCTGGCCACGATTCGTAGTGGTGTAACCAACACTCAATCACAAATCGTTCCATGCCGGAAGGGATTATTGCTCGATTCCAGTTCTTTCCAGCAAAAGCTATCAATGCGTCTTCATTTTCCCAGCAGGATATCATCGAGTATTCATCTGGAGTCCATTTTGTTGGCTTCAGGATTGATGAGGAGATATAGCCTGCGGTTTTATTAACGGCCTGGATTGATACTATGGAAAACTTGGCCTCAAATTCCCGCCTCAGATCAGCAGGCACTCGAACTCGGAATATTCTTGTGATGGACATGACAATTGGGCCCTTCTTTATGGATTTTTGCCGAACGGTGAAGTTGTGCGGCGGTAGGTAACCTCGAACTTTCACCAATAACCTTTGTTCCGTCCGCACCAACGCAGTGTTAGCCATCGATTATCTCTGACCAACGCAAATAGAATAATAAATATGGATCTCGAATGTCGAAAACATCACTATCGCCATCCCACTCAACAATGCTATCGCCAGCCGTATCATTTGCAATTGCCGCTGCGTGGAAACATGCTCCAGTAATACTTGAACCACTTGGTGGCTCTCCTTGACAAATAGAAGTTATACGGTCAACCAACGGCTGATATCTAAACGTTAAGATTGGAGGATCAAGAGATAATGCTTTCACTAAAAATCTATACACATCTCCTTGCCAGCCTAAGGTAGAAATAGGGTTTGTAAAGTAGTTTGTGTCAAGAATGGGATCGTTACAAAGGAAACCTGCCTTCAAACTCGATGGCGAAGCGATTGAGGGCACTTTTCCAGTCCCGAATTGGCATCGTCCATTTTTTCGAGAGGTTGTTGATAGCCA
>JBEIGU010000027.1:0-34401 GCA_040381765.1 Leptolyngbya sp.
CCACCCTCAGCGATGCGGTACGACTCGAGCTGGATCGGGATATGGGTAAGCCGGTGGATGTGCTGGAAATTGACGGCCATGCCACGGCGGAACCTGTCCAGGAACTGGAACGTACCCTCTGTAATGAAATCCCTTACCTGGGCAAGTTCTGCAGCATTGAGGGCAACACGGACATTGGCAAGGTGATTGGCACCACCGGCGAAACCCTGCAGAGCTACCCTCTAGCCCTGACCCAGTTGTTGATTACCTATCACATGCTGAAGGCAGCTAACATTTTTGATTAGGGCGGCGGCTCTATGGTCACGACGGCAACCCTTGCTCCAGAAGCAGGTTAAGCCATAGGTTTTACAGATTCATCATGTCCCCAGGGTTGAGCAGATCCTGAAGGTGCTGGCGTAGATTTTGGGCCCAGCGATCGTAGCCCCTGGCATTGAGATGGAGCCCATCACCACAGTGGAATTGGCGGTCCAGTTGGCCGTCACCGTCCCTGCCCAGGCTGGCGCTATGGTCAACAAAGCGCCGTCCAGCCTGGCCCGCTAGTTCCTGTTTCAGGGCCTGGTTAATGGCCTGGATCCGTTGGTTATAGCCCCGCAGACAGTAAACTCTGCCCATGGCCCCTTCCGCCACCGGTAAAATACCGGAGACTAACACCGGTACCGGCGGTAGGGTAGCCAGGATCGCCCAGTAATTGGCCAATAACTCCTGATTGGAACGGAACCGCAAATCATTGATACCTATGGCCAGGACCACCGCCCTGGCCTGCTTCAACACCGGATTATAGAGGGATAGCCGTTGCCGTACCCCCAGGGTGGTATCGCCGTTGATACCATAATTGACAGCATTAGGATCCAGTCGTTGGGCATCCAGTCCCTGGGTAATACTATCGCCAATCAGCACCAGGGGCCGGGGGGGGACCTGTCCTAGGCTAAGGGCGTGACGCCCTACCCTGCCGTAATAGGTCTCCGTCAACTCCTCCGGCGGGGTCGTTTTGGCCCAACCCAGGCGACGCCAGAGTCGTTGCCCCCAATCGCCCCTACCCCAGCGCCACAGCAGCACCCCATGCAACCCCAGGAGATAGATCCAGAGGAGGCTAACCATGCCTGGACCCCGTCCAGGCGCTAAAGGGGGCAATAAATTGCTCCAGCTTCAGGCTCTGCACTCCCCTGGTCTGGCAAGCCTGGTGCCGATCCGCCACCGTGTTATAGCCCCACTCCGCCAGGAACAATTGCACCTCCTGGAGGTCCGACTGCTGCTGAACCGCGGTCAGGGCCGGTAGGCGGTCCTCCACAAACCAGATCGAGGATCGCCCCTGGCGCCGCAGTTGGCGCAGGGTTTCGTACTTGGGTTGCTTGATCTCCTTACCGAAGATTTGACCAGGGCCCAGCTCGATCCCCTGCTGCCCCAGCAGCTGCTGAATAAACCGCCCCTCCTTGGTGGAAATGATCACAACCTCTACCCCTGCGGCCGCCGCCGCGGTCAACCGGGGCAATACTCCCGGGTAGAAGCGGTGCAGACTGAGCCAATCGACTAGATCGGTCTGGATCCACCGATCCCGCACACCATCCACCGCTGCCCCTAGTTGGGCGGGGTTGAGGTCGGTTTCGGTGAGTAACTGGGGCACCAGGGTGGGCCAGTGGTCTAATAGGTCCTGATCCGCTAGCCCCCTCTGCAGGCCGTGGATCAGCAGGGGCATTTCCCAGCCCGACTCCACCACGGGGCGGAGGGGATAGAAGCGATCGGCCAGTTGGGGGGGAGGCGGGCCCTCTGGTGGGCCAAAGATCTCACCGTAGGCTCGCCAGGCGGTAGCAAAGTACTCCAACAGGCCATCACAGACGACACCATCAAAGTCCAGAGCCAGGGTTTGGGGAGTCATCATGGGGTAGGAGGGCAGGGGGCGCCCCTATCTTATCCTCCCCAAGGCCAGGAAAAGCAGCCATCCCCTGGGGAAAGCAGTGTTATTGTAAAGATATACAACGTCCTGGGGAGGGTAAACTTCCCTGGCTTGACCCGGTGATATGGGAAATTGACGATGACCTTACCGATGCCCCAGACCCTGTCTGGCGATCGTATTCTTTACGTTCGCCTACCCTGTAATCCGATTTTCCCCATCGGTGTGGTCTACCTGGCGGATCATGTGCATAAATGCTTTCCCCAGGTAGAACAGCGGATCTTTGATCTGGGTGCGGTACCGCCCCTCGACTACGGTGGCGCCTTGGATCGCTGCATTGATGAGTTCCGTCCCACCCTGCTGGTGTTTTCCTGGCGGGATATTCAAATCTTTGCCCCGGTTGGGGGCAGAGGCGGTAACCCCCTCCAAAATGCCTTTGAGTTTTTCTATGCCCGTAACCCCCTACTCAAGCTACGGGGAGCCTTTGGCGGCCTACGCATGGCCAGCACCTACCTGGCGGAGCTCTGGCGTAACCAGGGTTTGATTAAGCGGGGCTGGAACCGGGCTCGGCGCCACCAACCCCAGGCCACCCTGGTGGTGGGGGGCGGGGCCGTGAGTGTATTCTACGAACAACTCAATAGTCGCCTGCCAGAGGGTACGATCATTTCCGTCGGTGAAGGGGAAACCCTGTTGGAGCGGTTGCTGCACCGACAGGACTTTAGCGATCAACGCTGCTACGTGGTGGGCCAAACCCAACCCCGCGATCGCCTCATCCACGAAGAGCCTTCCCCCCTGGAAAAAACCGCCTGCGACTACGACTACATCGAGGGCATTTGGCCCGAGTTTGACTACTACCTGCAGGATCAGGACTTCTACATTGGTGTCCAAACCAAGCGGGGCTGCCCCCATAACTGCTGCTACTGCGTTTACACCGTGGTGGAGGGTAAACAGGTGCGCATCAATCCCGCCGATCAGGTGGTGGCGGAAATGCAACAGCTTTATGATCGCGGCGTCCGTAACTTCTGGTTTACCGACGCCCAATTCATCCCTGCCCGCCGCTTCATGGCTGATGCCGAGGAATTGCTCCGCAAGATCCTGGCCGCTGGCATGACCGATATCCACTGGGCCGCCTATATTCGGGCCGATAACCTTACCCCTGAGCTGTGTCGGCTGATGGTGGCCACCGGCATGAACTACTTTGAAATCGGCATTACCAGTGGATCCCAGGAGCTGGTGCGAAAAATGCGGATGGGCTATAACCTCCGCACCGTCCTGCAAAACTGTCGAGACCTGAAGGCGGCGGGGTTTAATGACCTGGTCTCCGTGAACTACTCCTTTAACGTGATTGACGAGCGGCCGGAGACCATCCGCCAGACCCTCGCCTACCACCGGGCCCTAGAGGAAATCTTTGGCCGTGACAAGGTGGAACCCGCCATCTTTTTCATTGGTCTCCAACCCCACACCCATCTGGAGCAGTATGCCTTTGACCAGAAGCTGCTCAAACCCGACTACAATCCCCTGGATATCCATCTACCCTGGGTGTCAAAAAAATTGTTATGGAACCCCGAACCCCTGGGATCCTTCTTTGGTGAGGTGTGTCTCAGGGCCTGGCAGCGCAACCCCAATGACTTTGGTCGGGAGGTGATGGATATCCTGGAGGAACAGCTGGGATGTGCGCCCCTGGAGGAGGCCCTCACTGCCCCCATCGCTCCATCCCCAGAACCTCAGCCCGTGGTGGCCGGGACGATTTAACCTGGATGCTCCGGGGGTGGCCCTAGCTGTTAGTGCCGGCTAATCACGTAGTTTCGTTACAGTACGGCTTTCCAACCTGACAGGGGCCGGGCAATGTGGCAGGATGAAGGCATAGCGATCATAGCTGATTGATCAAGCTCAGGCCTGGGGTTTACCATGGGTTTGTAGCGATCGAGATCTTTTTCCTGACTGTGAGGCAAGTACTGAGGCCGACCGGTTAGGAAAAGACCCCTAGATTTGACCACGGCTAGTTCGGGTTGCTTGTGTTCTCAGCCCTCCTGGTGGTGCCAGGTGGGCAGGTTGATCGCAAGGAGGATAGCCATGAAACTGTCGACGCTGGCAGCGGCCTTGGTGACCCTGCCCCTGATGTTAGGGACACCGGTTCGGGCGGAGAACCCCGCACAGCTCCGGCAACTATTGGAAACCAACCTTTGTCAAGGTTGTGACCTGCAAGGGGCTGATTTAACCCAGGCCCATCTAATCGGGGCTGACTTGCGAGGGGCCAATTTGCAGGGGGCCATGCTCATCGAAGCCAACCTGGAAGGGGCGGATTTGACGGGGGCCGATCTGCGGGGGGCCGACCTAACCGCCGCCTTTTTAACCAACACGGTGTTGGACTACGCTAACCTGGATCAGGCGAATCTCACCCGGGCTCGGATTTACTTTGCCGAAATTACCGGTACCTCCCTGGTGGGGGTTAACCTGACCCAGACGGATATCGTCGGTACCCCCATCAGTATCGGCGGGGACTGATCATCCCAGGAGGGGCTGGGGAGGTCCTCTGCTGTGGGGTTTTTATCCCTCCTGATCCCTGGGGAGGTGCTTAGTCTCTTTATATTCTCCATATTCTCCTTTGCCCCTATGTCCAGCTCCACCCTTGCCGATGCCAATCGTCGCCTTGAGCGCGCCCTTCAGTATGTGGATATTTCGGAGGATGCCGCCGAGCGGCTGAGGTACCCGAAGGCCAGTCTAACGGTATCCATTCCGGTGCGTATGGATGATGGTTCCCTGCGAGTGTTCCAGGGGTATCGGGTGCGTTACGACGATACCCGGGGGCCCACCAAGGGGGGGATTCGCTTTCACCCAGGAGTTAATCTAGATGAGGTCCAGTCTCTGGCCTTTTGGATGACCTTTAAGTGTGCCGCTCTGAACTTGCCCCTGGGGGGTGCTAAGGGAGGAATTACGGTTAACCCTAAGGAATTATCAAAGTTTGAGTTGGAGCGGTTGAGTCGGGGGTATATTGATGCGATCGCCGACTTCCTTGGCCCCGATGTGGATATCCCCGCCCCCGATGTCTACACCAACGCCATGATCATGGGCTGGATGATGGATCAGTACAGCATCATCGCCCGCAGGCTGAGCCCGGCGGTGATTACCGGCAAACCCCTCAGCCTGGGGGGTAGCCAGGGGCGGGATAACGCCACCGGCAGCGGGGCTTTTTACGTGATTGAGGCGATTATGGCCCGCCTGGGTCGCCAACCCCAGGAGACTACGGTGGCGGTGCAGGGGTTTGGCAATGCGGGCAGCACCATTGCCCGATTGCTTTTTGATGCCGGTTACCGTGTGGTGGCGGTCAGTGATTCCCAAGGGGGCATATTTGCAAACCAGGGTTTAGACATACCCAGTATTCAGGCCTTTAAGGCCGCCAGCCGCAGCCTCAAGGCGGTCTACTGCCAGGGGAGTGTCTGCAATATTCTGGAGAACTACATCACCCTCACCAATCAGGATCTGCTGAATCTGGACGTGGATATTTTGATTCCCGCCGCCCTAGAGAACCAAATCACGGCGGAAAATGCTAGCACGGTGCAGGCCCGCTATATTTTCGAGGTGGCCAATGGCCCAGTCACCTCCGCCGCCGATGAGATTTTAGAGGCCAGGGGCATTCAGGTTTTCCCTGACATTTTAGTTAACGCCGGCGGGGTTACCGTTAGTTACTTTGAGTGGGTACAGAACCGTAGCGGTCTGTATTGGTCTTTGGCGGAGGTCAACGATCGCTTGCAAACCATGATGGTGAGTGAAACCGATCGAATTTGGGCGATCGCCCAGCAGCATCAGATTTCTCCCCGCACCGCGGCCTACGTCCATGCCCTCAGTCGTCTGGGGGATGCCCTCAATGCCAAGGGGACCCGCGCTGATTATGCCAGCCCCCCAGCCCAACCGCCCCCCAGAGGGACAAACTCCTAGTAAGATCCTGGTTAATCAGCATCAGGGGCATCGCCTCAGCGGCTAGCCATGGACTTTGAGGATATTAGTCAACTGATTAACCAGGCCACCCTGCAACGGAAGGGCCGGCCCCTGAAGGACGTGGAGCGCCTGGTGTTGAAGGGGGCATGGGAAAACCAGACCTACAGTGCCATGGCCAACCTGGGGGCGGGCTATTCGGAAGACTACCTTAAAAAAGACGTGGGGCCAAAACTCTGGCGCCTGCTGTCGGAATTGGTGGATCCCCATCGCCAGGAAATGAAGATCACCAAGCACAACCTCCGCAATGTGCTGCAAACCTGGGCTCGGGACAGTCAAGGGCAGCCCAACTGGGATGGGGCTAGGAGGATCGCGGATGGACCGCCAGCGGCCTTGACGGTACGAGACCTACCCTGGATTGATTCGTCCGGGATCTACGGTCGTGAGGCGGACCTGGCTATTCTGGCGGAGTGGTTGCAGGGAGGGCCCTCCGGGGAATACGGTCGCTTGCTATTAATCTGGGGGCTTCCCGGGCAGGGTAAAACTACCCTGGCCCTCCACCTGGCCCTGCACCTGCAGGCCCAATTTGACCGAGTTGGCTACCTGGATTTGCCCGATGGCGTGACTGATACCCAGGTGATAGCGACCCTGACCACCTGGCTCTGTCCCCCGGGGTCCCCGCTGCCTCAGGATGCCGCCCCCATTGACTGGTTGATGGCCCAACTGACCCGGCGTCGTTGCCTGCTGGTGATCGATCACCTGGAGTCGCTGTTTATCCCCGGTCAGTTAGCGGGCACCTATGCCGCCCATACTGAGGCCACTCAACTCCTATTACAACGTACTGCCACGGCTCAACACCGCAGTACCTGGCTCTGCCTCAGTCAGGAAAAACCTGCCGATTTAGCGCTTTGGCTTGGGCCACGGGTGCGGGATTACGGTCTTTCAGATTTGCCCTCGACGGCTTTACCCATCCTTCTACAGAAGTCAGGGAATGTACTGGCCCAGCCTGAGGACTACCAGACTTTACACCAGCGCTATGGCAGCAGCCCTCTGGTATTGCAGGGGCTGGCCCGCTTAATCCAGGAGGTTTACCAGGGCCAATTACCCAGGTTTTTAGCGGAGTCGACCGTAGTTCTTCCCGATCTGGTCCGACAGAATTTGGCAACGGTGCTAGAGCGTATCTCAGAGCCAGAGCTAGGGGTGTTGTACTGGCTGGCCCAGGCCCAGGCGCCTCTGTCCCTGACCACCTTAGCCCAGGTCATGATCCCCTACCCCGGCACCGTAGTGGTGCAGTCCTTAATGGGTCGATCCCTCTGCTGGGGTAGGGCGACCACCGATAGCACCCAATTGGACCTGCCGCCCCTAGTCCGGTCCATGGTCTTAGGTCGGTTGTTAGCTGTGCTGGTGGATGAGCTCAAGCAGGGTGAGCTCTATTGGTTCCACCGTCTTCCCCTGGTGACGGTTACCGCCCCTGCTGCTGTGCAGGCTCAACAGCGAGCTACCCTGCTAGAACCCCTGGCTAGCCAGGGGCGCCAGGGGCTAGCGGTGGAGGCCGACTTGAGGGTGGCCTGCGATCGCCTACTCCAGGCGGTACGTCACTCCCCTCTGGCCACCGCGGGCTACGGTCCGGCTAACCTGCTGCACCTCTGGGGTCAGTTGGAGCTTGATCTGGGCCGGATTGACCTGTCACAACTCGCTCTTTGGCAAGCAGACTTAACCCAGGTTAATCTGCAGGGCGCCAACCTGAGCCATGCCCACCTGCAGGATACGGCCCTGGCTATGGCACTGCAAGGACCGCCGGTGGTGGTGGTGAGTCCCGAGCAGGACTGGCTGGTGGTGGGGGATGGCCAGGGTCAGCTGTTGATCTGGACCATCACCACTGGCCAGTTACACCAGCGGCTAGAAATCCCTGAACCACCCGTCGCGATTACGACCTTAGCCCTGAGTCCGGGGGCAGAGATGCTGGCGGTGGGTACCGCTAGCGGCGCTATCTGGCTATGGTCCCTGACCCATCCCCAGTCATCTCCCGGGGATGGCCTCAGCTATCATCAATGCCGGGTAACGGCCCTGGCCTTTAGCCCCCAGGGGAAGGGGTTAGCCTCTGCTGATCAGGCCGGTGCGATTTGCCTATGGGATCTCGCTTCGGGGGTCTGCCATAATCACTGGCAAGGTCACCAGGAGGCCATCCATAGGCTGGTTTTTAACCTTGGGGGCGATCGCCTGCTGAGTAGCGCTGAGGATCAAACAACCTGCCTGTGGACCGTTCCTGGGGGGGAATGCCAGGTCAGCTTTCAACCCCGGTCCACCGCCTCGGTCCGGGCCGCTGGTTTTCTCCCCTCAAATCCTCAGCTCGGCCAGGTCGAATTGGCCTTTGCCGCTGGCTACGACGACTATGGTCTGGTACTTTGGGCGGTGGAAACAGGTCAACCCCACTGGGTTCAGCCTACGGATATTGACGGTTTACTGACCCTGGCAGTCAGCCCTGGCGGAGACTATCTAGCCGCTAGTCGCCAGGATGGTAGTCTTACCCTTTGGTCCCTAGCTCAGGGCAGGGCTTCCCGGACCCTATCCCCCCTACCTGCCCCTACCTGGGTGTTGAATTTTAGCCCCAATGGTGACTATTTAGTCAGTGCCAGTGACCAGGGTGTGCAGGTCTGGCAGGTCACAGCAGGGCTGCAACGATCCTTTATGAGTCGCACCTACCCCTTGACCAGTTTGGCTTTCAACAGACATTACCTGCTCACGGGCCATCGAGATGGGGGTCTACGTCGCTGGCTAATGCCAACCCCTAGTGCCCAAGCTAATCCGACTGGCCAGATCCCAGATATCTTGATCAGCCATGATCAGGGGGGCATTCAGAGTTTGGCGGTAAGCGAGGCGAGTGGTGCATGGGCCAGTGCTGGCAACGACCAAACCCTGGTAGTTGGCCAGGTGGAGACCGGGCAAGTGCTTCACCGTAGCCATTTGCCCAACCCCATTACCTTGCTTCACTTTAGTTGTGATGGAGAATGGTTAGCCGGGGCGCGGGAAGATGGTGTGATTAGTCTTTGGTCGGCGACCACTGGTCATCTGCTGGGGGAAATGGACTGCCACCGAGGAGCTCCAACAGCGCTGCAGTTTAACTGGCCGGGGTTATCCTCTCCAGGACTATTTAGCGGTGGTCGAGATGGCATAATTTGGGCCTGGGACCTGGATCATTTCAACGGCAAGGAGATATTTAGGGGTCACCAGCGTCAGGTCCACAGTCTTGCCCTAAACTCCACCGGCGCTTGTTTGGCAAGTGCCAGCTACGATGGTACTGTCCGCTGGTGGGATACGGTTAGGCAAACTTGCCTGGGCACGTGGTTAGCCCCGACCGATCACTGGCTGCACGCCGTTGCCATTAATGCCAGTGACCAGGTGCTCGCCATAACCAGCCAAACCGGTCAACTTACTGTTTGGCTAGTGCAGAGTAATCAGTGCTGTTATCAATTGAGGGGCCATCGTCAGAATATCTGGCTGGCAACAGCAAAAAACCACGGTGAGTCTCTGGTAAGTGCTAGTCAAGACTCGGAAATTCGCCTTTGGGATTTACAAAGACACATTTGTCAACAGCTATGGCACCCAAGTCTTCCCTACGCTGGCATGGATATAACTGCAGCTCAGGGCCTACCGTCCATAGTCACGGTGCACCTAAACAACTTGGGAGCTTATGTTAGGGTCGACATGGGGTAAATACCCCTGGGTTGAAAACCGTAGTTTTAGATGTCACCAGAGCGGAGTCAGCCAGTCTGGTTTAGTGCCTAGATAGATTACATGGCGGAGCCTACACCTGCGTAGGCTCCGTAGAAAAATAACCCTACAACCACCAAAACCCCAGTGCCAGCTACTGTTGCCACTATCCATAGGGGAATACGTCCACTCTGAAGCATTGTTGAACCTCCTTGTTACATGATTTAGATGACTGCTCTATAGGGGCTCTCCCTAGCCTGGAGAATATATCGAAGTTGAGATATATCTTGTAGACTCAAGAACCGCTAAATCTAATAGACGAGCTTGACTGATTCAGCCAAGCTAAAGGGTGAAAGTAGCCTGTAAAAGGCTGCTGTAAGCAAGGCTCTGGGGCATGACAAAGTCAGCCGGCCATCGCTGTTGATTTAATTAAAGAAGTAACTGGAGAATAGCAAACCCAGCACAAACACCAGCAACAAACCTAGATAAAGGGAAGTGCGGTTCAGCTCAACAGGTTGCTTATTAGGATTGGGTGTACGTTCCATCGTGAAGGTTACCGTTGAATAAACTGCATAGCGGCGATCGCGCCTAGAAAGAAAACACTCGGTACGCCCAGGGTATGAACAGCCAACCAACGGACTGTAAAAATGGGATAGGTAATTTGCTCGTTAGGAGAATTGCTTTGCATGGATTTAGGTCAAACAGGAACTAAGTTAGAAAAATTACTGGCCTGAGAATAAGTCAATCTGTTGCTTAGCCTCGAAGCGATCGCTGACGATGGGCAACTGCATCTGGTTGTCAGGATAGTAGTCATTTGGCCGAGGCGTGCCGAAGGCATCGTAGGCTAAACCAGTGCTGACAAACAACCAGCCAGCAATAAACAGCATGGGAATGGTGATGCTATGGATAATCCAGTAGCGGATACTGGTCACAATATCGCCGAAGGGGCGCTCACCAGTTGTACCTGCCATATCAATCTCTCCTCTCTGACACAATAAACTTAGAAATCTGAAAACTTAGAAATCTGATCTAATCATAGAGAACGCTGTAAACCCTAACAAGCTATTCGCCGACGGATTTACCACTTTCCCTTCAACTAACCGACGGTTGGTACTTCAGAACCGTCCCGCGCTGGCCCAAAATGAACCCCTGATCAGGATTGGTAAAGACAACCCGATAAAAGTTAGAAGGAACATCATTAACCGCCTTATCTTTAAGCCAGGTTTGACCACCGTCAAAGCTACACAGCAGGTCACCTCCGCCCCCGGTAACCCAAACCTCGTCACTGGTACGGAAGGCCATGTCCAGGAGCCCCCAGCTAGTACCAAACTCTGGATTCAGCGCATCGGTAAAGTCATCGGCAGCTCGGGAGTTAGAAAAGCGGACCTGTCCCCCCCGGGCGATCGCCCACAGCTTACCGGCATAATCAAACCCCATATTCTGCAGCCGTCTGGAATTTTGACGGTTGTGGGGAATCCACTCATCCTGGCCAGGAGCCCAGGTGGAGTAAAAGTTACCTCGAGAAGACACCGCTACGTAGCGACCGTCACTGGATCGGGTCATATTTCGGACCACCCCCACTGCAGCCTGCACCAGGGCTTTCCAGGTGCGGCCGCCATCCTCTGTACGGTAGATGGCGCCAATATCAGTGGCCATTTCCGCTGACTTGGGCCCTAGGGCCGTGACTAGAAAGGGAGTACCGGGCAACTCCGTACTAAGGGGTACTTTCTGCCAGGCTTGACCCCCATCGAGGGTGTGCAGCAAAATTGAGGGAAGGCCAGTTACCCAGCCCTCATTGCCAGCAAAGTCGATGGAGGTAAAGCTGTAGGGCTGATCTCCCAGGTTCAACTCTCGCACCGTCCAGGTATCGCCACCGTCTTTAGTCTCTAGGAGGGTGTTGCGATTACCAACAACCCAGCCGTGGGTGTTGTCACTGGTAAAGGCAATGTCTGAGAGGGTAGCCTCCGTTGGCAGTTGTAGGGTTTGCCAGGGATGCACCGGTGCATCTGCCAAAAAATAGTTGGAGCAGGCGGTGGTTAGGACCAGGGCAAAAGATAGGAATAATCCTCGTTTTAACCAGTTCAAGACTGCTTCCATAGGTAATTTGATCATTCAGGGGGTGAGGGAAGATGGAGAAAGCCTGGGGGGTGCTCCGTAAACCCGATCATGGGCATGACTGGGAAATAGGAGCTTAGCGTAAACCGTAGAGACTTAGGAAAAACAGAAAACCCAGGGCCAGGGCCCCAAAGATCAGAATATTTTTCTGTCCCGGTGTCAACCGATTAACGCCTAAGCCGTAGTTGAGATTAGCCTTAAATCCGGAAGGACTACCCACTGGACCGATGTTGGTAAACCGCTTTTTAGGAGCCCCGCACACCGGACATCGCCAGCCCGCCGGTAAATCTTCGAAGGCAGTGCCGGCGAGCACCTTACCTAGGTTATCGCCCTTACTGGGCTCGTAGGAGTAACCACAGGCTAAACACTCGTAACAGTCCATCTCCTCTGGAGTGAGGATAAGAGGAGCCGGTGAATCACTCTGGGATTCTGGGGAATCGGGTAGATCAGCTTTATTGTCAGAGTCAGCACCCATGGCCTTGAGATAGCTCAATAAATAAACGATGTGAACAGAAGTAGCCAGAGTAACTGGCCTCAACCTGCTCAGGACTCAAACTGAGAGTCTGACGCTAGGGAGCCCCCATGGAAAAGGCTTGTCACGAACAATTATGACATAGTTAGGTGGCTTGATTGATCAGCTAGGGGCAAAAACCCCGACCGAGGGCTAGCCGTCTATCAAGACTCAATCTATACAAGACTCAATTGAGAGATAATCATCTGCCCTACTCCCCTGCTTGTCTCAACCAGTCACTCTAAAACCCTATAGAGTTTAACCAGTCCCCCAAGGGTTATCTATGGATGGAGATGGTTTCCTGAATAGATGGAACCTGACTTTCACCTGGATCTAGCCTAGAATAAAGCAGCGGCTCAGTACATAGCCTATGCTGGCATTGGTATGGGATGATGCTGTCTCGACATAACCTTTCTCCTTCGCTTGGGTGGTGGGCTAGTGTTTGTTCTGTCTGGCTACGAGTATTTTCTAGTATTTTTGATGATTGCTTGCCTGGTGCCGGTGGCGGCCCTGGGTACTTCCTGGTTACTCCGTCCCGTTGGGAGAGGGCCTGCCCGTCGCACCACCTACGAATCTGGCATGGAACCTATCGGTGGTGCATGGATCCAGTTCAACATCCGCTATTATATGTTTGCCCTGGTATTTGTGATTTTCGACGTGGAAACGGTGTTTTTATATCCCTGGGCCGTAGCCTTTAATCAGTTGGGTCTATTGGCCTTCATTGAGGCCTTGATTTTTATTGGTATTCTCGTCATTGGTCTTGTCTATGCCTGGCGCAAGGGAGCCCTGGAATGGTCATGAATCCTATCTCCACCGATCGCACTAATGGGTTTCTAGAGTCTAATGAAACCCTGGCAAATCCAGCGGCTGCCCCCACCGTCACCCACGATCTCTCTGAGAATGTGATTCTTACCACCGTGGATGACCTTTACAATTGGTGCCGATTGTCTAGCCTATTTCCCTTGCTCTACGGGACGGCTTGCTGCTTCATCGAATTCGCTGCCCTAATCGGTTCTCGCTTTGACTTTGACCGGTTTGGACTGTTACCCCGGGCCAGTCCCCGCCAGGCCGACCTACTGATTACCGCTGGTACGGTTACCATGAAGATGGCGCCGGCCCTAGTGCGGCTCTACGAACAGATGCCCGATCCCAAGTATGTGATCGCCATGGGGGCTTGTACCATTACTGGTGGGATGTTTAGCAGTGATTCTCCGTCCGCAGTGCGTGGGGTAGATAAGCTGATTCCCGTCGATGTTTATATTCCCGGTTGTCCCCCCCGGCCTGAGGCGATTATCGATGCCATTATTAAGCTACGTAAGAAGGTGGCCACCGAGTCAATGCAGGACCGGGCCTACACCATGCAGAGCCATCGTTTCTACGAGCGCAGCCATGCCCTCAAGCCAGTACCGCCCATTTTAACCGGTCAGTACTTGCAGACAGGTGGCCACAGTACTCCTCCTAAGGAGCTTATGGAGGCCATGGGTATACCCCTACCTGAGGCCATGGGTCAGACCACTGAACGGGAGATAGGTTAGATGGCAACAGACGAGTCTAATTCACCCCTATCTAGTGCAGATAGCGGTGAAGGTGCTGCTCCTTTGGTAGAAGTTGGCCGGGTTTCTAGCTGGCTAACCGATAACGGTTTTGCCCACGAACTTGCCCCTGCCGATCATTTGGGGATTGAGGTCGTTAAGGTTGATGCCCAGTTCCTGATCCCGATCGCTACGGCACTATTGGCCTACGGTTTTAATTACCTGCAGTGTCAAGGAGCCTACGATGAAGGGCCAGGGAAATCCCTGGTCAGCTTTTACCATTTGACCAAGGTTGATGATAATACCGATCGCCCCGAGGAAGTGAGGGTCAAGGTTTTTTTGCCCCGGGAAAATCCTCGGGTGCCCTCAGTCTATTGGATTTGGAAGGCGGCGGATTGGCAAGAGCGAGAAAGCTATGATATGTATGGCATTATCTACGACGGTCATCCCAACTTGAAGCGGCTATTAATGCCAGAAGATTGGGTGGGTTGGCCCCTCCGAAAAGACTATGTTTCCCCTGATTTCTACGAACTTCAGGATGCCTATTAGAGATCTATTAAGGGCCAGGGTTAGGGCCAATGTGGTTATCTATTCTTAATGCCCTTGTCCTATCCCCTGGGTTATTTGCCTTCCTACTGGGGGAGCCTAGCCCTCATGTTTTTCGACCAGCGGGTTTAGATTCCCTGGCTTTAAATCCAGAATGGCGATCGCCCTGGCTACCTGGATTAGCCAGGGACACCCAGGTGGAACGTTTGCTAGCGAATTACCTGACGAAGCTGGGGCAAAAAGGCCTGACCGTTGAGGACCAGGGCATCTGGATTACGGCACAGGGATCCGTGGTAGCTGAGCATGGCGGCGCCACTCCGCTGCCCGCCGCTTCCCTGACTAAGCTAGCCACCACCCTGGCGGCCGTAGGTACCTGGCCCCTGGATCACCGATTTGAGACCCTGGTGGGGATCACCGGTCCCCTAGAAAATGGGGTGGTTTACGGAGACTTAGTGGTGAAAGGGAGCGGTGACCCCCTGTTTGTTTGGGAAGAGGGCATTGTCCTGGCTAACCACCTACAATCCCTAGGAATTCAACGGGTGACGGGGGATTTGCTGGTGCTGGGTCCTTTTACCATGAACTTTGAAGAGGATCCTCAGGATTCTCTCACAGCCTTAAAACTGGTTATGGCCGCCCCCACCTGGCCCCGGGACGCCTGGCAAGCCTACGGCCAGCTTGACCCGAGTACTGCCCAGCCTGATTTGGTGATTGCTGGCTCGGTCCGCCCCATCACCAGCCTGGCGCCTAACTCGACTGCCAACTGGCTAGTGCGACACCAGTCCCTACCCCTGGTGGGGATTCTTAAGGCCATGAATATTTACAGCAATAACATCATGGCCGAGATGGTGGCCGACTTAGTGGGGGGAACCACCGACGTGGTGGCCAAAGCCACCACCCTGGCTGCCCTGCCCTCCGGGGAACTTTCCCTGGTGAATGGTTCTGGCCTGGGTATGGAGAATAAAATGTCTGCCCGCACGGTGGTAGCCCTGATGGCGACCCTACAGCACCAACTGGGTCAGCAGGGTTATAGCATTAGCGATGTGCTGCCGGTAGCAGGTCAGGATATTGGTACCCTGGTAGACCGCCGCCTGCCCGCCACCGCTGCGGTCAAAACCGGCAGCCTGGCGCAGGTCAGTGCCCTAGCGGGAGTGGTGCCGACAGCCACCCAGGGACCGGTGTGGTTTGCCATCCTTAACCGGGGTTGGAACATTAGCGACCTGCGCACCCAGCAGGATAATCTGGTGCTGGCTATTCAGGACCACTGGGGGTCAGCCCAGGTAACCACTGACCTGACCCCTAAGGTGCGGATGCAGGAGGGAAATTTTCGCTACGGTGACCCCCGTCGTAACCTGACTCCCTAAAGTCGACTAATCCGCAGGCCAATTTCCCGGGCTGCCCCCGGTGGCCCCATACGTCGTTCGCCATTGACATGAATGGCCTGCAGGCGATCGCTATCCCCTAGACACTGGGCCAGAGCTGGTCCAACCTGGGTTGGGTCGGCAATCATCTCAAGGGAGGGCCCGAGCAGGCGGCACTGAGCTTCGGCAAAGGCATAGGTAAATTGAGGCCCCTCCCCTGGCAGGGTAAAAATGGGTTTGCCCAGGCCCACCGCCTGTTCGGTGGCGGTGCCAGCCGTAGCCAGGGCAGCGTCCGCCAGGTGTAAGCACTCGGCAAAGGCATCCTGGGTGAGGAGCAGTTGGGCCCTACCCCGACTAAAACTAGGGTAAGCCCCAGACTGGTGGGGCTGCCACTGGCGCTCCTGAAGGATATCGCTGAGCACTGCCAGGTTGAGCCCAGGGGAGATCGCCCCCAGCAGGCGTAATTGCCGGTCTGCAAAAGTTTGGGCCACGCTCTCCAGGGCCACCAGAATACGCTGCCAATTCTCGAAGGCCTCCGGAGCCCGGGAACCGGGAATCAGAACCAGGGTAATTACTGGCTCGGCGGGGGGAAAGCTGGCGGTGAGACGGCTGAGGGCGGTGGGGTCTACCTCCAGGCCATCCATCATCGGGTTGCCCACGTAGTCGGCAACCACACCACACCGGTGCAGGTAGTCGGCGGTGAGTTGGTCCCGCACAAAGACGTAGTGGCAACGGCGATGGCCCATTAACCAGCGTTCCCATGGCAAGTAGATGGATCCGCCCCAGCCCTCTGAGGAGGGACGCCCGGGTAGGCGGTGGGTTTCATCCCGCAGGTAGTATTCGGATTTAGCCGTTCCTAGAAAGGCGTAGTCAGCGCCGCTAGCCCAGGCCATGGCCAGGGGGAAAATATCGCCGACGGCGAAAATCTTACCGCCATTTTTGGCCCAGGTCTGAAGGGTTTGCCACTGGCCCAGGGTTAACCCCAGCAAGCCCGCCCTCAGGTCACCCCACATCTGGCGCTGATCCATATAGATAAAGCCACCGGAGGGCATGGCTTGGGTGGGCCCCAAAACCCTAATACCGGCCTTGTAGTAGGCCACCCCCTCGCCTACCAGGGGGAGGGCAGCCAGGTTGGGAGGGTGGGATAACTGCTGCAGAGCCCGTAGGACCCGTACGGCGATCGCATCCTCCCCATGGCCATTGCTGAGGCAAAGTAGGTCCATGCCAGGGTTCACTGAAGGATGTCTTCAACCTACCAGATTTAGGTCACTTACAGCGGCCCAGTACTTTGCGCCATGGTTGGACGACCTCGAGGCCAGCCAGGAATCAGGCCGTAGGAGCAAGGAGCTACAGCCAGAACCCCAGGATGAAAGGGAGGGCAGAGGGTTGGCGCTGCCTTAATCGCCGGTCGCTTCAGTAACCGCAGAGGTTTCTCCGGAGGAGCCAAAGGCTACCCGCAAAAAGGGAGGGGCCAGGAAGGTGGTCAAAATCACCATGATAATAATAGAAACCTCCAGGGGTTTATCGATCACTCCACTGGCGGAGCCAATGCCGGCAAACACCAGGCCCACCTCACCCCGGGGCACCATACCCACCCCAATCGCCCATCGATTGATACCGGGCTGACCAAACACTGCCCAGCCCGTCACCACCTTGCCAATAATCGCTACTAAAATCAAAAACACAGCGATCAGTAGGCCGGCCCGGTTTTCGGGTATGGCCGGATTCAGCACCCGGAGATCGGCGCGAGCCCCCACCGTCACAAAGAAAATTGGCACCAGCACGTCAGCGATGGGTTTAATCAACTCATCCAGTTCACTACGGGCATCGGTTTCATCTAAGACCAGGCCAGCGGCAAAGGCCCCTAAAATCGCCTCCAGGTGAATGGCGTTGCCCAGGAAGGCCATGAAAAAGGCGAAGGTAAAGGCGGGAATCACCACATTGCCGCGGGTCTTGAGCTGATCCACCAGGGACACAAAGGTTTTATTGAAAACTCCCCCCAGGAGGATCGCCCCCACCAGAAAGGCGGTGGAGCTAATAATCAGATAAATTACGTTGAGAACGTCAATCTCACCGGTTTTGGCAAGACTGGCCACCACCGCTAGCACGATAATCCCCAGCACATCGTCAATCACAGCGGCGCCGACAATGATTTGCCCCTCCTTAGACTTGAGTTGCCCCAACTCCGCCAGCACCTTAGAGGTAATACCAATACTGGTGGCGGTGAGGGCCGCTCCCGCAAAAATGGCCGGAATGGCGGCTACGTGGAAAATTGCCATCAACCCGGCGGTACCGGCAACGAAGGGCACCACTACCCCCACGCAGGCCACCACCGTAGCTTGAATGCCCACCTCCTTGAGCTGGCGCAGGTCTGACTCCAGACCAATCTCAAATAATAGAATGATCACCCCAATTTCCGCCAGGACGGAAATCACCTCACTTTCTGAACTAAAGATGCGAGTCAAGGAGTCGGGGCTGAGATCGTTCAGTCGCTGGAGCACCGCCATGATAATTGAGTCGGAGGCCCCCAGGTCACCTTCGGGAAAGATCACCAGGTGCAGGGCTGAAACCCCGACGATTACCCCCGCCACCAGTTCGCCGAGCACCGGTGGAAAGTCTAAGCGTCTGGCGGCTTCAGCCCCCAGCTTGCTGGCCAGGTAAATCACCACCAGGGTCAACAGCACCCCCGATAAAACCACGGGGGCATCCTCTGCTTCCACCGTCGCCAGGTAGGGTAGGGGTGGGAACGGGCTGCCGCTAAAAAACTCAATTACGTTGTAGAACATCATTGTCATTGGTAGAAAGTCATTGGTAGAAAAATTGGAGCACAGTAAAAAGAAAGTTCAATCCGTCAATGGACAAAATACTGGCCTGATCAGAATTAGCTACTCGGTATAGCTCGATAGGTGCGGCCAGGGGCAAGACCAGAGTCACCTTGCCCCCTCCGGGGTCATTCGACTCAAGGGGTTTGAGGATTCGAGGTGAGTTGACTTTTCTGGTTAACCTGCTCAACCGCCTGCCGCAGAGCCAGGGTACGATCACCCACCAGATGATCGGGGTGAATCAGATCAAAGAGACCCAACTTTTGTAAGCGTTTTTGCACCTTCTCGCTGGCCCCCACCACGTAAACTAACAAACCTTTGTCGTGGGCATCCCGAATCACGTTTTCGATCGCCAGGGAGGCAGTCACCCCCATGGAGGGAACTTCGGTCAGATCCACCACCAGGGCATCCGCCTCCTGCATGGCATTGTGTTCTCGGGCGATCGCCTTAGACACCCCAAAGATCATCGGTCCACTCAGGCAGAATAACAACACCCGGCCGTGGGCCTGATCGAGAATCTGCTTCTGTTCATCGGTAAGGGTGACATCATCATCGGTGTCCGCCACCAGCTTCACCTCTGACGATTGCATTTCGCTGAGTCGCTCAATGGTGAGAATATTGGCGATAAACACGCCCACCCCAACCGCGACAATTAAATCCACGAATACGGTGAGGAAGAGCACCCCATACATAATCAGGGAGCCCTTAGTCGAGACCTGGTGCGATCGCTTCAGGAAACTCCAGTCCAGAATATCGATACCCACCTTCAGGGCAATACCCGCTAGCACCGCCATGGGAATAGGCTCGGTTAAGCGAGCTGCACCCAGGACGACCACTAATAAGATGAGGGCACGGGTCAACCCCGATAGGGCCGACCGGGCTCCAGTTTGAATATTCACCACCGTCCCCATGGTGGCGCCAGCCCCAGGCAAGCCGCCGCACAGCCCGGAAACAATATTGCCAATCCCCTGACCGATGAGTTCCTGGTTGGAATTATGCTCCGTCCGGGTGAGGCTATCGGCCACCACTGCTGTCAGCAGGGTATCAATACAGCCCAGCATCCCCAGCATCACCCCATCCACCAGCATGCGAGTCACCTGACCGGAGGTAAAGGTCGGCAGTTGCAGGGGAGGCAGGCCAACGGGGATCTCCCCAATCCGGCGAATGTCAATGTCCTGAAAGAAGGTAAGGGAAACCACCGTGCCGATAACCAGAGCCACCAGCTGGGGTGGCACCACCTTTTTCCAGGCCTTAGGCATCAAGAAAATAATCGCCAGGGTGAGCGTCCCCAGCAGCAACTCCGAGGGGTTGAGATTTGCGATTAACCCGGGGATGGCCTGAACGGTTCCCAGCACCCCCCCCTTAGGCGTGGGCTGCCCCAGGAAGGGGGCGATCTGCAAAATAATCAAAATCACCCCAATACCCGACATAAAACCGGAGATCACGCTGTAGGGCATCAGGGTGATGTAGCGGCCCAGCTTGAGGCTACCAAAGATAATCTGAAAGATCCCTGCCAGCATCACCACGGTGAAGGCCATGGCCAGGCCATTATCTGGGTTACTGGCGGTTAGCCCGGCGACAATGCCAGTCATGACCACGGTCATTGGCCCCGTGGGCTCAGAAATCAATGTGGGAGTGCCGCCAAATAGAGCGGCGAAAAAACCCACACAGACCGCTCCGTATAGACCACCCAGGGGACCAACCCCAGAGGCGACCCCGAAGGCCAGGGCCAGGGGCAAGGAAACAATGGCGGCAGTGAGACCACCAAATAGGTCACCCTGCAGGTTATTAAAGCGAATGCGATTGGTAATCGACATGACGATAAAAAGTAGGTAAGTTAAGCCGTCGGCAATCAGCAGGTAACTACCATTGGCAAATCACTCAAAACCTCAACAACAGATGTAAAACGAGAGGTGAGCAGCCACTGACGGCTGACTTGACCCGAATAATCCACTATTTAGAAAAAAGAATTCGTTCTGATTGTACAGTGATTAGGAATATTTATTAAAATAAATCAATAGCCCCATTAAATAGATATTTATCAATCCACTATTCAGTTTTTCTTATGGCTGCATCGACCAGTCGTCTGAACCTGGATAGATCGCTCTGGGAGCTGGTTAGAGACAGAACTAGCGGTTGCCAGTCGCGAATTCTGCATAGCCTGGGACCTTCCCGGTCAGTCACGCTGATGTAGTTGGTGAAGTACCGAGTCCACCGCCGCTGTCTGCCGGGTCACGCCCACTCTACCTGGCCACTCCCTACCTGCGAGGAGAAGACGTTCGCCATCTGCAGGAGGCGCTTCGTCGCCGGGGAGCTGATCTGGTGGCGGACAGTGTATTTGGGCCGGCCACCAAACTAGCGGTCGAGAGGTTTCAGAGTTCCCAAGGATTACGGGTGGATGGGGTGGTTGGGCCTCACACCCTGGCTAGTCTGATGGCGGCCAACATTGCCTGAAAGCCTGAATATTGCTTAACCTATAAAAGTACCCTCCCAGGCAAACACCATTGTGGATGCAACCATTACCTACTCGATCCTATTTATCACCCTACTGTTGATGATAGGGCTGTTCTTTTTTATTCGCGCCGCCACTAAGGACCGTACTGAAACCCTGACCCTTGCGGCCCCCCAGGCGGCCGAGGAGGCTTTACAGTCCCTGGCCCGTTACTTTGAAGGGCGAGCCTACCGGTTGGAGTCGATCACCCCTGAAACCGACACCGTAGCCCTGCGGGGCCTGGTGCGCCCCAGTGGCTTCCTGGCGGTTTTTTTAAGTCTCCTGGCCGCCGTGGCCTGTCTTTGCTTTGCCCTGGTGCTGGCCAGCCTGTTTCCTGCCTATGGCTTGGTCTTCACCGGTCTGGTGGGAGTTTCCCCCCTGGCGGGGTGGTTATACTGGCAACGGGCCGGTCGGGAGGAGCAGGTGACCCTGCAAGTCTCGCCAACCACCGATAACGGGTTGTCTGAGGTAGGGCAGGGGGGGGCTACCCAGCTCTCTGTAACCGCCCACCGGGACGAACTGATCGCTCTGCAGCAGGCCTGGGATCGGGGGCAGGTGGTTTAGGAGTGGCTGACTACTCCTCCCCGCCTTCAAGTTTTCGCCGTGACTCCCCCCAGTAGGCACTAATGGTAATCACCTCCTGCTCCCCCTGAATGGTTGAACTCCACCGATAAATGGTGTTCTTGGGGTTGACCCCGACCTCTAACAACTTTGCCCCCATGTAATACTCCATGGAACTACGGGTGCGTTGCTTGAAAAACTCAGACTGGTTCTTAGGTACGGTGCGAGATAGGTGGGCCTGGGTATGCTTGGGCGTAGCCATGGAGTTTGCAGAGATCATCGATAAATCAGGTTTTTCTATTCTATAGCCGCAGGCAGGGGCCAGTAATCAGTGGTCAGGAGTTGATCTGACTTCTGATTACTGCCCCCTAGGTGCGCAGCCCTTGCGCCTCAGCCAGGACCTGGGGCAAACCAATCTCACTACAGACCTCATAGAAGGCGGTGGTGGGGGGCGTCACAAACAGGTGGGCAATTTTCGCCAGGGTTTGGTCGTAGACCGTGTTGTGGTGCTCCTCCATATTCTCAATGTCGTCCCAGAGGATAATGGCGATGCCCCGATCGCTGCCCGGCTCCTGCATCAGGTAGGCCCCTTGAAACCCCTTGCCATAGGTGGAGACCGCCTTTTCGTAGAGCTGGCGAGCTTCAGAAAAACAGCCCGGCTTGAACTCGCCAATGGCAACATAGGCGTATTTGTGCTTGAGAAAGTCATCGAAGTCAGACATGGCCGCCATCTATCAAAACCGTCGATCTGCCCCCAATCCTAGGGTTGGGCAGCAGGATTACATTCCCCAGTGTGGACTGAAGCGGTACGGTCTGACCAGTTTCTAATCTAGGCTTTAGATTTTTACCCTGGGATCGGGGCAGGGCCAGGGTTAAACCCGGCGGCTGGCATCGGTGAGCAGGTAATCACTCCATTCACCCAGTCGTCGCCCCGCCCAGCGGCGCAGCCCTCGCCAGCCCTGTAGCCAACCATCCACCAGGGATCGGCGCCAGGGGGAGGAGGAAAGGCGGTCTAACCAGCCCCAGAGGCCCCGTTGTTTAGGTAAGGTGACCACCAGGGCGCCCTGGCAGTAGGCCACCTGCATGGCCTGGTCTCGCACTGGGCTGGGTAGATCGAGGGTCTGTTGAAAATAGCTGAGGCCGCCGCCATAGCCCCAACCTGGGGGGTAGGTGGCGGGGCGCTGACCAAAAAAGGTCAGGGAGCGCCCCGTTGCCCGCACCTGCACCTCCTGGGGTGACCCCCCAGGCAAAAAGGCGGTGATCACCAAACTTTCGGGGGTTTCCTTAATTTCCACCGAGGGCAGTTGCAGCCGCCCCGAAGGCCCAATGCCCAGGGGAAGCAAGGCGGCGGCCAGGGCATCGTGCTGGGCCTGAGCCGCCGCCAGGGTAACATCAAAATTCCAGATGGATGGCCAGGGTGAGTTGGACATAGTCCCTTCTCCCGTCTAACTACAGATCACCGCGATCGGTGGGGACAATTCCATGATCGCGATTGGCAGGAGGATTGGGGGGAGGGAGAGCCGCCTCTGGGGAGGCGGTATACCCGTATGGGGATCGATGAAGGGTTAAGGGGTCCCTGGAAGAGGGTTTTTCAGGAGGGCATCACCGGTAGCACCAGCTGTACCAGTTGACTGTATAGCAAACTGAGGCCGATACCCCCCAGCACCCCACCAGCGATGCGCAGACGCAGGGGAAGGGGAGTGAGGGCGGGTTGGGGCAAGGTGATCCGCCCCAGGGAAAAGGCCATCAACCCGATGCAGGCTTGGGTTAGGGTAAACCCGATCAGGTAGGCCCCCAGGGCCTGGGGCTCGGCCCCCACAATGGCTTCGCCGTAGGCATAGCCGTGGCCAAGACCCACCAGGGTAGCCAGCCCCCCCCATAGCAACCTGGGACGACCATCGCCCAAACCTAGGCCAACCCCGACCAGCACCAGGGATGCGGCGATGGCCAGCTCTACTCCCGGCAGGTTAACCCCGGCTAGATGGAGACCGGTACCCACCAGGGCGGTGAGGGCAAAGCCCAGGGGCAGGATTGCCCCCCTGGGCTGGGTGGCGGCTAATAACCCGACGGCAACAATACCGGCGGCGTGATCAATGCCGATCAGCGGATGGGCCAGGCCGGATAGGAAACCCTGCCAGCTGGTTTGGGGCGTCACCCCCCCCATGGCGTGGTGAGCCAGGGCCGGCGACGCCAGCACCAGCAAAAGTACCACCGTGGTGATCACCACTAGACGGCGGAGAGAGATCCCAGACTGGGCCGGGCGGCGGGAAAACCAGGGAAAACGCTGCATGAATACTCTGTGCCTCGCAGATGTAGTGTCGATTAACTAGCGGCGGGCATTCTGACTGGGGCAGCTTGGGGCGGGCCAGTTGATGGCCTTGGCCGCTCTGGGTTACCTTCACAGTTGCGGGACAGTGGAGGACTTACACCCCCTTTCCCCCTTATTTCAGCGGCTGATCCCCGCTGGAACCGATAGCTATGGTGCAGCATACCACTAAACCTGGCCGGTCCTGGCGGTAGGGGTCCGGTACCTCCTGGCATCAATTGGGTCGCCCTGGCAGGGGAGTCAGGAATCAGAGCTCAGTTCGGGAAAAATCAGTCATCATAGAGAAATTGAATGCTAGGGCAAGGCTTCCATGGCTGATTTCAATATTCAGGCTCCCTTTGAACCCAAGGGGGATCAACCCCGGGCGATCGCCGCGCTGACGGAGTTTCTCCAGCAGCAAAGCCGCTACCAGACCCTGCTGGGGGCCACCGGCACCGGTAAAACCCACACCATTGCCCGGGTGATTGACCAGATTGGCAAACCCACCCTGGTGCTGGCCCATAACAAAACCCTGGCAGCCCAGCTCTGTAATGAGCTGCGGGAGTTTTTCCCCGACAATGCGGTGGAGTACTTCATCAGCTACTACGACTACTACCAGCCCGAAGCCTACATCCCCGTCACCGACACCTACATCGCCAAAACCGCCTCCATCAACGACGAAATTGATATGCTACGGCACTCCGCCACCCGATCCCTGTTTGAGCGGCGGGATGTGATCGTGGTGGCCTCCATTAGTTGCATCTACGGCCTGGGCATCCCAGCGGAATACCTGAAGGCGGCCATTCCCCTGCAGGTGGGCATGGAGGTGAACCAGCGCCAGGTGCTGCGGGACCTGGCCTCGGTGCAGTACGAGCGCAACGACCTGGACCTGGGCCGAGGGCGGTTTCGGGTCAAGGGGGATGTGCTAGAAATTGGCCCCGCCTACGAAGACCGGATTATTCGGGTGGAGTTTTTTGGCGATGAGATCGATGCCATTCGCTACGTTGACCCGATCACCGGCGCCACTCTGCAAAGCCTGGAGGGGCTGAGTATCTACCCGGCCAAGCACTTTGTTACCCCGGAGGAGCGGCTGGAGGCCGCCTGTGCCGAGATTCAAGGGGAGCTCAAGGAGCGGCTGGAGGAGCTGGAAAAGGAGGGCAAACTCCTGGAGGCCCAGCGCCTGGATCAACGCACCCGCTACGATCTGGAAATGATTCGGGAGGTGGGCTATTGTAACGGCGTGGAGAACTACGCCCGCCACCTGGCCGGTCGCGCCGCCGGCTCTCCACCGGAGTGTCTGATCGACTATTTTCCTAAGGATTGGCTGCTGGTGATCGATGAGTCCCACGTCACCATTCCCCAAATTCAGGGCATGTACAACGGCGATCGCTCCCGCAAAACCGTCTTGATCGACCACGGCTTTCGCCTACCCAGCGCCGCCGACAACCGCCCCCTGAAGGCGGAGGAATTTTGGGACAAGGTCAACCAGTGTATTTTCGTCTCCGCCACCCCGGGTAACTGGGAACTGGAGATCTCGGAGCAGCGGGTGGCGGAGCAGATTATTCGCCCCACCGGGGTTTTAGACCCAGAAATCTTTGTCCGCCCCACGGAGGGTCAGGTGGATGACCTGCTGGGGGAAATTCGCGATCGGGCTGGCCGCCAGGAACGGGTGTTGATCACTACCCTGACCAAGCGGATGGCGGAGGACCTGACGGAGTACCTGGAGGAGCACGGGGTGCGGGTGCGCTACCTGCACTCCGAGATCCATTCCATTGAGCGCATTGAAATCATTCAAGACCTGCGCAACGGTAACTACGATGTGCTGGTGGGGGTGAATCTGCTGCGGGAGGGGCTGGACCTGCCGGAGGTGTCCCTGGTGGCCATTCTGGATGCGGATAAGGAGGGCTTCTTGCGGGCGGAGCGGTCCCTGATCCAGACCATTGGCCGGGCGGCTCGCCATGTGCGGGGTCAGGCCATCCTCTACGCCGACAATCTCACCGATAGCATGGCTCGAGCAATCGAGGAAACGGAACGGCGGCGCCGGATTCAGATCGCCTACAACGAAAAACACGGCCTTACCCCCCAACCCATCCAGCGTCGTAACAGCAACTCGATTCTTTCCTTTCTGGAGGTGTCCCGCCGCCTCAGCGCCCAGGAGCTGGAGGTCGCCTACGACCATAAGGAGGACCTGCCCCTGGAGGACATCCCAGAGCTGATTGGCCAGTTGGAAAAACAAATGAAGGAGGCGGCTAAAAACCTGGAGTTTGAAGAGGCGGCCAAGTACCGCGATCGCATCAAAACCCTGCGGGATCAGTTACTCGGTAAACGATAGTTGCCGGGGAGTGGAGACCTGTCAGATAAACCACCCGTTTTGATCGCCGCCTGGGTTCTCTGGCCGCCTCAGAAATAAAAGTCAGCGATACTATGGCAGAGTCGGTTGTCGAGTTATAATCCCGGGCACCATGCATGATTTTCTTTCCCCCTCCCTTGGGACTGATTTATCCCCCCTAGACCCCTCGGTCCCAGCTAGTCTTAGCTATTTCCCCGAGGATCAGCTCTCCCTGTTGACCATTGAAGACGTCCAAAAATATCTGAACCGATCCAGGGCCTCGGTCTACCGCTATGCCAACACCAACCCCGAACTGCTCAATTCCCCCTACGATCCCAGAAAGTTAAATCCTGAGCTACGCCGGGATAAGGATGACCCCCTACAGTTTCGGCCCCAGGAGGTGCAGCGCTTTGGGGAGGAGGTTTTGGGCCTGAAACCCACCATCCAGGTCCAAACCCCCACGGAAACGGTGACCAATGCCCTCCTCCAGCAGATTCTCCAGGAACTCAAACAGATCCACAGCCTGCTTAAGGCCCAGCACTCCCTGGAGGACTGAGGCCTGAGCCAGGCAAAGATAGTTCTGGCCAGAACCCTGGGGATAGGGTGTGAGGGGTTTGTGGAAATGCCCAAAGTCAAGCCTAACCAGGGGAGGCTTGGTTCATCTGTACTTTCTGGAATCGGAGGGAGATGATAGAATAACAGATAGTTGTTTAGATAGCGATTTCCTTCCTGTTCTCGTAGCCAGTTATGTTATCGATTGGTGGTAAAAGGGAAGGTTTGTGTTCTAAGCAACGATTTATCCTCTAGCGATGCTTAAAATTGTAACGTCAATGTTCTTCGCTTCTGGATCGGTGGGTTAGCCTTGAGGAGATTTCTATCTGCATTTTGTTGAGGGCTCTTTGATCCCACCTTGCCGATTTCAACTATAGGACCTTATGGATTCTGCCAGTCAATCTGACACCTCCGCTGGGGAGCCTCCCAGTATTCTTGCCAACCTGTTTGGTTTTGTGATCGCCATCGCTACCCTCACCCTGCCGCTACTGGTGATCGACCACTTTGCCTCCGTGCCTACCCTACCGCCGCCAGCCAACCTGCAACCTGCTGAGCTGGGGCCCTAATACCCGGTGGCCTAAATTAGGCACCTTGCAAGAGGGGGTCAGGGGTGAGGATCAGGCCTATCCCACTGGGGCCTTCAGCCAAGCCGTGGCTACAGCAGTCGCATCAAGGGTTTGGGAGCGATCGCCCTAGGGGGTTCTAGATTCACTTCCCGGGCCGCTCGCACCAGCAGGGCAGCGATAGCCAGGCTCGACACCATAGAACTGCCGCCATAGCTAATCATCGGGAAGGGCAGGCCGGTGGTGGGTAGCACCCCTGTTACCACCCCTACGTTTAAAGCCGCTTGACCAATCAGCACCACCATGGCCCCCAGCGCTACCAGTTGGCGACAAGACTCACGGGATCGTAGGGCCACCCGCAGGGCCAGGGTGGCGTAGATCCCTAGCAGCAGCAGCAGTAAGAGGCCACCAACCAGGCCAAATTCTTCCGCGTAAACTGCAAAGATGAAGTCGGTGTACTGAATGGGTAGGGCCGAGAGCTTTTGTTGGGATAGACCAAAGCCCTCTCCCCACAGACCTCCAGAACCAATGGCCAGAAGGCTTTGGATTAGCTGGTAGCCCTGATCCCCTGGGTCAGCCCAGGGGTTGAGGAAGGACACAATGCGCTGGCGCTGGTAGGTTTTGAGGCTGATACTCACTACCGCTGCTAAACTACCGGCCAGGGCGGTTAGGCCAATATAGGCATAGGGCAGGCCAGCCCCCAGGGCAATCAACCATAGGGTCAGCCCGCAGACAGCGGCGGTACTTAGGTTGGGCTGCAGTAAAATCGCTCCCAAAATCAGTCCAAACAGGCCTAGCCAGGTCAATCGCACTGACCACCTCAGTTGGGACCAACGGCTAAATAGCCGGGCGGCCTGTAACACCAGGCAGGGCTTGAGCAGTTCCGAAGGCTGGACCATGAAAGGGCCCAGGGGCAGCCAACGGGCAGCCCCGTTCACCGTCACCCCTAGAACCGGCACCAGGGTGAGCAGCACCAGGCCCAGCATCAGCAGTAGGGTGGTTCCCGAAAGTTTGGCCAGGGTGTCCAGGGAGGTATGGACGATGCGATTAAAGACCACCAGCCCGATCGCTACCCACAGCAGTTGCACTAAAACGTAATGTAAACCGTGGCCATGTTCAGCCACAGAAACGGCATAGGAGGCGGAAAACAGGATGATCAAGCCAATGCTTAGCCAGACCATGGTCAACCAACGCAGCCAGCGGGCCTCCGCTGACCACTGATTGACCGTGGGATCAATCCATGGCGCCAGGGAGATGAGGGAGGAAATGTTCAATCTGAAGGTTCCTTAAGTTCACCAATCAATATTGCCCTACCCAGACCGTGTCCCCTGAGGTCCTGTCCCACGAGACCAGTTTGTCAGTTGGGAGGCATCAAACTCACCGGGCCACCCTGCCCTTAGCGTACTCACCAAGGCGATGGACTCGGCAGGTTTAGTATAACCAAGTCCTCGAAACCTAACACGGGCTTGGCTAGCGATCCAGAACCTAGGGCTACCAGCCAGGAAACTAACCCTTAAGATGGATTGGGAGGGAAGATGGATCGGGAGGGTTGGGCAAGGCCGATGAAAGTACCGATGGTGTCCTCTGAACGGCTGGCTCGCCAGCGAGAAATTATTGAGGTTGTGCTCAGCCACGGCTGGGACTACATGCGGCAGTTGCTGATCGGGGGTAGGGCGGAGGAGCCTGATATTCCGCCCCCGGCGGTCTTGGTGAATATTCTGACCGACCTGGGACCGGTTTATGTGAAGCTGGGCCAGCTTCTAAGCACTCGCCCCGATCTGTTGCCGGCTCCCTACATTGAGGCCCTTAGCGCTCTCCAGAGTACGGTGGCGGCGGTCAGTGCCGACCAGGCAGAGGCCCAGATTCGCCGTCACCTGCCCCAGCCCTTAGAAACCCTCTTTGAACGGGTTGACTATGGAGCGATCGCCGCTGGATCCATTGCCCAGACCCACCGGGCGGTGCTAAAGGATGGCCAGGTGGTGGCCTTAAAGGTACAGCGGCCTGGCATTGAGCAACAGGTGGCCCAGGACATGGGGCTGATCAAAGATATTGCCCGACTGATGGCCGGTACCCAGTTTGGCCAACGCTACAACCTGGTGGATCTGGCGGAGGAGTTTGCCGACGCCCTCAATGCGGAGTTGGATTTTACGATGGAGGCCGGTTATACCGACCAACTGCGACGTAACCTGAGCAGTAGTGGCTGGTATAACCCTGGCCAGCTGGTGGTGCCCCAGGTCTACTGGTCCTTGACCAACCCCAAATTGCTCACTCTGGAGTGGTTGGAGGGCCAGCCCCTGCTCAAAGCCTCCCAGCGGGCCAGCCAGCAACCGGGAGCACCAGCCCAGGTGACCACCCTACTGTTTCGGGTCTTCTTCAAGCAATACTTTGTGGATGGCTTTTTCCATGCCGATCCCCACCCGGGTAATATTTTCTATCTTCAGGACGGCCGGGTTGCCCTGCTAGATTGTGGCATGATGGGGCACCTCGATCCCCGCACCCGCCATACCCTGACAGAAATGGTGCTGGCCATCGTCAATTGCGATGCCCAGCGCTGCGCCCAATTAACCCTGCAATTGGCCGAACCCCTAAAACCCGTCAACCTGGCCCGACTGGAAAGTGACTATACTCGATTGCTGGGGCGATACTACGGCCTCAGCCTGGAGCAGATGAATACCGCAGAAATGTTTGGCCAAATTTTGGCGGCGGGGATTCGCAATCATCTGCGCTGGCCTGCCAACATTGGTTTATTCACCAAGTCCCTGGCTAATTTAGAGGGGGCCGCCCGACAATTTAACCCGGGGGTCAATCTGATCGAGGAGGTACGCCCCCTGATGGTAGATTTATTCCGGCAGCAGCTGATCGGTGATGACCCCCTACAGGCCCTACTGCGCAGCAGCTTAGAACTGCGTAACCTCTCCCTCAGTTCACCGCGCCAGTTGGGCTTTTTGCTAAATCGTCTGAGCTCGGAACAACTGCAGTGGAAACTACATATCCAGGGCTTGGAAGAACTGCGGCGCAGTATAGATGCCGCCGCCAACCGCCGCTCCTTTAGTACCGTGGTGGCGGCCCTGATTATCGGCGCCGCCATTGTGGCGACGGGCCGCCAGTCCTCCCAGGGACAGTGGTTGACCATTGGCCTGTTTCTAGCCGCCAGTTTCCTGGGGTTGTGGTTGGTTTATAGCAGCTGGCGATCGGGCCGGTGATGGGGGAGGATGGCGATCAGGGGGACATTAGTCTGAAATCAAACACAATTGGCGACTAAAGGTAACCTACGGAACATAGGATGATAGATTCTTAGGACTGGATGTGATTGATATCCAAATTGATCAATGCGCTATCGCCCTCCAGCTCGCCCTGTCCCTATTGTCCCCCTATGGAACCGCGTCAACTGGGTCAAACCGATATCCTGATTAGTCCCATTGTGTTCGGCACCTGGCAGGCCGGCAAACGGGGCTGGGTCGGGGTTGAGGAGGGGGAGGTCATGGCCGCCATGCGGGCGGCAGTGGATCTGGGGGTAACCACCTTTGATACCGCTGAGATCTACGGCGATGGCTATGCGGAGGAATTGGTGGGTCGGGCCCTGGTGGATGTGCGAGATCGCGTCGTCATTGCCAGCAAGGTATTCCCTACCCACCTCAAGGCGACTCAGGTGATCACCGCCTGCGAACAATCCCTGCGGCGGTTGCAAACCGATGTGATCGATCTCTACCAAGTTCACTGGCCCGCCGGAGCCTTTAATAGCGAACGGGTACCGATTGGTGAAACCATGGCAGCCCTGACCCAGCTCCAAGCGCAGGGCAAAATTCGAGCCCTTGGTGTCTCTAACTTCTCCCGGCAGCAACTGGCAGAGGCCATGACCTATGGCCGAATCGACAGCCTCCAACCTCCCTACTCCCTGTTCTGGCGGGGGGCAGAGGCGGAGCAACTGCCCTACTGTGTAGAGCACCAGCTCACCCTGCTGGCCTATTCTTCCCTGGCCCAGGGCCTGTTGACTGGTAAGTTCGGCCCTGGCCATCACTTCCCCGCGGAGGACATTCGCTCTCAAAACCGCCTGTTTCAGCCCCCCCTCTACGATCACGCCCAAATTGCCCTGGCCCAACTGCAACCCATCGCCGAACGCTATCAAATTTCCCTGGGGAACCTGGCCCTGGCCTGGCTGATCGCCCAACCCCAAACCGTTGCCATTGTTGGGGCTCGTAACCCAGACCAGGCCCGCAACAATGCCAGGGCGGTGGAGGTTACCCTCAGCCCTGAGGACTTGCAGGCCATGGATCGGATCAGCCGTCTGGTTAGTGATCGGGTGGGCCCTAATCCGGTGATGTGGGATTTTCCTAAGCCGAGGCGGACCCCGCCACACCGCCTGTGGAGCTGGGTACAATCGAGGTTATCCTTTCTGCGGCGGTAGGGGATAATGCCATAGATTGTGGTCTAACACGTGTGGTCTGACAAGGTGATTGGGTGAAATACTTTTTTCTGTCTGATGGCTGGGTAACCGGTCGCATTTGGGAGTTTGGTGGTCTTTGGAATGAGGCGGTCTGGCAGCGTCGCCCCCATATTCGGCGACTGAATCTATCCATTAACGAGCAGGGGGAAGTGCTCTGGCTCTACCAGGTGGAGGACTCGGTTTTGATGGTGGAGGTGAAGCCTGAGGGGGAGGTGAGGCAGGCCATTGGTCAGGTGGTGCTGAAGCGTTTAATTAGTGCCGATCAGGCGATTGAGCGACTCTGCGTGACCATCGAGTAGGGATGGGCCTGGCAGGATTCGGGTTGCGAACCAGGAAAACCCTAATGCTGGGTAGGCATTTTAGCTCGCCTCGGCTTTTTTGCAGGTGGCTGAGGCTAAATCAGTGAGGATGAACCCTTAATCAAGGCTTTACACAGAAATAAAACTCTTCTTTTACCATAAGCCTGATTTGCCTTTGTCCAGGTCTTGGGGCCAGCTTCCCTGGGATTCTGTGGATCAAGACTAGGAAATTTACCATGACCAAAATCCAGCTAATTGTGTTTGACATGGCCGGCACCACGGTACGGGATGACAATGAGGTGCTCTATTGTTTTTCCCAGGCCGCCGCTGAGACCGGCTTGGTGGCCCCGCCGGAGGCGGTTAATGGCATGATGGGTTGGCCAAAGCGCCGGGTGTTCGAGGCCCTGTGGGCCGATCAACTGGGGCCCCACCACCCCGACTATGGGGCCAGGGTGGAGGCATCCTACCAAAACTTTTGCACCATTCTGGAGGACCATTACCGCCATCAACCGGTAGTTCCCACGGAGGGGTGTTTGGCCCTGTTTGATTGGCTGCGATCGCGATCTATTGCGATCGCCCTCACCACCGGCTTCTATCGAGAGGTGACCGATATCATTTTGCAGCGCCTGGGTTGGGATCGGGGCCTCAACCAGGACTACGTCGGTTCCCCCCAATCCACCATTCAGGTGTCGGTCACCCCTTCGGAGATCTACGCCAACGAAGGTCGCCCCGCCCCCTTCATGATCCAAAAGGCCATGTATCGTCTCGGCCTGGATCATCCCCAGACGGTAATCACCCTTGGCGACACCCCCGCCGATCTGGCGGCGGGTCGGCACGCCGGCTGTCGCTATAGCTGTGGAGTCACCAACGGCACCCACAGCGCCGCCCAACTGGCCCGCTATCCCCAGGATGGGCTGTTCAGGAACCTGGAGGAGTTTCAGTCCAAGCTAGCCCACTGGCTGGCCCAGGAGGATGGGGCGGAGAGCCATGGGTAACCCCAACTCGGCCACGCAGATTGCCATTGTCGGGGCCGGCATCGTCGGCCTGGCCCATGCCCTGGCGGCGGCCCGGCGGGGATTTGGGGTGACGGTGTTTGAGCGCAGCAATCAGGCCCTGGGGGCATCAATCCGCAACTTTGGTATGGTCTGGCCCATTGGCCAGCCCCTGGGGGAACGGCGGCAGCGGGCCCTGGTCTCGCGGCGAGTCTGGCTGACCCTGGCGGAGCAGGGCGGCTTCTTTGCCGACCCGGTGGGGTCTCTGCACCTGGCCTACCGACCGGAGGAATGGCAGGTGATCCAGGAATTTGTTGCCCTAGCCGGGAGGGAGGGGGTGGCCCTGCTCACCGCTGAGCAGGTGGCGGCTAAGAGCCCGGCGGCGGTGACGGCGGGGTTGTTGGGGGCACTGTGGAGCCCCACCGAGGTGATTGTCGATGCCCGGCAGGCCATTGCCCGGCTGGCGGCAATCCTGAGTCAGGACTTTGGGGTACGGTTTCAGTTTGGCAGCCCGGTGACGGAGATCGCCTACCCCTACCTGCGGGTGGGGAGCGATCGCTGGCGGGCGGATCATATTTTTGTCTGCTCCGGTGCCGACCTGGAAACCCTCTACCCCCAGGTATACCGGGCCAGCGGCATCACCAAGGCCAAGCTCCAAATGCTGCGCACCGTCCCCCAGCCCCCCGGTTGGCGCCTGGGGCCCGCCCTCTGCAGTGGCCTCACCCTTACCCACTACGATGCCTTTGCCCCCTGCCCTAGTCTGGCCGCCCTAAAGGAGCGCTGCCAGGTTGAGATGCCCCAGGCGATCACCTGGGGGATCCACGTCATGGCCTGCCAAAATGGCCTGGGGGAACTGGTACTGGGAGACTCCCACGAGTATGGCCTGAGTTTTGACCCCTTCGATGTCCAGGAGATTAACGAGTTTATTTTGCAGTACCTGGGCCGCTTTGCCCACTTCCCCAACCCCCGGATCGCCGCCACCTGGCATGGCATCTACAGCAAACTGCCGGGACAGACGGAATTTGTCGCCCACCCGGAACCCGGGGTCACCCTGGTGAACGCCCTCAGTGGGGCTGGCATGACCCTCTCCTTTGGGCTGGCGGAGGAGCTGATCAGCACCCTGACCGATCAGCCCCTGGAGGGGCTTGCCTTAGGAAAACAGCAGCTCAACTGAGTCAGGCATTTCTCCGGTAAGAGGGGGTTAGGGGTCAGTAGTCAGAATCATGTCACCGTCAATGGTTTTATCCCCTGCCGTTGGCTGTCTCTGCTGTCGCGCCTGTGCCCAAAAGCATGGCTTGCTTGGGGATAGCTCAGGGTAATCGCATCTTAATTGGCTAATTACGATACAGACAGATTGCTCACTTTCTGAAGCAAGAGCAGATTTACTGGTTCTTCATCCGTGATCACGGCTAATCTCATACTGATACTGCATTTTGGGTTATATGAGAC
>JBEIGU010000028.1:0-33160 GCA_040381765.1 Leptolyngbya sp.
AGCACAGAATACTGTCTTTTGTAGCCTCCTGTGGATCTAAGTCTAATTTTTTCTGAATTTGGGCATTTTCAAGCTCTTGATCCATATGGATTTGGATATGTCTGTTTTTGTCTATACCAAATTAGATGCGATTACCCTGGGAGATAGGGGGAAAAGCTGAATGGGAAAACAGTCATGATGCTGTTTCCCCACTCAAAAGTGAAACGTCTACTTAACCGTGATGGTGTAATCGGGGCTGATGCCATCGGCGGCGGCCGCGATCCGCTCCCGCACATTCTTTGGCAGAGGAATGTAGCCCAGGGCCCCAGCGACTTCTTGTCCCTGGTTAATTCCATATTCGATCATGACTTCAATACCCTTAGCCTTTTGGGCATCAGGATACTTTTCGTAGACCATGATCCAGGTGTAGGTAACGAAGGGATAGGAGTCAGGCCCATCGGCATCAACCACGAAGGCCCGCAGGTTATCGGGAAGTTCCACGTTAGCCAGGGTAGCGGCGGCCTTCTCGTCATCCACCTTGATAAAGTTGCCGGCCCTGTTTTCCAGGGTGGCAAAGGCCAGGTTATTTTGGGTGGCGTAGCCGTACTCAATGTAGCCGATCGCCCCCTCGGTTTGCTGAATTTGGGCGGTCACTCCTTCATTCCCCTTGGCACCCACAAAGGTGCCGGTCTTGGGCCATTCCACGCTTTTGCCCTCGCCGATCACCTTCTCAAATTCAGGGGAAATGGCCGCCATATTTTTGGTAAATACGCCGGTGGTGCCACTACCATCGGAGCGATGCACAAAGGTAATGGGGCGATCGGGCAGGGTAACGCCTGGGTTGTCAGCGGCGATCGCTGGATCGTTCCACTTGGTGATCTTGCCGGTGGCAATGCCTGAATAGGCGGCCCGGCTCAGCTTCAGATCCGCAACTCCAGGCAGGTTGTAAGCCATCACGATGCTACCGGCAGTCATGGGTAACAAAATCACCCCCCGGGCAACCTTGGCCATTTCCTCATCCTTCATGGCGGTGTCACTGGCGCCAAAGTCTACGGTTTCAGCGGTGAACTGCTCTACCCCAGCGCCACTACCAACGGATTGGTAGTTAACCTGGAGCTCGGGGACCACCTTATTCAGCTCAATGAACCAGTTTTGATACAGGGGGGCGGGGAAGGAGGCCCCAGCTCCAGTCAGCGCCACATTGCCACCCAGGGAAACCCCACCCTCAGCACCGGCCCCGGTGGTGCTATCGGAGGTAGTGGTGCCACCGCCACAGGCTGCCAGGCCGGTCAGGAAAACAGCCGAGGTGGCCAGGCCCAGGTTAACGCGCAATCCTGAAAATTTATGAAGCATAGTTTTGCAATCAATCAATCAACAAGGTAGTAAAAGTCTTTTCAGCTCTGAAACGGCTAGAAAGGCAATTGACAACAGAAACACCATAGTTCTTAATTAGCCCATTAAGGTAAAGAAAAGGTTATCAACCGCTCCCGCCCCCTGAATTGACCGCTGTTCCACTCCCTGGAGTCTCTCAATGACGCACCGTTCCCGCCGAGGTTTTATGGCTATGGCCCTGGCTGGGCTGCTGTTAAGCTGGTTGATCAGCTGTGGCAGCGGTCCCTCCTCCACAGGGTCCTCCCCCGAGGCGGGGGGCGATCGCCAGGTGGAGTTCTGGACCATGCAGCTCCAGCCTGAGTTCACCGACTACTTTAATCAGCTGATTGCCACCTACGAAAGCCAGAACCCCGGGGTGAAGGTGCGCTGGGTAGATGTGCCCTGGGGGGATATGCCCAGCAAAATCTTGACGGCGGTGACGGCGGGGACCGCCCCCGACGTGGTTAACCTCAACCCTGACTTTGCCGCCCAGTTGGCGGAGAAGAAGGCCTGGATGAACCTGGAGGGCAAGGTCAGCCCGGCGGATCAGCAACGCTACCTACCCCGAATCTGGCAGGCCAATCGCCTTAATGACAGTAGCTTCGGCATTCCCTGGTACCTCACCACTAACATCACCCTCTATAACCAGCAGTTGCTGGAGGCCGCCGGTGTCGAGCCCCCCACCACCTACGCCGAATTGGCCCAGGTAGCCCGGGCGGTGAAGCAGAAAACCGGCAAGTATGCCTACTTCACCACCTTTGTGCCTCAGGATGCTGGTGATGTGCTGCAGTCCTTTGTGCAGATGGGGGTTGACTTGGTGGATAGCCAGGGTAAGGCGGCCTTTAACACCCCGGCGGGGAAGGCAGTGTTCCAGTACTGGACCGATCTGTATCAACAGGACCTGCTGCCCCGGGAAGTCTTGACCCAGGGCCATCGCCGGGCCATTGATCTCTTCCAGTCGGGGGAGGTGGCCCTGCTGTCCACCGGGGCGGAGTTTTTACCCACCATTGCTACCAATGCCCCCGACATTGCCCGGGTGACCGGCAGCGCACCCCAAATTACCGGCGATACCGGTAAGCAAAACGTAGCGGTGATGAACCTGGTGATTCCGGCCAACACCGATGCGCCCGAGGCCGCCCTGGCCTTTGCCCTCTACCTCACCAACAACGCCAATCAGTTGAGCTTCGCCAAGGCGGCGGGGGTGTTGCCCTCCACGGTGGCCGCCCTCCAGGATAGCTACTTCACCGCGGCGGCGGGGTCGGAGGCTACCCCCGAGGACCAGGCCCGAGCTGTGAGTGCGGCCCAAATGGCCCAGGCGGAGGTACTGGTGCCCCCCATGGATGGGGTGCAGGAATTGCAGGCCATCCTCTATGACAATCTGCAGGCGGCGATGCTGGGGCAAAAGACCGTAGACCAGGCGGTTAGCGATGCCGCTGCGGCCTGGGATGGGCGCTGACTCACCCCCCTCTCCCCACTTATGGTAAATTATTGACGCTATTCGAGGGATTACCCATGGTTGCTTTCCGTTCGTCTGCCCTGCTGGTCATTTCCGGGGTGTTATTAGGTACCAACGCCTGTACCGCTCCGATGGAATTAGAAAATTCCTCCACCCTGGTGGGGCCGGTGTGGCAACTCCAGACCCTACAGCGTCAGGGGAGCGAGCCCCTGGTGATTGAGTCCCCAGAGAACTACACCATACAGTTTTCTGGAACGGGTCAGGTGGCCGTACGGGCCGATTGCAACCGGGCCATTGGCGAATTTACCGAGGTGACGGGGGGGATAGAGATCACCCTGGGAGCCACCACCCTGGCGGCCTGCCCCCCGGGCTCCCTCGGCCAGGAATTTACTGATGCCCTCAACCAGGTGAGTTTCTATTTTTTTAAGGATCAGGATCTGGTGATGGATTTGCCCATGAATGGCGGTAGCATGGAGTTTTCGGCGGCTGCTCCTACGCCCCAACTGGTGGGTACGGTGTGGCAACTCCAGGATATTCAATTTAATGATGGCACCCTGGCGACGGCTAACCTCCCCGAGAGCTACACGGTGGAGTTTCTCGCCGACGGTGCCCTAGTGGTGCAGGCGGATTGTAATCGGGGACGGGGCCAATTTACCACCGACCAGGCCGAGGGTTTGACCATTGGCAACCTGGCCACCACCCGTGCCGCCTGTCCGTCTGGATCCTTGAGCAATGAGTTCCTCAGGGCTTTACAGGGCGCTGCCACCTACTCCTTCCAGGATGATCAGTTATTCATTAAACCCAGCACCGACACCGGTACCCTGCGCCTTGCCGCCAAGCCCGGAAATTCCTAGTAGACCCCGACGTAAATAGGCCTGCTGCTCCTGATTACTGCCTCCCCCTATAAGGGTCGCCGCACCCATGCTGCCATGTACTACTCTCGAGATCGATTACTCAGTCGAATTAGCTGACGACGCATCAGGGGAGAGGCTTCTACCGCTGGAACCTCAACAATATCCACCTGGGAATCGAGGGTTTCCACAAATTCATCGTTACCATAGGAAAAGGCATCCATTAACAGTTCCAGCAGGTGTTCTCGATTATTAATCACCTGACTCTCCTCAAGCAGGCGAAATTTTAAGGTGATTTCGCACTCGTACACGCCCACCTGGGGAGAAGCGGAGGATTTAGGTAGGGAATCTGCCATATATAAGGTTTTTTATTTGTTAATTGACATCAAGGGAGTCCAGGGAAACCTAAGGTTTAAAGCCCATCTAACTTCGCTGATCCTCGGTCAGATTAGGATTTAAGGTGATCTCTAGGAGAGTCGGGGGCAGACACCCTAAGGTTTGAAATAATGGGAAGCATATAGGGTTGAACATTTACTATAAAAACAAATCGAGCCAGGTAAGAGGGTAGTTCTAAGCCATTTTCACAGGATTAATATGGTTTTGTAAGATCTAGATTAACTGTTTTGGTGATCTGCAAGCTGGCAAAGCCTTGACCTATCGCCCACTTGCCCTGCTATCGTATTTTACCCGTCCTAGCTATGGGCTATGCTTCCTACCCCAGCGATCGCCCCCTGGTGATTACCGGAGCCAGCGGTTTTCTGGGCTGGCACCTGTGCCGTCGAGCCAGCCAGCGCTGGCCCGTCCACGGTCTCTATCATTGCCATGTCCCGGAGTTGCCCGGTCTGGCCCTGAGTCGGTTAGACCTGACCGATGCCGCCGCTCTGGGGGCCTGGCTGGGGGAGATCAGACCGACGGCGGTGATCCACACGGCGGCCCTGTCCCAGCCCAACCGCTGTGAGCAGGAGCCCGATCACTCCGCCGCCATCAACATCGCAGCCACCCGCCGCCTGGCGGAGTACTGCGCCGCCCAGGCCATTCCCCTGGTCTTCACCTCCACCGACCAGGTGTTTGATGGCACCGCCGCCCCCTACGACGAGGCCAGCCTGCCCACTCCGATCAATACCTATGGTCGCCATAAGCTGGCGGCGGAACAGCTGCTGCGCCAGATCCATCCCACCGCCACCATCTGCCGCTTGCCCCTCCTCTACGGCCCGGCCTCCCCTACGGCGGAGTGCTTTCTACAGGGGTTTCTGCGCACCCTGGCGGCGGGCCAACCCCTGCAGCTGTTTATGGACGAGTTTCGCAGCCCTGCCTACGTGGAGGATGTGGCGGAGGGTCTGCTGCTGGCCCTGGAGCGACCGGGGGATCTTTTGCACCTGGGTGGGCCGGAGCGCATTAACCGCTATGACTTTGGCCTGGCCATGGCGGCCATTTTTGGCCTGGATGCAACCCTGATCCTCCCCAGCTATCAGCGGCAGGTAGTGATGCCGGCCCAGCGCCCTGCGGATGTCTCCACCGATAGTCGGCGGGCAGTTACCCTGGGCTACCATGTTCGGGGGGTGAGGGCGGGATTAATCGCTGTGCGGGACTGGCAGCCAGAGCCTATTCCCGTAGAATAAAGGGGGCGATGGCAGCGAAGTCCCCCCTGCGGGGGAGGGAAAGTAGGCGAATGGTCAGGGATAGACAGGGGTATGGCTGGGGGCTGGCCCTGGGGTTAAGCTTGGTCAGCGGCGCCTGTAGCCAGGCCCCCGCAGAGATTACCGCAGGGCCAGGGCCGGCCCCCTTGCCCGTGGTCCTGATCGGGACAGTCAACCCCCAGGAGCAGGGGGATCGAATCTACACTGGCAGGACTCAGCCCCAGCGACAGGTGACCCTGCGATCGCAGGTGGAGGGCCAACTGCTGAGCCTGGCGGTGGCGGTGGGAGACCCCGTGCAGAGCGGCCAAACCCTGGGCCATTTGGATGGTCGCCTGCTGGTCACCGCCGTGGAGGAGGCCCAGGCGGAGTTGGCCGCCCGTCAGTTTGAGGTGGCTCGGGCGGAGGCGGAGCTAGCGGATATGCGGACCGCCGTAGCTACCGCCGCGGTGCAGCTACAGCAGGCCCGTAACGATGCCCAACGCCTGGCCCAACTGGCGGTGCAGGGGGCGGTGGCGGCCCAACTGGCGGAGCAGGCGGAAACCACCCTACGCACCGCCGAGCAAGCCTTCCAGGCAACCCAGGAACAGGTGCGGACCCGGCAACAGGGGGTGGCGGCGGCCCAACAGCGGGTGGCGGCCCAGCGATCGCTGCTGCGGGAAGCTGAGCAGCGCCTCACCCTCACCCGACTCCAGTCCCCCCTCAGCGGCACCGTGCTGGACCAACAGGTGGAACCGGGAGATCTGGTCCGCCCCGGCGAAGCCATCTTCACCCTGGGGGATCTGGCCAATCTGAAGGTAGCCATTGAGGTGGCCGATCTCCACCTGGCCAAGTTCCGCCTGGGTCAGCCCCTGACCGTCCGTTTCGATGCTCTCCCCGGTGAAGCATTCAGCGCTACGGTTGGCCAGATTGCCCCCCTGGCCGATGCCCGCTCTCGCCTGGTGCCGATTCAGCTGACGCTGCCCAATCCTGATCGGCGCCTGGGGAGTGGCCTGCTGGCCCGAGTCGCGGTGCCTACCCCGGGTCCTGACCTGGTATTACCCCAGACCGCCCTAGAGGCGGGGGAGACCCAGGAGGGGACTGAGCAGGTATTCCTGGTCGAGCCGCAGGGGGATAGCTGGGTGGTCACCGCCCGTCCGGTCCAGATCAGGCCCCGATCGGACGGCCAGGTGGCGGTCTTGGCGGGCCTCAGGGCTGGCGATCGCTATGTGCAGCGCAGTAGCGAACCCCTGCAGACCGGCCAGCGGGTCCAGATCAGTCTGGCCTCCGATCCCTAGGGAAGCATCATTATGGGTATCAGCGGACTTGCCATTAGACGGTACATCGGCACCTTAGTGCTGGGGTTAGCGGTGTTGGTACTGGGGCTGTTTGTCGCCCGGGCCCTACCGGTGGACCTACTACCGGCCATCACCTATCCTCGCATTGGTTTACGGGCCCAGCTTCCCGGGGTAGATCCTCAGGTGTTGGTGAATGAGGTCACCCGCCCCCTGGAGGAGGCCCTATCCACCACCGCAGGGGTGGAGCAGGTCTTCTCCCAAACCCGGGAGGGCAATGTCAGTATTGATCTATTCTTCCAACCCGGCGGCAACCTTGACCAGGCGCTTAACGATGCCACCGCCACCCTGAACCGGGCCCGAGCTAGCCTGCCAGCGGATCTAGAGCCCCCCCGACTGTTTAAGATTGACCCCTCCCAACTGCCGGTTTACGAGCTGGCCGTCACCTCCAGCCAACTGAGCCCCCGGGAATTACGGATCTTTGCGGAAGAAGAGCTGGGTCGCCAGCTCCAGCAGGTGACCGGCGTGGCCAATACGGATATTTCTGGGGGAGAGGTGGAGCAGGTCCAGGTGAATCTTGATCTAACCCGGATGCAGGCCCTGGGGCTGGGTCTACAGGAGGTGATCCAGACCCTGGCGGACCGTAACCAGGACTATGCCGGCGGCCGGCTGCGGGGGGGCAACCAGGAACCCCTAACTCGCCTGCTAGGCCAGTTCCAGTCCGTGGCGGAGCTAGGGGATCTGGTCCTGACCGTGCCGGGCACCAATCCCCCCCAGCAGGTGCCCCTGATCGACCTAGCCAGCGTGGTGGATGGTGAAGCGGAGCAACGACTGTTTGTCAGTTTAAATGGCCGGCCCGCTGTCAAGGTCAGCGTCCAGAAACAACCCGATGCCAACACCGTGCAGGTGGTGGATGGTATTCGAGCCCAGTTGGCGACTATGCAGGCTAGCGGTAGTTGGCCGACGGACCTGGAGCTCACCCCCACCCTGGATGAGTCCCGGTTTATTCGCACCGCGATTCAGAATGTGCTGGTGGCCGGCCTGAGTGGGGCCGGTCTGGCGGCCCTGGCGGTGTTCCTGTTTCTGGGCTCCCTGGGGCAAACCCTGATTATTGTGCTGGCCATTCCCCTGGCCAGTCTGGTCGCCCTGGTCCTGATGGGGTGGTTTGGCCTGTCCTTGAATGTGTTTAGCCTGGGGGGGCTGGCCCTGGGGGTGGGCATTGTGGTAGATAACGCCATTGTCATGCTAGAAAACCTCACCCGGCGATTGCAGAGTCTGGAGGATCCGCCGCCGCCCCCTGAACAAGTCCTGGCGGTGGCCCAGGCCGCCAGCCAGGAACTGGAGTCGGCCCTGGTGGCCGCCACCGCCACTAATCTGGTGGCAGTGGTGCCCTTTTTGCTATTTGGCGGTTTCATTTCGCTGATTTTTAACCCCCTGGTGTTGACGGTGAGCTTCGCCGTGGCCGCCTCCCTGGGGGTAGCCCTGACCATCGTTCCTACCCTAGCGGCCCGGCTGGGAGTGGGAGCGCGGCAATCCAGCGACTTTGGTGGATTGAACCGGGCCCTGGCAGGACTCACCCAGGCATATGGCCGGGCCCTGGATCGGCTACTGCGTCGCCGCGGCTGGGTGATTATCCTGAGCGTGCTGGTGCTGGGTGGTGGCAGCCTGGCCCTGGGCAGTCAGTTACAACAGGAAATTCTACCCCCCATCAACACGGGTCTGGCCCGGGTTAATGTTCGCTTCCCCGCTGGTACCACCCTGGCGGCTAACCGGCGGGTGATGGCAGCGGTGGACGAGGTGGTGCTAGCCAAACCCCAGGTCACCTATGCCTTTACCACCGCCGGAGGATCCTTGTTTGGTAGCAACACTAACGAAAACCCCCTGCGGGGCACTAGCACCCTTACCCTAAGGCCAGGCACTGACCTGGGGGCCTTTAGCGAAGGGCTGGAGGAGGAACTGCGTCGCCTACCGCTGATCGATACCCGCCTCAGTGTCAGCCCGGAGCGACTCAGGGGATTGATTTTGAGTAACTCACCGGTGCGGTCAGACCTCGATCTGGGGTTGCAGGCAGAGGATCCTGAGGTTCTGCGCCAGGCAGGTCGGCAACTCCTGGCGGCCCTGGCGGATCGGGCTCGTCTGGCTCGCTACCGCCCCGATGCCGATCCCCCCCAGGAGGAGGTACAGATTCAGCCGGATTGGTCCAGGGTCAAGTCTCTGGACTTGACCAGCCCGGCCTTGGGCGCCACCCTGCAAACCGCCCTCAGGGGGACGGTGGCCACCTACCTGCAGCGGGGCGATCGACGGGTACCGGTGCAGGTCCAGCTGGCTCCCGGCACGGTGCAGCAGCCGGATCAACTGCTGGATATTCCCCTATTTAACCGGGACGGGGATCTGATCAAACTGGGGGATCTGGCCCAGCTACAGTTGGCCCCTGCCCCCGGGGAAATTCAGCGCATTAACCGCCGTCCAGTGTTTCTGATCGCGGGAGACCTGGCGGAGGGGGCCAGGTTGGGGGCGGCGATCGCCGAGGCGGAGGCTATTCTCCAGAGCCTGGAACTACCAGATGGGGTGACTCCCCTGCCCAGCGCCGCCGCCGCCACGAATCGGCAGTTGCAGCGATCGCTGGTCAGCCTGGCCGCCCTGGCTAGCTTTGCCGTCTTTGTGGTGATGGCGCTGCAGTACAACTCCCTGATCGACCCCCTGGTGATCATGGTGACCATTCCCCTGGCCCTGAGCGGCGCGATTTTGGGTCTATTTGTGACCCAAACCGGCGTGGGGGCCATGGTGATCGTCGGGGCGGTGTTGCTGGTGGGGATTGTGGTCAACAACGCGATTTTAATGGTAGAACTGGCCAACCAGATCTACACGGCCAGCCACTGTTCCCGTCGCCAGGCGATCCGACAGGCGGCCCCCCAACGGCTGCGACCAATCTTGATGACCACCCTGACCACGGTGCTAGGCCTGTTTCCCCTGGCCCTGGGGGTCGGGGAGGGGGGAGAGTTTCTCCAACCCCTGGGAATTGTGGTATTTTCAGGGCTTTCCCTGGCCACCCTGCTGACCCTGTTTTTAGTGCCCTGCCTGTATACCCTCCTCCATGAACGGTTGAAACCATGACCGCCGCCGCCCTGCCTGAGCTTGACCTGCCCTACCTGCGCCAGCAGTTTCCCGCCCTGGAGAGGGGTTGGGTGTTCTTCGACAATGCCGGCGGTTCCCAGGTACTCAAGGGGGTGGTGGATCGGATTGGGGAGTTTCTCTACGGCTCCAACGTCCAGTTGGGGGCCTCCTACGCCCTCTCCCAACTGGCGACGGAGCGGGTTGCCGCCGGGGCCCGGGCCATGGCCACCCTAATTAACGCCGCTGACCCTAGCGAGGTGATGCTGGGCACCAGCACCAGCGCCCTGCTGCGCATGCTGGCCCAGTGCCTGGGGGCGACCCTGGCGGCAGGGGATGAAATTATCGTGACCAATACGGACCATGAGGCCAACCTCAGCCCCTGGCGAGCCCTGACCGCCATGGGCATCGTGGTGAAAACCTGGGCCGTCAACCCCACCACCCTGGAGCTGGACCTGGCGGACCTGGAGCCCCTGCTCAGCCGCCGCACCCGCCTGGTGACGGTGACCCATACCTCCAATGTCCTGGGTAACCTGAATCCGATTCGGGCCATTGCCGACCGGGTCCACGCCCAGGGAGCCCTGATCTGTGTGGACGGGGTGGCCTTTGCCCCCCACCGCCAGGTGGATGTGCAGGCCCTGGATGTAGATTTCTACTGCTTTAGCCTCTATAAGGTCTACGGCCCCCACATCGCCCTGCTCTATGGCCAACGCGATCGCCTGCTGGCCCTGCCGGGCTACAACCATGATTTCATCGCCCCCACCGCCATTCCCTACAAGTTTCAGCCCGGGGGCATCTGCTACGAGCTGAGCTACAGCCTGGTGGCGATCACCGAGTATTTGCAGCAACTGGCCCAACACCACTGGGGGGCGGCCACCGGTGCCACCCCTGCCAAACAGCTGGGCCAGGCCTTTGCCCTGATCGAGGCCCACGAAGCCCGACTAGCGGAGCGGCTGCTGGGGTTTCTGCGCTCCCGACCGCGGGTGCGGGTGATCGGCAACCCAGAGGCCGGGGCCAGCCAGCGAGTACCCACCATCTCCTTTGTGGTTAAGGACCTGGGCAGTGATCAGATTCCCCCCCACCTGGATAGTCAACGAATTGGCCTGCGATCGGGCCACTTCTACGCCCCTCAATTGATCGAGGCCCTGGGCCTGGGGGCTTACCAGGGAGTGGTGCGGGTTAGCATGGTACACTACAACACCTTGGAGGAGTGCGATCGCCTGATTGACCACCTGAGCCGTCTCTTTTAAGCCCTTTTCTGACGTCCTTGCCCATGTCCCTAGCCCTTTTGCAAGCCCAGTTGGATGGTTACTACCACCAGGTCAAAACCACCATCCTATCGCGGCAGCACCCGATTAGTGGCCTGATGCCCGCCAGTACAGCGGTGAATAGCCACGGGGATTACACCGATGCCTGGGTGCGGGACAATGTCTACAGCATTTTGGCGGTGTGGGGCCTGGCCCTGGCCTATCGCCGCCTGGAGGACGATCAGGGCCGCACCGTGGAGCTGGAGCAAAGCGTGGTCAAGCTGATGCGCGGCCTGCTGCTGGCCATGCTGCGTCAGGCCGCCAAGGTGGAGCGCTTTAAAGACCGGCAGGACCCCCTGGAGGCCCTCCACGCCAAGTACGACACCGCCACCGGCAACCCGGTGGTGGGGGATGGGGAGTGGGGTCACCTGCAGCTTGACGCCACCTCGATTTTCCTACTGATGCTGGCCCAGATGACCGCCTCCGGGCTGCAGATTATCTACACCCAGGACGAAGTCAACTTCATCCAAAACCTGGTGTACTACATCGGTCGGGCCTACCGTACCCCCGACTACGGTATTTGGGAGCGGGGCAACAAGATTAACCATGGCAAGCCGGAGTTGAACGCCAGCTCCGTGGGCATGGCCAAGGCGGCCCTGGAGGCCATGCGGGGCATGAATCTGTTTGGTATGCGGGGGGGGCAGGCGGCTAAGATCCATGTGCTGCCCGATGAAATTGCCCGGGCCCGCATCACCCTGGAGTCCCTGCTGCCCCGCGAGTCGGGGTCCAAGGAGGTGGATGCCGCCCTGCTGAGTGTGATTGGCTTCCCCGCCTTTGCCGTGGAAAATGCCGATCTGGTGCGCCAGACCCGCCAAAAGATTATCGATAAGCTCCAGGGCCCCTACGGCTGCAAGCGCTTTCTGCGGGATGGTCACCAGACCGTAATCGAAGACACCAGCCGACTCCACTACGAACCGGAGGAACTGAAACAGTTTGAGCACATCGAGTGCGAGTGGCCCCTGTTTTTCACCTACCTCTGGTTAGATGCCTGGTTTCGGGGCGATCGGGAGGCCATCGCCGACTATCGAGACCGGCTGGCGGCCCTGGCGATCGCAGTCGACGGTCAAGCCCTCCTACCGGAGCTGTACTATGTCCCCGCCGAGGGCCTGGCCCAGGAACGGCAACAGCCCGGCAGTCAAGGGCGTCAGCCCAACGATAACCTCCCCCTGGTGTGGGCCCAAAGCCTCTACCTGCTGGGTCAACTGCTAGAGGAGGGGCTGCTCAAACCGGAGGATTTGGACCCCCTGGGCCGCCACCACCGGGTGGGGGAGGAACGCTACCCAGTGGTCCAACTGGCGCTGCTGGCGGAGGATCGGGCCCTGCGGGAGGAACTCAGCACCTACGGGGTGACCACCCAAACCCTGGCGGATATTGAGCCGGTGCAGGTATTTCCGGCCACGGAGCTCTCCGCCATCTATGCTGAAATTGGCAAAAATGCCCCCCTGGGGCTGACCGGTCGGCCCATCCGCCGCCTGCGCAGCCTGACCACCTCCCGCATCTTTCGTATTCAAGGCCATCAGGTGGTGTTTTTACCCTCCTTTCTAGACCAGGAGCGGTTTTATCTCACCCTCGACTACCACTTTCTGGTGGCCCAGGTCCGCAGCGAGCTGGCCTACATCTACGATCACTGGCGGGAACCGGGACGCCCCACCCTCACCCTGCTGCTCACCCATGCCATGTTTCAACTGGGCCAGCGGCCCATCCATGAATCCCCCCTGTTGGCCCTGATGCAGGAACTGATCACCGGCCGCTGTGACCACGTACCGGTCAAGCTTGCCCCCCTGCACCAGCTGATCATGACCTCCAGCCTGGAGCGGGTGGACAATCTCAACAGCTATCAGTTGGGCAGCAGCGCCGCCATCTATCCCTCCCCCTGGACCGACTACCTGGGCTTTGAACCCCAGCGGGACGGCCCCCTGTCGGTGGTCGAGGAGTTTGACCTGGAGCAGGAAACCAACCTGGAACGGCTGCTGGCCCAACTCCAGTCCTCCAATAACGTCTATGAACAGGTGGAATTGCTCAGCACCCTAAAACACCTCAAGGGCCTGGGCTTTGATACGGGGCTGGGCGGTCCCCAGCGCCGGGTCACCGTCAGGGATCTGCTGGATGAGATCTACGCCCGGGCTAGCCAGCTCGAACAGTGGGATATCCTGCGGCGGGTGGCGGGGCTGTTGGGCAAAACCGATATCAGCCTGTCGGACGCTGTCACCGAATTGTTGGTGAGACAGAAGCAACTGGCGGTGGGTAAGGCCTACAGCGAAGACTCCCTGATTACCGAGCCCATGGGCCACGGCGAAATCGTCGAGAAGATTCGCACCTTCTGCGGCGAGGATGGGCGGGACCATGTACTCACCCAGGAGGTGTTAATCGATTTAAGCTTGCTGATGAAGGCGGAGCCCAGTCTCTTTAACGGTCTCCTCACCCTGCGGGTGGGCTACCTACTACTGCTGATCACCAGCGAACTGGCCCGGGAACGCCAACTCCCCCAGGACGAAGCCTACGGCGAGCTGCTCAGCCTCAGCCCCTTTGAGTTGAAAACCCGCCTACGGCAGGTGCTGGCCGGGTTTAGCGGCTTTAATCAATCCATCTTCCAGCGGGAGTCCCTGCACCTGAAGGCTCCTACGGATGTCAACTGGGAGGTGATTCCGGTGGAGATGGCGGTCACCCCGGCGGCGGCCACCTCCAGCCCCCAGGACTGGTGGCGCAAGCGGGTGATTGACGGGGAAATCACCCGGATTCCACCGGAGTTCTATACCCAGGTGTGGGAGGTGCTGAAGCACTGCCAGGGTATTGTGATTGGCAATAAGTTGGACCGGAAAAATCGCCTGGATAGCGATCGCCTGCTCTCGGAAATGACCCCGGGGGAGCAAAATTTCGAGCGGGGCATTACCCACCTGCTCAGTAAGATCGAGGCCCCTGAGTATCGCCACGTCAACCTGGAGGCCCTGCGGGAAATGGGGGAAATCTTTAAAGTCAACCCTGACCTCTACTTTGAGGACTACATCTACCTGGATGTGTTGATTGGCCATGCGGTGCGCCTGGGCTGGCTGGATCGTCAACCGGAGCGGGAACCCACCTACGAGGCAGACAAGGCCTCGGCCTGGCAGTCCTTCTACCGGCTCTCCCCCGGCCAGTGTGCCACCTACATTGCCAAAGCCTTGGAGTTCCTCACCCAGCTAGGCCGGTCTGGGGCAGCCTAAGGTTTGACCAACAAATATTTTTCCCTTCTATCAATCAGCTTAGGATCGCGAACTAAATAACGTGGGATAGCTGTCCCGGCTGACAACGGCCAGGCAAGATGCGTGACCTACAAGAATTACAGCTTAAAAGATCCACGTTCCTTAGAGGTTGTTTGAAAAAGGTTGCCCTAGGGATAGTTCGCCGTCAAGAGGGGATAGAAATGTTGAATTCGAGGATATCGTCCTACTCCATAGGTATAGGTTGAGACCTGGGTGAGACTCTCCTTGGCTTTTCAAACAACCTCCTAGGCATTCTTACTAAAGCTATAGGTATAATTTTGAAGTTGATCGATCTGATCCTTAAGTGTTTGAGGAGGAGTCAGGTTTAAACCCTCAAAGATCTGTTGAATCCGATATCTCCAATCATGCCTACCTAGGCACTCACGATGGTTTCTATGCCTGTTAGCAGTAAGGGTATCTTGATCATTCAAGAGGTTTTCAAAAAAGTCTGACCAGTGCTCTTTACTCTCTGGAACCTCGATTGTACTGTTTTCCCAGTTCATTAAAGCATCAGTGCCTTCCCCAAAGGGACGACGGCCCACCAGGGTACATCCTGCTGCCCATCCCTCAAACCAACGATACAAAATAGGGGAATATCCCTGGAAACGAGGGACAGAGCTCGCTTCAAAGCACAAGCTTATCTTAGACTTGGAAAGTAACCTGTGATGAAGACAGGTGTGATGCTCTACATTTTCAACATGTGCCCCTGTAAAACTGGTGAAGTAGTAGAACCTATCACTTTCTAAATGATTATAGGAGGCTATTAAATGCTGATGAACAAAAGAGTCTTTTCGACCGTATCCAAAAATATCTATCGGACGATCACTCTGTTTAGAACCATACTTTAAAGTATCTATACCAAGGGGCAAAAAAGATGAATTTAGACCTAGACTTTTTTTAATTTTGTCAGAAGTTTCACGACAAATAGCAAAGACGTGATCTAGATGGGGAACAACAGACCGATCGAAGGTATCAATAGAATAGCCATCCAGAAGATAGGCAACCTTGAGGTCAAATTGATTGATCAGCGGACCCAAGGAATGAATCGATAACAGGAAACCTGGGGTAAGACAAATAATCAAGAGAACCTTGGGTTTACTCTTATCTTTCAGATCTAGAACAGGCTGACTGGGAAGTTTATACCAAGACTTAAAGATACGATTTTGGTACTTTAAGCAGGGATGAATCGGCTTATTTTGAACAGGGTATATAAACTTTGGATTGCAAGTGGTAGCTAGGACTGACTCTAGCGATCGACTAACCGACCAACCCACGTGAGTATTGTCAGGGTTAAGTTCAGATAATATTACTAATTCCATAGATAGAGAAGCTACTTAATTTAAGTTAAGGTGTTATATCGTGAAGGAAGATATCAAAAGATGATACAGCTTTAGCCAAAACGCTTGGAACAGAATTAATTCGTCAAAGCTCATACCGAACGAGTAACGTTCTGACTGATCTCCGCCCCTTTGCAAGGAGGTATCCATAGCATCTCTAGACTATATCCTATGATCAAGCTCCTCTAGAGCACTTACATCGCCTTTTCTGTGACTGCAGCTGTAAGTCATACCCCTGGTTGACTGACAAAACATTGGCTTACGGCGGTTCAAACCGCTGCTATCCAGATAAAGTCGGCCTTCGCCGACTGACCCATAACCCGCGTAGTCGGGTTTTGCCTGTCTAGGCGCGGCTTCTAGCCGCCAGCGTTGAGAGTTTTGTCAGTCAACCAAGTCATAGCCACAGGCAAGGGAGTAGACCAGCAAAGAACAGCAAATCTATAGTTTTATTGTGGCTAACCTTCGTCTGTCTCAGTTAAACCCCTGATAATCTTACTATCTCGCACCAGCTGTAGATCATGAATGGGGCAGTGGGGAATAGTCTCCTCCAAGCCATGGCGGTACCAGATTTGGTGACAGCTCGCCACTGGACAGCGATAGCGAGGGCTTTCTACCCGAGAAGCGCTGCCTGTTAAGGGAGGGTAACCTGCCTCTGGCAACATGGATCCCTGCCCCTGTTCTAACTGGTTATGGCTTACCATTGCTTTGTTCTCCCAATCAACATACCCTAAGATTAGAGTATTTAATAAAGTATAGCTTTGACTGAATCACCCCAAGGCAAAGCCAAGAGGTTCATTCCTAATACAGGGCAAGCTTAATCTTAGGCTAGAACCCTGGTTGACTGACAAAACATTGGCTTAGGGCGGTTCAAACCGCTCCTATCTAGACGAAGTCGGCCTTCGCCGACTGATCCATAACCCGCGTAGGCGGGTTTTGTCTGTCTAGGCGCGGCTTCTAGCCGCCAGCGTTGAGAGTTTTGTCAGTCAACCAAGATAGAACCTCTGGGAGTTATGCAGACTAGGCAATCGATACCACGTTCACCTTCACCACCAGGTCATCGTAATCAAAGTCGCCTCCAACCATATCTTCGAAGCCAAAGGTGTTATCCCCCAGCAGCCTGACATAGTCACCCTGGCCCGGGTTAGAGCCCAGGAAGGGGGTGAAGACGATGGGGTCATTGCTGGTGTCACTATCCAACAACTGCTCCAGGGTACCGTTGGTAATCATGAAGGGCACCCAAATGCCACCCCCCTCCACCGCCACCGTGGTGGAGAAGCTCCGTCCAGCACTGGTGGATACTGACCCCTGTCCAGCCCACTGGGCCGCCGCCGCCTGCAGGTAACCGGCATCGCCGGGGTTGAAAACATTACCGAAACTATCGGTAATGGTGCCCTGGGCATTATCCACCCGGTAGAAGCCTAACACGTTGGTGTTGAAGGCCTCGCTGCGGATGCTGAGCTGCAGGTTCACCGAACCAGTCAACTCCCTCAGGTCCAGCAGCTCCGATTCCTGGTCTCCCTGCAGCCCTGCCCCTAGGGGTTTGGCGTCATCGGAGAGTGCCACCTTAAACTTAAAGTCATCAAATCGACCATCCTTATCTAAATCCCAAGCCAGTTCATAGGCCCCCTGGCTCTCCAGGAAGGTGAAACTGAGGGGCTGGACACCCGACTGATTCAAGAAGGGGCTGCCAAAGGTGAGGGCACCCAAACTACTGCTCAGATCCCCCTGGAGTAGACCATCCGCCGTCGCCCCCTGAACCACAAAGAAGCTGTAGAACTGCCCGGGGGCCAGGGTCAGCATCCTGGACAGCTCGGTCAGGGCGATGTCCCCATCCCCCAGGGTGGAAAAAATAGTTTTGTAGTTGCCCGCCGCCTTAGCCGCCTCTAGATAGCCGACACTGCCGGGGGCGAGGGTGCCAAGGTTACCCTGGGCGTCGTCTACCTTAAAGTAACCCACCTCGATCGCCCCCACGGTAGAGGGCTGCACCATAGAAAACTTAGCGGTCTTAGCGGTGTCAGAGCTATTCAACTGCAACAGATTTTGCCCTGGCACTCCCAGGCTAGGAACGGGGGGCTGAACCGGCGGCTCAACCGGTGGCTCAACGGGGGGTGTATATAGTTCCAGGACGAGGTCGTCTAACACACCAGAAGCAGTGAGCCAATCGTCAAGTATGCCTCCACCAACAACCGAAGCTTTGTAGTTGATCTCTACCTTGGTCAGATTAGTCCAGCCACTCAGCTCTTTGACCGATAGTGTCTCTCTATTACTCGGAGTCTGTGAAGCTCCAGGGGCAAAAACAATGCTCTCGCTCAAAGGGTCAGCACCACCGGCACGGGTACCGGTGATGATGGCATCGTTAGGTTCACCATAAATATAAGCTCCGTACTTAAAGGAGCTGAGATTAAAGGGCTGGCCGTCAACCCTCTTAATGATAATGGTTTCTCCCCAACCAAAAGGATACAGCACCGAGCTGGGAAAGCCGGCGGAATAAATTGCTAGGTTGTCGTCAGCACCGACCCCCGGCTCCACAGTAAAGCTATAGCCATCCTGGATCAGCTCTGTGCTAGGGTCAGTGGGCGCTCCATCGAAACTAATTGTTACCATAGTAATTAAACTCCTATAAACGGTAGTGCATTTGCATGAATCATGCGGTCCATTTCGCTCGACTGCTCCAATATTCATCCCAGGGAAGGAGTAACCAGGATGAACTAGCGAAGCCTGGGAAGAACTTCACAATTTGGAACACTTTGTAAAGTCAGTACGTATATTAGCTACCCTTCACTTTTAAGGACGCCCAACCCAGTAGGGGTAGAGATCGGAGTTGGCAAGTTTTTACCTTGTATTAAGACCAGAAAATTGCCCAGGCCCAGGGGGCTAATTAACTGCTGTAAATAATCACGCTGGCGCAACAGGGCGGTGATGGCATCGGGTTCACTGGCACCGCTCTGCCCCAGGGCACTGAGTCGATCGCCCAGCCCCAGGGCCATCAAAAACAGGGCCTGCTGGGTGAGGCCCAGGCTGGTGAGGCCGCAGCGATCGCCCTGCCGTTCCAGGGCGGTGAAATTGACATGGGCGGTGATGTCCTGCTGGCCCAGGTGACGGTAGGGGTCGTCGTGGTGACTATGCTGGTAGTAGCACTGCAGGGTACCCTGGCTACGGCGGGGGCTGTGGTAGCGGCTAGCGGGGTAGCCGTAATCGATGGTGAGGATGTAGCCCCGCCCTAACGTGTGGGCCAGGGTTTGCAGCCAGTCCAGGGCGGCCAGGTTAACCTCGGTACGGTAGCCCAGGGGGTAGGGGGGATGGGTGAGATCGATGTCTACCAGGGCAAAGTAGTCCTGCAGGCGCGGGGTGGAGAGGGGCCCGGTGATCTCCCTGAACTCGCCTGCGGCGGTCAGGGTGACGTAGATCTCCTGTAGGCCGGTGGCGGTGAGTACCACCTGATGCACCGGCAGGGCATCCACCAATTCGTTGGAGAAAAAGCCGCCGACAATGGCATGATCCCCCAGTTGATCCAACTGGGACCAGGATACCCGATCGCCCCAGGGTTGTAGGCGTTGCCGTTGGGTTTGGATCAGCCCCTCGGATCGTTCCACAATGATGTACTGCAGAGCGGCAAAACACTCCCCGTGATGACGCTGCAGGTGGCTGAGCAAATCCGCCGCTAACACCCCTTGGCCGGCCCCCATCTCCACCAGCTGAAAGGGTTGGGGACAGCCCAGGTGGTGCCACCATTCCACCCATTGATCGCCGATCAGTTCACTAAAGTCCCTGACCAGGTGGGGGGAGGTGAGAAAGTCTCCCGCCAGCCCAATCCCTCCCTGGGGACGGCTGTAGTACCCGTGCTGCGGATGGTAGAGGACCACGTCCATAAAGTCGGCAAAGCTGATCCGCTGTTGGGGCGATCGCTGCAGGCGATCACGCAAAACCCCATGGAGGGGGGACTTCGGGGCCATTACACAAACCTCACCAGGGGTAAAATACCCATCCAGCCTGACCCCCTAAAGCATCTTATCCAGGCCGTAGATTAAGGACTTGAGGGCCATCACCCGGCGGACACAGAGCAGCACCCCGGGCATAAAGCTGGCCCGATCGCTGGTGTCATGGCGCAGGGTATAGAGCTGACCCGGGGCGCCAAACAATACCTCCTGGTGGGCAATCAAGCCCGGCAGGCGGACGCTGTGGATGGGAATGCCGGCGGCGGTAGGGCCGCCCCGGGCCCCAGGGATGGTTTCGGTCTCTTTTACCAGAGGCGGGTTAAAGCTAGAACGAGTGGCCGCCAGCAGCTCCGCCGTCTGGAGGGCGGTGCCGCTGGGGGCATCGGCCTTCTGGTTGTGGTGTAGTTCAATGATTTCCACGTGGTCAAAGTACTGGGCCGCCTGCTGGGCCGCCTGCTGCATCAGCACCACCCCAATCGAGAAGTTGGGCACCACCAGGCAACCAATACTGGCCTTCTCGGCAAACTCCGCCAGGTCGTGGATTTGGGCTGTACTGAGGCCCGTGGTACCCACCACTGGCCGCACCCCGTAGGCGATCGCCGCCCGCACCGACTCATAGACACTATCGGGGTGGGTAAAGTCTACCATCACCGCCAACCCCTGACTCTGGGCCATCACCAGGGTGGCCTCCAGGTCGGTCATCACCGGCACCTCCAGGGGCTGGTAGCCGATCAGCTCACCGATATCCTGCCCGATTAAATTAGGATTTTTATCGATCGCCCCCACCAGGGTCATGTCCTCCGCCTGGGCCACGGCCTTGATCACCTCCCGGCCCATCTTGCCGCAGGCACCATTCACCACCACTGGAATCCTAGCTTGATCGGTTGTCATGGTCATGTCAGGTTAGTTCAGAATAGGGGGTGATTCAGAGTAGTCCGCAGCTGCCGGTCCAGCTCCAGGCTCCCTAGGGTTAGGGGGAACGGATAGCCCGCATCCGTCAGCACTAGGCCCCCGGCAGCCGGCTTTCGATGGACTTGAGGTACTCGGTATTGACCCCTGACTCCCGGGGCAGGGCAATTTTGCCGGTCCGGGCGATTTCCCGCAGGCCAAACCGATTCAGCACCTGGACAATGGCGACTATTTTGCCCGGATCCCCCACCACCTCCAGGGTGAGGGAATCTTCGGAGACGTCCACCACCCGGGCCCGGAAGATTTGGGCCAGCTCAATTACCTCGGAGCGATTGAGGCTGGTGGCGTTGACCTTGAGGAGCATCAGCTCCCGCTCCACGCAGGGGGTGTAGGTGAGATCCTGCACCTTGATCACGTTAATTAACTTGTACAGTTGCTTGGTGAGTTGCTCAATCACCTGCTCATCCCCAGGAACCACCATGGTGATGCGGGAAATACCAGGCTTTTCCGCTGGGCCTACCGCCAGGCTTTCAATATTGAAGCCCCGCCGGGCAAACAGGCCAGCGATGCGGGTCAGCACCCCCGCCTCGTCCTCCACCAACACGGAGAGGGTGTGTTTAAGGGTCTGGGGAACAGTGGAGGTTAGGGGGGAGAGGGTGGTGCTATTAACCATGGCCACAGGGGGAACGGGAATGGATCTGACTACTGACTCCCTCTTCAAGGGTTGCCTAATTTAGGCCGGGTAGTACCAGTCTTTTCAGAAAGAATTGCAGTCCTCTATCATAGCCTGAAATCGAAGCCTGGGAAGGGGCGAACTAGCGATCGCCAATGGCTATAATGCTGAAGTTAGCAAGCCCCGACCACAGGGGTTGCCCTGCCCCCCCGCCCTTGACCTATGACCGTTGTTTTATACAACACCCTGAGCCGCCGTAAGGAACCCCTGCACACCCTGGAGCCAGACCAGGTGAAAATCTATTGCTGCGGCGTGACGGTCTACGACTACTGCCACTTGGGCCATGCCCGCTGCTACGTGATCTGGGATACGGTGCGCCGCTACCTGGGCTGGCGGGGCTACCGGGTCTACTACGTGCAAAACTTCACTGACATTGACGATAAAATCCTGAATCGGGCCAAAGCCGAGCATATTGCCATGGCCACCGTGGCGGAGCGCTACACGGCGGGCTACTTTGAGGACATGGCCCGGTTGAATATTCTGGAGGCGGATGCCTATACCTACGCCACCCAAACCCTGGATGGCATTCAGCGGTTGATTGGCGAACTGGAACAAAAGGGCTACGCCTATCCGGCGGCGGGGGATGTCTACTACGCCGTCCGTCAATTTACCGACTATGGCAAGCTCTCGGGTCGTAAACTGGAGGACCTGCGGGTGGGGGCCAGCGGTCGGGTTAGCACCACCGACTCGATCAAACGGGATCCCCTGGACTTTGCCCTCTGGAAGGCGGCCAAACCCGGCGAACCCTCCTGGTCTTCCCCCTGGGGGCCGGGGCGGCCCGGCTGGCACATTGAGTGCTCCGCCATGATCCGGGAGCAACTGGGTAGCACCATCGATATTCACCTGGGGGGCAGCGATCTAATTTTTCCCCACCATGAAAACGAAATTGCCCAGTCGGAGGCGGCCACAGGGCAGCCCCTGGCCCGTTACTGGATGCACAATGGCATGGTGAATGTGGGGGGGGAGAAAATGTCCAAGTCCCTGGGCAACTTCACCACCATTCGCCAACTGTTAGATTCCCCCCAGGGGCCTGAACCCATGGCCCTACGGTTATTTTTGTTGCAGGGTCAGTATCGTAAGCCGGTGGACTTTACCCCTGAGGCCATGGTGGCGGCCAATAATAGCTGGCATACCCTGGAGGAGGGTCTGGGCTTTGGCCATCGCTTTGGCCCCCAACTGGGCTGGGCCCCGGCGGCGATCGCCGCCCCCAACCTCGCCATTGATCGCCAGAGTCCGGCGGTGCAAGCCTTTACCACAGCTATGGACGATGACTTTAATACGGCGACCGGGCTGGCGGTGCTGTTCGACCTGGCTAAGGATCTGCGGCGGGCGGGCAATCTGATCCTCCATACCGGTGCCGCCGATACCGACGCTGCCAGCCTACAAAAGCAGTGGCAAACCCTGGTGAACCTGGCCCAGGTGCTGGGCTTAGAGGCTAAGGCCAGTCTGCCAGGGTCGACCGCCCCCACCCTGGCGGACCATGACATCGAGGCCCTATTGGAACAGCGGCGCCAGGCCCGGGCGGCGAAGGATTTTGCAGCGGGCGATCGCATTCGCGACCAGCTCCAAACCGCCGGGATTACCCTGATCGATAAACCCGGCGGCATCACCGAGTGGCATCGCTAGACCTGGGCCAGCCAGTCTAACAGCAGGGGATTCACCACCTCCGGTCGCTCATCGTGGGGGCAGTGGCCGGTGTTGGCGATGCTATGGAAGGTGACTGGTGGGTTGCGGTCTCCATTTTGGGACAGCTGACGATAGATTTCCGCCCCCTGAATCGGCGTCCAGGGGTCATCCTCTCCCCAGATTACCAGCAGGGGCTGGGTAATGGTGGAGAGGAGTTGACTGGGCTGGGGCCCGGCGGGAGCGGTCAAAATTGAGGCGAATACGGGTTGGGCGCTGGGACGGGCGGCGGGGGCGTAGATCATCTCCACCAGCTCCTCGGTGACGGCGCTGCGATCGCGGTAGACCTGCTGCAGGGAACGGCGAATGTTCTGGCGGCGCCGCACCTGGTTGTAAACCAGGGGCCCAAATTGCGGAGAGCTGACTAAGCCAGTAAAGATCTCCATCACCCAACTCAGGGGGGGGCGCAGCTCCTCGGGACGATGGTTGAGTCCCCCAGCGCAGTTCAACACCGCACCGGCCTGGGCGGTGGTGGGGTGATTAGCCAGCATCATCAGGGTCAGCAAGCCACCAATGGAGTTACCCACGTAGATCGTAGGTGTCTGGATGAAGGCCTGCCAAAAGGCCTGCAGTAGCTCCTGCCAGAGATCCAGGCTGTAGGCTAGGGAGGGCTGATCAGAGTCGCCGAAGCCCAGCAGGTCCAGGGCATAGACCCGATAGCCGGCCTGGGCCAGCACCGGAATATTTTTACGCCAGTGCCCCAGGGAGGCCCCAAAACCATGGATTAACACCAGGGGCTGCCCAGTTCCCTGGACGGTGTAGGCAATCTGATGACCTCGCCAGCTCCAGATCTGTTTGTCAAGGGTGGCAAGGGGGAGTTGGGCAACCATGGAAACAACTGTAACCTTTTATGAAGTTCCTCCTATCATAGCTAACTTCCAGCCCCAGGGGCGAGTTAAGCCCCCCCCGGGATTACCCTGGCCAGCAACTCCCCAGGCAATCGGGAAAGGACCGCCTGTTGGGCCGCCATGCCCAATCGCTCAAAGGTAAGCTGCAGGTGACGAGCCACTGCCTGCCCCAAAATGTCTAGCTGGAGCGGTTGGTGCTGCCAGCCTGCGTAAGCCTGCAGGTAGTAGTCCAGCGATTCTTGCAGTGCCTCCTGGGAGTTGAGGGCAGGACTGCCGGACTGAACCTGGACTAGCTGGTCCTGGACCACTCCAGCACTATGGTAGGTAGCGGACAGATCAAACCCCAGGGGGGTACCAGGGTCCTGCTGGAGAACCTGGTGGGCGGCCTGGAGAGCCATTTGGTAGGCCCCTAGGGCTTGGCCCAGAGTCTCTTGGTAGATTCGAGGCTGCTGGCTTTGGTGCTGGGCCAGGTCCCAGTAGGCGGTCCCCAGATTGTTTTGGGTAGCGGCGCAACCAGCAGGGGTGGTGCCCAGGGTACGGTAGGCCAGGGCAGACTGGTAGGCGGCGATGGCTTGCTCTAATAAAAATACCGATCGCTCGTACTGGGCCAAACTCCAGTAGGCAATGCCCAGGTTGTTTTGCAGCATGGCATAGTCCTGAGGGGCGGTCTGAGGCGATCTCTGGTGCAGGGCCTGCTGATAGGCGGTAATGGCCTGATGGAGATAGGGTTGAGGGCGATCGTCTAGCTGGGCCAGGCGCCAATAGGCAGACCCCAAACTATTTTGTAAGTCGGCGTAGTCAGCCGCCGCTTCAGGATTCGGGATGTACTGCAAAGCCTGGTGAAGGGCCCGTACGGATTGCTGCAAAGCGGCTAGAGGATCCTCGACGTTGGCTAGCAGACTATACACCGTACCTAAGTTAGCGTATAACCGCCTTAGATTAGGGGCCGGTACAGTCCCCTGTACCCCCGCCAGGGCCTGGCGGTAGGTTGCCACACTACGGTTTAGCCAGAGACTAACCACCTCCGGGTGATGCTCCAACTGGCCATGGAGCCAATAAAGACTGGCCAAATCATTGAGGGCATCACACCAATCTAACTCCCCCTCCGGCAGACCCGGTATAGCTTGGTGGTACAGGGAAATGGCAAAGTCGAGGGTGGTAGTGGTGGTAGCGCCAGCTTCCACCCGGTCCCGACAGATCTGAGCAGCAGCCAGGCAGGCTCGAGCCCGGGTTAGGGGGCCAGCCTGGGCCTCCTCCAGCTCCTGCAGGTACTGGCTGTAACTAATCAGGATCGCATCCTGCAGGAGTTCTGGAGGCAAGGCTAGGGTGGATGCTGGCGGCTCAGGCTGGGAAATGGGGTTGAACGTAATCTCCGACCCCGCCCCAGATAAGCCAAGGGGGGTAGGGTCTCCCGCAAATTCGAACAGGCCACTGCGCGATCGCCAAAAGCCCGGCACCGATTGGCGAATTTTCCCCAACCAGGGGCGGGAAAGCCACACCATCAGACGGCAGTCGAGGTGGGTGAGCAGTGCATCAACCTGACTGAGGGAGGCAAGGAAACGATTTTGAACCGTTAAGGACCCACGAGCCAGGGCTTCCACCCCCAAAATCTGAAAGGTAGGGACTACCTGGCTGGAACTGGGCAGGTGCCTGTGCTGCTTCAACCACACCAATATCTGGCGCACCAAGTCAGGCTGCTGACCATCCAGGTGAAGGGTCACCAAGGGGGACAGCTGCCCCCCCCTCAGATCGGCGGTTAGCCGCTGCACCAATTGACTCTGCAATTCATTATCATCGCAAACCAGCAATAAAAGCTGGCGTCGCAAGCTGAGATTTAGAGCCTGACGGAGATGTTGGTAGGTTTCTTGATTATGTCCCAAAAAGGTCTGGGTTGAGAGGGAGAAAACAGCGACCACCGTAGTTAAGATGCATACTATTTCAATATGGTGCCCCAGAGAATTTTACCTGGGATAAGCTCAGCCTCCCCTTGGCTAAAGCTTCATGATCGAATCCCTCTTTCATAGTTCACCTGTGGGAAACTTAAAGGCCACATCAACCTGTCTGTGAGGTCGATGAGTCAGACAAATTATCCAACAAACCCAGCTATCTTGGGTTCTCTCCCGAAAAAGGAAGACAACAGGGGTAAAAGTCTGGCCGGAAGACTGAAAGCGAATTGAATAGGCTGGTTAGCCGCTGTGAATAGGTTATGACCAATCATCCGGGGAAGAGATTAGGGAATCGACGAAGTTCGTTTTACCCTTGCAAAGCTTACACCCGACGGACTTTGAGGCGACCCTGGCTAGCTCTATTAAGGCTACCGCCAATACCAAAACGACCTAAACTGAGCAAACCTAGCCCCATAACCAGAAAGTTGATAGCGACGACGATGATAGTTTTGGTAAGACCAGTCTTAGTGCTTTCTGTGGCTGCATAGGCCTGAGCTTCAATTGATTTTAGAGCGTTATCAAAGTCCTGGGGGCTAGCTTTAGCACTAATTTGAGGATTATTACGACTTTGCTCAACCCGAGTTTGCAACTGTTCAACCCGCTGGTTAATTTTAGTAGTCGCTTGACTTTGTACCTTTAAGCCGTCGGACACAACCAGGACACAGGTAAGCAGATAAACTACACCGAGCCCCAGAGCTGCATAGGAGAGGGGCTTGCGACGCAACTGACTTTCCCAGCAGCCATAGATCAGTAAAGCAATACCAAATACCAGGACAATACTGCGATCGCCCACCTGCTGAAGCAAACCAAATCTCCAGCCAGCACCAGACCCAGGAGGCAATATAAGACCTAGAACATCAACGATAAAACCCAAAACACAGATTAACCCCACAATACGGGCGATCGCCTGACCCGCCGAGTCACCCTTGGGTTCCTGAACTGTAGCGTTAGACATAGCTAAAAACCTTAAATGATTAAACAAAATAAAAACGTCAAAGCCTGACCAATCAGAGCGCCGCCTTAGGCTGAGAGCGTTTGGGACGTTTCTTGATCACAGCCATAACCGCATAATAGTAAACCGTGAATAAAACACCTGAAAAAATTTGAGCTCCCCAGGTGCTGTGCCAGAAATCAAAGGATGCCTGTCCCCAATAAACCGCAGCAAGAGCCAGGATCATAATTCTAGGTATGTTAAAAAGCATAGCTAGGATGACACCAACCATCATCATAATTAATACTTTATACCATTTCTGATTGTAAAGGATGCCCATGATTAAACCCGTCGCCGCGATGGTCAGGGCCATGCTAAACCCATTACATGGCTCACCCACCGCAACACTGCCATCAGGGGGTAGCCGGACGAAATGCATATCGGCAAAGGCAGGCTGACCAATCAGTCTTAGGCCAAAGGCACCAGCCTGAGCCATAACCCGCTCAAGCCAGTCAACAGGGGTAAAAACTCGCCAAACCGTACGGGCAAAGACCGCTGGCTGTGGATAGGCGGTTAACAGGGCCATCATCACAGGCAGCCGATACTTGAGGAAAAAGCTAGGACCCCAGGAACTAACCGCAATACCAGCCAGGATCACCACCCACAACATGGCCTGGGGCCAAACGTCAAAGCGGCAAAAGGGAAACAAAAGCACACCACCAAGAATCATCAGGTAACCCATGGCTCGATCAGCCTCGGTGGGCTCTAGCTGAGCAATAGCCTGACGATTGCTCCACAGTTGGTAGAGACCAACGGCCAAACAGCCTACCACCAGGGGGGCTCCAGCTGAGCCCTGAGCAGCCCGGGTCACCACCCGGGGGGCCCAGACAATCAAGTAGGCTAGACCCGCCGTCAGCCCTAGCAAAACTATTCGACCATGCCAGCTAGCCAAGGCCAGGCGCAGACAGGCCGAGCTCCATTGGCTAAAGTTGACAACATACTTCTTGAGATTCATTACATTTGCACTCCGATTATCTAAATTATCCAGGGGCAGATCTTGGATAATCTACGATTTTTGTAAAAAAACCTATAAATTAATCAGTCGAACATTGAGCCCGTACAAATCCTTCAGCTCACTCAAGCTAGGGTACCCACAGCTACAACTCTAAGTACTAATATCGATCACCTAAATTGTGATTATTTGAGGAATGGCTTTAACCCGCAAGGCTAGCCCCACATCTTTACGTCAACCTCATGGTAGGCCAGAACTCTTGGAAACCTTAATAAAGCAATGCTTCCGGACTGTGCAATGGGGCTGAGGCGAGCCAGAATAGCTCTCCTGGTAGACCCTGGTCTAAATCTATTCACTTCTCCTGACCTGGTTGACTGACAAAACATTGGCTTACGGCGGTTCAAACCGCTGCTATGCAGACGAAGTCGGCCTGCGCCGACTGATCCATAACCCGCGTAGGCGGGTTTTGCCTGTCTAGGCGCGGCTTCTAGCCGCCAGCCTTGAGAGTTTTGTCAGTCAACCAATCTCCTGACTCACAGATTAATTCTGACTCCTGACCGATCCTGCAGGGTTGTCTAACTGACACCTGCTTACGGCTAGATCGGATATACCCTGGTTTTGCAAGTTAGCAAAGCCAGGGGGGGTGGCAAGGTAGATGGGGGGAGAAATTCACCCCCCACCTTAACCTAGGCTTCAGATTCTTCCGCTTCGCTCCGCTTTTTACGGAGAGCCGCCACACCCATGCCAATTAGGCCAGGCAGCAGAGCCGGTGTAGGCACAGGGGTAACGCTGAAGTTGGAGATGGTGGCATAGCCTGAGCCGAAGGCGTTGTCTTCGGTCAGCACACCAAAGCCAAACTGCTCGCCAGGATTGACCAGGAAGGTATATATCCCAGACTCTCCGTCAAATTCAGCCAGCAGGATAGGATCGGGCGAGGATGGATCGACCACCACAAAGGGATCGGCGCCAAAGGCATTACCATCCGCATCAAACAGAGGCAGATCAAAGGTTCCGTAGTTCCACGTAAAGGAAACATAGCTGGGCAGACTGCTAGCCGCCAGGGTGGTCAGGTAGTAGGTGGCACCGGTGACGCCTGGGAAGCCATCACTGTCCAAGTCGTAAACTTCCCCAGTGTTCGGGTCTATCTCATCAGGAGAAAGAAGCGCGGAAACAGCATTACCCCCAATCAGAGTAATGGAAGAGGGGTGCGGTGCAAGGGTTGCACAGGTGTTAGCAGTAGCATCACTGCTCACACAGCCGTCGGTAAATCCACTGGGAAAACCTGGAGTTATAACACCGGTACTCCGATTAAGGTCCAGGTTTTCAAGACTCCAGGTTAATCCACCGAAGCCAGCGGCACTGGCAGGTTGGAGATCTACCAGGGTCAAACTAGCAGCGACCCCGACAGATAGGGCAGTAGCTTTAAGTAAAGCTGATTTCATGACGTCCTCTCAATAGTGGTTAGGAAACTATCAACGTGGGAAAGTGAATCACAGCCTGCTGAGTCGACCGTGGAATTGACCCAACCCGAGCAGCCCCGAAGAGGGAAGAAGCTAGCAATCGGGAAAACCCAGTAGGCCCGTAACTCACGACAAAACTGATGTCCGTATTATTACGTGGGTATTTTTCGGCGAGCAAGCATTAATACGTAGATTTATCGAAGCTTTATAGGTCTTTTTTTATACTTGACGACGAAGTCTACCTGTAGTCAAAGGGAAGCGTTTGGTATAGGGAGCCTCACCATGGTAAGTTGCCCGGCCGCAAACGCCCAGCGATCAGCGGCTTCCTCGATCAGTTTGCTAGTCGGCTTACCGGCGCCATGGCCAGCCTGGGTTTCGATCCGGATCAGTACGGGGGCATCACCCCGGTGAGCCCATTGTAAAGTAGCGATAAACTTGAAACTATGGGCGGGCACCACCCGGTCATCGTGATCGGCGGTAGTCACCAGGGTGGCGGGGTAGTTGACCCCCGATCGCAGGTTGTGGAGGGGGGAGTAGGCGTAGAGGGCGGCAAATTCCTCCGGATCCTGGGGGGAGCCGTAGTCCGACTCCCAGGCCCAACCAATGGTGAACTGGTTAAACCGCAGCATATCCAGCACCCCCACCGCTGGTAGGGCGACGCCAAACAGGTCCGGGCGCTGAGTCATGCAGGCCCCCACCAGCAGGCCGCCATTGCTGCCCCCCATGATGGCGAGCTGGGCTGGCTGGGTATAGCCCTCGGCCACCAGCCATTCAGCGGCGGCGATGAAGTCATCAAACACGGTTTGTTTATGCTGGCGAGTACCCGCCTGGTGCCAGGCTTCGCCGTACTCACCGCCGCCCCGCAGATTGGCCACAGCATAGATGCCCCCCATCTCCATCCACACCAGGTTGCTGACGGAGAAGCTAGGGGTGAGGGAGACATTAAAGCCGCCGTAGCCGTAGAGCAGCGTGGGCTGGGGGCGGCTGCGATCCAGGTCACGGCGGTGGGTGATAAACAGGGGGATAGCCGTGCCATCCTGACTGGGGTAGAACACCTGGGTGGTCTGGTAGTCTTTGGGGTTAAAGGCCACCTGGGGCTGGCGGTATGGGGTGCTAACTCCGGTTACCAGGTCGTAATGGTAAAGGGTACTGGGTTGGGTAAAGCTGGTGAAACTATAGAAGGTTTCCCGGTCTTGACGCTTACCCTCAAAGCCATCGACGGAGCCAATTCCTGGCAGGTCGAGGGAGCCCAGGGGCTCGCCACTGAGCTGGTAGAGGCGCAGGCTGGTGTGGGCGTCCTGGAGGTAGTTAGCGATAAATTGATCCTGGATCAGGCTGACCCCCTGCAGGGTGTCCTCCATCTCCGGAATCACCTCCTGCCAGTGCTGCCGCTGGGACTGGGGCAAATCAATGGCGATCAGGCGACCCCGGGGGGCCTGGTAATCGGTGCGAAACCACAGGCGATCGCCTTCGTTATCCACAAAACTATAGTTGGCCTCAAACTCAGCAACCAGCTCAATCACGGGGCTATCGGGGTGGCTGAGATCCTGATAAAACACTAAATTGTTAGGGTCGGTGCCCCGCCACACCGAGATGATCAGGTAGCGACCGTCATCGGTAACGCCACCATCAAAGCCCCACTCCTTTTGGTCGGGGCGTTCATAGATCAGCACATCGGCGGCTTGGGGGGTGCCCAGCCGATGGTAGTACAGCTTTTGATAGTAGTTCACCGCCTCCCCTGGGGCCTCGGGGTCAGGCTGATCATAGCGACTGTAGAAAAAGCCCTGGTGGTCATGGCTCCAGGCAGCCCCAGAAAACTTCACCCAGCGCAGATGGTCCCCGGTGTCCTGACCGGTGGCGATATCCCGCACGTACCACTCCACCCAATCCGATCCTGCGGTGGACAGGCCGTAGGCCAGCCATGCCCCGTTTTCACTGATCGCCAGACCGCTAAGGGCAACGGTGCCGTCAGCGGAAAGGGTGTTGGGGTCCAGCAGCACCTGGGGTTCGCCCTCCAGGCTGGGGAGGGTGTACAGCACGCTCTGGTTCTGGAGACCGTCGTTTTTAAAGTAAAAGTAGCGATCGCCCTGGTGGAAGGGGGTACTGTAGCGTTCGTAGTTCCACAGTTGTGTCAGGCGTTGCTGGATGGCCTGGCGGTGGGGCAAGTGCTCCAGGTAGGCAAAGGTTAGTTGATTCTGGGCCTCAATCCAACGACGGCTGGCCTCGGACTGGGGATCTTCTAACCAGCGGTAGGGATCGGCTACGGCGGTACCGTGGTAGACATCGACCTGATCCTGGCGGGGGCTAGGGGGGTAGGAGAAGGGCATGGGTAGTAGAGGCAACCTAGGTGGTCGGGGGGCTAAATTCTCCGGCTTGCAACCTAAAGCCCCGGATGGAGTAGTCTAGCAGCTCCATGGGGTGCAGTAGGGGTAAGGGTTTACCCTGTTGGGCCAGATGTTTCTGAATTTGCAGGGAGCAGCCGGGGTTGGGGGAGGCGATCAGTTGGGCGCCGGTATTCAGCAGGTTGGTCACCTTCATCTGGCCCAGTTCCTCTGCTACCTGGGGTTGTAGCATGTTGTAGACTCCCGCACTACCACAGCAGAGGGCGGCATCGAGGGGTTCCCGCAGGGTCACCCCCGGAATCTGGCGGAGTAGCTGGCGGGGCTGGAGGCTGATTTTCTGACCGTGAAGCAGGTGACAGGCATCCTGAAACACCAGGGGCAGCTCACCTTCAGTGAGGGGATGGAGGGGGGCAGTGAGCCCGACCTCCGCCAGGAACTCCTGTACGTCTCGCACGCGATCGACGAAGGCCTGGGCGCGATCGCCGTACTCTGGATCCTCCGCCAGGATGTGGTGGTACTCCTTCAGGGTATGGCCGCAGCCCGCTGCGTTGATAATCACGTAATCCACCTGGGCCTGCTCAAAGGTGTCGATCATCTGGCGGGCTAGACCCTGGGCCTGGGCCGTTTCTCCCTGGTGGGCGGGGAGGGCGGCGCAGCAGCCCTGGGGGGAGGGAATCACCACCTCACAGCCATTGGCACTCAGCACCCGAGCCGTGGCCTGATTAACCTGGGCAAAAAACACCTGTTGCACACAGCCCAACACCATCCCCACCCGGTAGCGCTGGGGGCCCCCAGCCGAGATCACCGCTGGCAGCCCGGGGCGAAAGCTCTCCGCCGTAACCGTAGGCAGCAGGGAGGCCATGGCGGCCAGGTTAGGGGAAATGCGGGTGAGCCAGCCACTCTGCTGGACCAGACGATCTAAACCTAACCGCTGGTATAGATAAAGGGGGCCGGCCAACAGCCGCAGTCGCCCAGGGTAGGGAAATAGGTTAAAAATCAGCCCCCGCAGCAGTTGTTCGGGCCAGGGGCGACGGGCATGGCGCTGCACCTGGGGCCGCACCGCCGCAATCAGTTGGTCGTACTGCACCCCAGAGGGGCAGGCGGTGGTGCAGGCCAGGCAACCCAGGCAGGAGTCAAAGTGCTGTATGGAAGCTGGCGACAGGGGAGCCTCCCCCTGGTTAATGGCATCCATCAGGTAAATACGCCCCCGGGGGGAGTCCGTCTCCTTGCCGATCACCCGGTAGCTGGGGCAGGTGGTCAGGCAAAAGCCACAGTGGACACAGGCGCTAATTAAATCAGCCCTGGGGGGCTGTTGGGCATCAAAGCCGTCGGCATGGGGTTGAACCAATGAACTGACCAAGGGTACTGGGGTGTCGCAGGGTTGCATGGACTTGCTTGAACCAGGTTATTGTTTAGCCTAACCTGCAGGCCGCAGCTTTGGCATAACTCAGGAAGAGGTAGTCCAAAAAACTCAAGGGGTCAGGTTTATGTCTCGCAACCGATAGACTTTATCCTACGAAACATGAAAAAGTGAATAATGAATCAGGGTTCTAACCCCCGTCTAATTTGAAACCTGGAATTTTCCCACCCTAAATTTCTCTCCCCTCGGGAGGGGGACTTTGAAGAGTTTTTTCGGCTCCCCACTCTGCAGGTGGTAAGCAACGTCCTGGGTGGACTGAAAAAACTCTCAACGCTGGCGGCTAGAAGCCGCGCCTAGACAGGCAAAACCCGCCTACGCGGGTTATGGATCAGTCGGCGCAGGCCGACTTCGTCTGGATAGCAGCGGTTTGAACCGCCGTCAG
>JBEIGU010000029.1:0-32896 GCA_040381765.1 Leptolyngbya sp.
ACTGATTACTGATTACTGATTACTGATTACTGATTACTGATTACTGATTACTGATTACTGATTACTGATTACTGATTACTGATTACTGATTACTGATTACTGATTACTGATTACTGATTACTGACCCCTCAAGGTACTAGCTAACTGCCGCCAGGCCAGGCTATATGACAACCCCGTAACATCTAGCTCCTGCCTACTGCAGGAGTACCAGCTTACGGTAATCTAAAGATCCTGTAACCCTGGGGCCATCGCCGCCGCCAGGGCTAGACACTCCACCCCATCGCTGGACCACCCAGCCTGTTCCCTTGAGCCTCCCTCAGCCCCCTGTTTAGAGATTATGCCAACCACCGCCTCCCCCGTTGTTCTCTCTCCCCGGCGTACCATTCGGATTGTCTCCCGTAAAAGTCAGTTGGCCCTGATCCAAACTCACTGGGTGCAAGACCAACTACAGCGACAGTTCCCCGACCTGGGCTTTGAGGTGGTAACCATGGAAACCCATGGCGACAAGGTGCTGGATGTGTCCTTATCAAAGATTGGGGACAAGGGGCTGTTTACCCAGGAGTTAGAAGACTCCATGCTGCAGGGGGATAGTGACTTTGCCGTACACTCCCTGAAGGACCTACCAACCCGGCTGCCCCAGGGGTTGATGTTAGGGTGCATTACCGAACGGGAGGATCCGGCGGATGCCCTGGTCATCCATCCCCGCCACCAGGACAAAACCCTGGCCACCCTACCGGAGGGCTCCGTGATTGGCACCTCCTCCCTGCGGCGATTGGCCCAGCTGCGCCACCACTACCCCCACCTGAGCTTTAAAGACATCCGTGGTAACCTCAATACCCGCCTGCGGAAGCTGGAGGAGGAGGGCTACGATGGCATTATTCTGGCGGTGGCTGGTTTACTGCGCATGGAGATGGGCGATCGCATCCACGAAACCCTCTCCCCAGCCATTTCCCTCCATGCCGTTGGCCAGGGGGCCCTGGGGATTGAATGTCGCCAGGGCGATCAGGAGATTCTCACCCTGCTTCAGGTATTGTCCCACCCGGCCACCACCGCCCGTTGTTTGGCGGAACGGGCCATGTTGCGGGAATTGGAGGGGGGCTGCCAGGTGCCGATCGGGGTTAACACCGGTCTAGAGGGGGATACCCTGACCCTGACGGGCCTGGTGGCCAGCCTGGATGGCCAACGCCTGATTAAGGACAGTATCCAGGGCCCTCCTGACCAGGCGGAAACCCTGGGGACCAGCCTGGCCCAACGGTTGCGTCACCAGGGTGCCCAGGCTATTTTGGATGAAATTCTGGCCGCCGAACGGGCCCCTCACCCGCCCGGTCAGGGGTAACCCAGGCTTTCAGACCGTCCCATGCTCCGCCCATGCTTTCCACGGGTTCCCCATCTCTCCCCCCAGCCATGGCTAACCTCCCTAACCGCTTTAGACTAGGGCCAGGGGTGGTTTTTCCCTTGGTGGTCAGCCTGGTGGTCAGTTGTCAACCCTCCCGTCCCCCCACCGTCGACTCGGGTCCTCCTCCCCCAGAAAGTGCTCCGCTAGACTCCCTGCCGGCGGAGCCCACTCCCCCCCCGCCCCCTGAGGGCGCCTTCCTGGGCCAGATTTCTCCGACCCAGGCCAGCCAATTGAATAGCCTGGGGATTGAGGTGGTGGTACCGGGGGTGATTCCGCCGGGGTTTAAAGTCGCCGAACTACGGATCACCCAGGCAGAGGGCCCCCTGGGCTATATGATTGTCTACCAGCACCCAGGCACCAAGGGACAGGGGCAATGCTTTGCCGTGGAGTTTTCCCGGGAGAGCATGGGCGATCCCCCGGCGACCGCGGAGAAGCGGTCGATAAAGCCGCCCCTATTTAAGGGACAGACCTACGGACTGCACCATGGCCAGTTTACCGAACCCGCCCTGCAACGGCAGTTTCCCGGCGGAGCCCTCTATAGTGATTGGCTGCAGGGGCCCTCTGGGGCCTATCGATTAATCGGGGCGGTGCTAATTGGGCAGTTGTTTCCAGCCCTGCAGGGGTGTCAGGATGTGACCCCGGAACAGGCGGTGGAGCTGGTAGAGAACTTCACATTGCTGGCGGTCGATCCTATGGACCCAGGGTTTTGAGGTGATCGCAGATCACCTGGGCGGTGGCGGGGGCCAGTAAAACCCCATTGCGATAGTGGCCCGTGGCCAGCCAGACATTATCGTAGCCGGCTAGGGGTTGAATTACCGGAGCGGGCTGGTTTTGGGGGCGGGGGCGATAGCCAAACCAGCGATCGCTGATCCGGGCTGCCCCTAACCCGGGACAGTAGGCCACGGCGGCGGCGATCACCTGGTCCAGCTGGCCAGGGTCGGGGGGGGCTGCCAGGTCCTCCCCAGCCGTCTCCACCGTCGCCCCCACCCAGTAGTCACCCTGGGCCAGGGGCACCAGGTGGACATCGTCACAATTCACCACCGGCTGAAAGTGGGGCTGGCCCAGGGGGTGGTCTAGATGTAGCCTGGCGGCCTGACCCAGTACCGGCGCGATCGCCAGGGGGGACTCAAGGGCCGTGGTCAGCCCTAAACAGCCCAACCCCGCCGCCAGCACCACGAAATCGGTTGTCCAGCTGCGCTGGGGGGTATGCACCCGGCTGCAATGCCGGGGGGTGAAGTCTGCTTCCCAGCTAAAGCCCAACACTGCCTCCCCCAGGATCAGGGTAGCGCCCTGCTGTTGGGCCCCTGTCACCAGGACCTGGGTGAGCTGACTGGGGTTAAGCTGCAGGTCCTGGGAAGAATAAATCGCCCCCACCACTCCATCCAGAGCCAGGTGGGGGCAATGTTCCGCCACTTCAGGGGCAGACCAGAGTTGCAGATCATAGCCCTGGCGGCGGCGAATTTCCTGGAGGGAACGCCAGCGATCCAGACTCTCCGATTTCCGACAAAGGGTGAGGATACCCTGGGTATTGCGTTGCAGGGTTTGGCCGGTGAGGGCCTCTAGCTCCGGTAGAAGGGTGTGGTAACGTTGCAAACTCTGGCGGCGCAATCGCCAGCTACGCCCCTTAGCCCGCTGGCTGATCACCGCCATGGCCACCCCCAGGGCCGCCCCCGTTGATGCCCCAGCGGGCTGAGCCCGATCCACCAGGGTGACGGCGAACCCTGGTAGGCGACTCACCTCGTAGGCAATGGTCGCCCCCACCACCCCAGCTCCAACAATGGTAACCCCAGGCAAGGCTCTGACCTAGGCCCCGGGCAAGAGGCCCAGGAAACTATCAAAGTCATCCAGGGCGTTGCGGTATTCCTGGCCGGCCAGCACCTGTTGACCATTCGCGGCGGCTTCATCTAACCGCTCCAGGTGACCATAGAGCTCCTTGGCCAGGGCCTGGGCGGCGGGCCTATCCTTAATTAGCAGGCTTGCCGCCAGACGGTTCATGCGGGCCCGCAGTTCCCCCAGCGGGCCGTGGATGAAGCTTTGGACGTCAACCCAGTCTTGGTTTTGGATGTAGCCCTGCAGTTCGGGGAAGCGATCGCGTAGGCCCTGCACCCCAGGGCGGTAAAGCTCCACCTGCTGGAGGATATCGGCGGTATAGGTAGTAGGCAGCTTGGCGGCCGGGCCACCACAGGCCACCAGGCAGGTGGCCACCACCGCTAACAAAATTCCCAATAGGGGTCTAAAGCGTGCCATCATAATCGGTCCTGTTTTTTTAGCTTGGATACAGCATCTAGTCTAAAGCACCTGCTATCCTTTATTTCTGGTTAACCTCCGCTATGACGGCTAGAAAAAATCCGTCATCCGCCGTAGTAGTTTTAGGGCTTGATCTGTGCATATTAAGCCAGCTTAAGTTGATATGGCACAACCATTTAAGCCAGCAAGGGTAAGGTAGATCTAGCGAGCAAAAGTTGGCATGGCACTATTCAGGCTATTCTATGGCAGGGTCAGCAGCAAAGACCAAAACCTAGAGCTGCAACTTGCCCAGGCGGCAGAATTTGACTTTGACTACATCTACGCTGAGCGCATCAGTGGGCGTAGGCAAGATCGCCCTGAATTTGCCAACCTAATTGAGCACGCCTTAGCATTACGCCAGCAAGGCCACCAGGTGGAATGCTGGGTGGTGGAATGGAGTAGATGGGCGCGGAATACTGTTTACTCTTTAGAGAAAGTTAAAGAGCTTGAAGCAGCGGGCGTGGTGATCATGGAATTGACCACTCGCCAGCCAATCAGCCTATCGACCGCCAGCGGACTTATCACCACTGGTACCAAAAGCCTGATGGCAGAATACTACAGCGCTGAATTAAGCGAGCGAATGCGGCGTAGTATGGCCCATCGCCGAAAGCACAACAAGCCAACCAGCGCCACTGTTGCGTTTGGCTATCAGCGCAGTGCTGATAAATCCAGGCTAGAGCCAGGGCCCAACTGGCGCATAGCTCGATCGCTGGTAGAGCAATTTATGGCTGGCACCACACTTACCCGGCTAATTGCATGGCTATGGCAAGACCATGGCATTCACCGCAGTCGACAAGGGCTGCTAAGCTGGATCAAGTCGCCTGTACTACGCGGCCATACTGTTTATGCGGGCGGCACCGACATTCGTTACAACACTCACCCCCCACTGATAACAGACAATGAATGGCGGCAGATATCTTACCGGCTAGAGCTAAATCGACAACTACGCGGCCAGAACCAAAACAACACCATTTACCCAGTACCCAATATTGTGTGGTGCGGAGAATGTGGACGCAAATGCTATAGCCATATCAATAACAAGCGAAAAGCTTACAGTAATCGCTATTTTGTCTGCGACCATGCACAACGCCGAGGCGATTGTACTAACCGTAATTGCATCAGCGATCGCGCAATTGAGGCGGCCATTCAGGAAGCCATCGTAGAGGCGGCAGACCGTATTGCGGTGGAGATGGCCCAGCCCCCCGACCTTGACCCGGTAATAGCGGCCCTAGAGGCGGAGCGGGCCACGCTGGAACCTTTAGCGCACCGGCCAGCCATTGCCGAAGAGATAGCCGCCATTGATGCTGAGATAGCCAATAAAAAAGCTGGCGTCCAGAGTCAGGATGCCAGCCACATTCAAGCGCTAGTCAAGGAGTTAGCCCAGCTTAGCAGCGATAACTGGGAAGCGATCGCCATGGAGACACGACGGGCTATTTACAGCGAGTTATGTTACCGGGTGACGATCCTGGGTCGGGAGGTGCTGGAGGTTAAGCTGCGGGTGTAACTGCAGCGACCCACCCCCACGCATGTGGGGAATACTATTTAACCTCTGTTACCGCCCAGTCTCCTTAAGCCGAGCCCGTAGTTCATCTAAGCGGGCCTCAGCATTTTGGCGCAGGCGCTTATATCGGCTTTCTGATGCCTCTAGCAGGCCCGTCAGCTTAGCCAATGCGGCCCGGTACCAAAGCCAAGACAGCAGCAGCCCCAGGGCAAGGCCAGAAGCAAATACAAGCAATGGAGCCCTCATGCGGCATCCTTCCGGTGAACCCGGGCCCGAGGGGATAACACCCGTTTAGCTGAAGCTGTCAACTCGGGGTACTGCTCAGAATCAAGCTCCTTCAAGACCAGCCGGGCCAGGCTCTGAGCTTGGGAATAGTCGAGCAACTCGTGCAGGCCTTCTTTTACTTGAGGGCTCATGATTCCTCCACTGCGAAGGTTTGGTCAAGGTACACCCGGCGAATGTCTGGGTTGTCGTCCCCGGCCTGGAGTAGGTACAGGGCGATCGCGGCATTGACCACGCGATCGCCGTCCCAGTCTTTTCGCTGGTCCAGCAACCGACAAACACCGTCTAGAAGCGCAGGGTGAACCTCGAAAACAGCGCTTATTGGCGCGGTAAGGTCATTCATGGCCGCCCCCCTGCCATTGGCCGCAAGATTCGGGGCGAGTCCATGACTGGGTCCAGGGCACAGGCCCCAGCAGGGAGCAGTGGGCAGTGTTGCCCTTTACCGTGCAATTAGCACAGGTTGGGCAGCCACGGCCTGCCAAAGGCTTATGAGCTTCCTTCCATTGCTCAAAATAGTCCTGAGCTTGGGGAAGCGTTTCAAACAAGGCTGTATGGCCCTCCGTATCAAACCGGTAGCGGAACTTTACCGCCCGCCTGCGCGTCAAAGGAGGGTTGTAGCTAAACACCCCGTAAGGGGCATATCGGGACTGCATTTCTGTCAGGGTTAGCCCCGAGGTTATATCAGCCTCTACACAGGCTGTCAGGGCTTTGGTAACCGACCTGAACCGGCTTTCCAAATAAAGTTGATCCCTGAGTGGGTCTGCCATCGCTTGTTTATCTCCTATCGCGGATTTGCTATATACACTCTACCCCGGTTCATCGCTCGTTGGCAATAGGCGACGATCAAGGCAATCGCCTTCGCCGGGGCCTTGGGGGTGAACTGCGCAGGGCACGTGCCAAGCTGGAGGTTGCCCACACTGGGGACCGTCCCATGCGTTGTAGAACCAGCACCCCTGGCATTGCTTTGGGGCTGCCTTTAGTCGTTGCTGCATCGCGTAGCTTGATAATGGCCCGCCTATGCGCACTAACCCGCCAGATGGCACCGGGACGATCACAGGAGGTAGTCCCCCATAGGATTCTTCCAGCGATGGCCCCCGGAATAATGGGGCAATTAGTTCAAAAAAACGGCGGAAACAGCGAATAGGGTTCATCGGATTTCCTTGTGCAAACAACCGCGATCGCTGGGGCCATCCGGCTGATGCCCACAAACCAGTAGTACCCCGAATTCATGTTTACCGTGGTAATGGATGCAACCCATACACTCAAACGGCACCGCCGCGATCGCGGTTGTCATTGGCAATAGGTCTTGATTTTTCATGGTCTTTCACCTGGTTGTCCAGCATCTTGTCAATGGCCCGCAAAGCCTCAGTGTCACACTGCCATAGCAGCGCGTTGATAGGCTCCTTTAGCCGAGCCGTGAGGGTGGCTAAAATGGCCTCCGCCTCCTCTGGGGTCTTGCCCTCCTTAGTCAGGCATACGCTGGCTACCCGCCAGATGTAGCCCCGGATCTTCTGGGGATCTATGCCGCATCGCTCAGTTAACAGTTTGGTGTTGGCCTGGATGCGGGCGATCGCGTCATCCACCCGGTCAATTGTGATCACCGCACCGCCTCCGGCACCAGATCGGCCATAGAGCTAAACCCAGGCACCTGAGACTTTGGCAGCTTGCCAGCGGCCCGGGCTTCCAGCATCGGAGCAATGTACTTTTCCTTGGCAGCCGCGATCGCCGCCAAGTAGCTGGCCTGCTCTGGCCCAGTCATCTTGTCGAACGGCTTAATGTTGCCGCTAAACGCCGGGTTAATCCGGCTTCGGATGTGCCGTTCCTTGGCAGCCTTTAGAGCCTGGATAACCGATGCTGGCACCGTCCCGGGCTCCCCCATAGCAGTGCCTACGATGGTCAGTACCTCGTCTTCGGGGATGGCAAATTCCCCAAAGCCAATAATTTCGTGCATCCGGGACAGCAACCCCGGGGTCAGCGAATGCCACCTTAGCGCCGTCGCCAAATCTTGCATCAGGCCAGAAAATTCTTGAAAATCCATATATCTCCTATCGCATATTTCAGATACACCCTAACCCGTTTCGTTGCACATTGGCAATACGCAACAGCTTAGGCGATCGCTAGCTGGCCTGGGTTAAGGCTTGATACTCGCGCTCAAGCATGGTCAAAAAGTCCGGGGCGTGCTCCGGAGGTAACTCACTCACCAACAGCTTGCCGGTTCGCTGCTGCCACTCTGGCGGCAACACCGCTGGCCAGTTCAGCATTTTCAGGAAATCGTTGATCTGGCTCTTCACCCGTAGGCGATCGTAGGCACCGGTTAGAGGGGATGCTTGAACAGGAGATTGCGCGATCGCTTGCTGATGAGCCTGCTTGTGTTCCAGCGCCGCCTCCCACTTGCGATCGCGTAGGTACCGAAAGGCGTGGGAAACGCCTAGGGCCTCCCCTTTGCGCTTCTTTTCCTCCCGCTTGCACTCGAAGTACCAGCTCGATCCCTCTAGAATCGCCTCTAAGGCGTCTCCAGAGGCTATCAGCTTGCCCAGGACTCTACGGCCTCCCATCGCGTCTGGTTAAGGGCGACAGAGGCCTCTACGTCGACGCAAAAGGTTTTATAGTCCCCCCAGAATTGCTCAAACTCTTCAGGGTGATGTTTAGGTATCTTCTTAGTCCTAGCTGTCTCCTTTTGCGACCGCCGCGCCGCCGCTGTTTTTTTCTTGGAGGAGGGGGGTAGGGAGATGGTGGTTACGGGTTCGGGTTCGTGGTTCGGTTCCGGTTCCGGTTCAGTGATTTTCGGATTTTGGCACACACGATCGTACCTTAAAGAAGGATTACCTTCTAGATAGATATCCTTATGAGTCCGCTGGGGCGGACTGGGGGGGTCCGCTGGGGCGGACTATTGAAAGGTCCGCTCTGGTGGACTGGGGGGGTCCGCTGGGGTGGACTGGGGTACCCCTAACCGTTGTCTCAGGCCCTGGTTGATACTCTGGCTTCCACTCCGTGCAGTGGGTGAGGATGTATCGGTTAGCGCCTTGGCCGCCATCCCATCCGGTTGTAGTCTCAACCCGAACCAGCCCAAAGCCAACCAGCTCCTTCATGGCCGCCATGGCCCGCTTGCGTAAAGCAGAGGCCGTAGAATTGGGCCATGTTGCCCTGTAGCAAGCCTCTCCCATTTTCTCGTAGGTGGTCTGGGCAATATGGCTTTCATTGCCTGATCGCCGTGACAGGTGACACAGAAGCCTGAAGGCATCTACCGTCAGGGGCAGGTCGTCATAAACCGAATGAATAAACAGCGTCGGGGTTCTTTCGCTCTCGATAAACATTTGTACTCGTTCTTTGATTTCTGACATAAAATACCTCTAAATACCTTTAAGTACCTAAGCCTCTTGGTTGGGTGTGTGTGAGTCCTCGGTGGTGCTAGCCATCGGGGATTTTTATGCGCAAAAAGCGCCCATCTAGCGCAAGTCGCAGATAGGCGATGTTGTGGTAAAATTCTTTGCAAGGCATGTCAAGCCTATCTCCTGATGATTCTCGATTAAAGCGATCGCCCGCCAGCGGTCGCTTTTTGTTGTCAGCCCATTTTACCCAGCCGCCTGGACTGGCACCCGGTAACGCTGCAAGATTCGCGCTGAATCACGCTCCAGGTCTTTGATAGCAATCGGTATTAGATACCGGTGAAGGAACTCATAGGCCGCCACATTGTCAAGCTGGGCCGCATAGGTGACTCGACCGTAAAAGCCGGGGTCGAACATAATGGCTAGAGGCTTTTCCCCCTGGGGGGAGAACACGGGCCCCCTTTCGGCTCGCTTTAGCAATGCCCGGGCCTTAGCCTTTTCAGCCTCACCCGCATAGTGGGCATCCTGGAGGAGGATGATCGCGTTGACTATCGGCGATAAGCGATAGTGGACGTAATCAATTAAAGTCTTGTTTTGCAGGGCAGCCGCCGCAATGGCTACCCGGGTAAGGCTGGTCGGTAGTGCAATGCGTTTGTAGCGATCGGTGGGCATAGTTCATCAGTACGTGCGTCTGTTGCCTATTATAGCCAGGTGTTGCAAATATGCTATAGTCGCGTGACGCAGATAAACGTTTGCGTTTTACAATAGCAATGACTTGTGTTCTTGTTTGAGGGAAAAATAACGTGGTAAATAATTCTATCGAGAAAGTCGTGCCTAGCCTTGAAGCTAGGCAAAACATCGAGAGGATGATCGAACTGCTGAAGGTTAGGGCCTCCGAGGGTCGGGGCCGTGACCTTAACTATGTGGAGCTGGCCCAGTGGTTGACCCAACGGTCAGGCATTGCGGTCAATAAAGACGAGCTATGGCGCACCGCCACGGGGAGCTTCAAGAAGTCCCCCAGTTGGGATGTGTTGACCGTCTTGGCCCGGGTGGAGGAATTCACCTTCCTAGATGGGGTTACCCACCCGGACCTGGATCAGATTTCGCAGGTGTTCCTGGGCGAGTTGGACGCCTACGGGAAGCCAATAAAAAACCCTGCTAAGTAGCAGGGCGGTCGATTTGGATCAGGGTGTTCTATCTATCTTTCTCAGGTCTGCCCCAGTAGGCCAAACGGCAGGATATACGGTCTAAGACGATAGCGATTTCTTCGATGATGTTGGCCAAGAATGTCAGCATAAAAACTCCTAAATTGATATGCCCTGGGAATGCCCAGGGCGTTGGGCAATGGTTAAAGGTTAGAACTCGTTGGCAGGCGGCTTGCACAGCCACCAGTCGAGGATTGTGTAACCGGGGTAACGGGATGCAGCTTCGGCCTGAATTTGCTCCAGGTGGCCAAAGCCTAGGTAAGCTTCCTCCAATTCCAGCTTGAAGCTATCGACCACAAATTCTAGGGAGTTGTCCCCATCGGGATAAGTGACAACCTCATCCCCGGCAATTTGGACGTGATACCAGACTGTGGCAGGGGTCGGGGCCACAGTAAGGGCCGGGACTGAATCAGGCAGTTGTGTTAGCATAGCGGTGTTTACTTTTTATGTGTTTGATCGGCCTTCCGGGGTGGCTGCCCTGGAGGGCTTTTGTTTGGACTATAAATATAGTAGCGTAAAACTTTTTATAGTGCAAGGTATTTATATTAAGACGTTTACGCTATAGTTCTGATATAACTTTGCCTATGGGAGAACTACCGATGTCGCATGTTGCAGAATTAAGGCGGGCGCGATCGCTGACTCAACGGGAGTTGGCGCAAATGGTTGGCGTTACTGAAGCCACCATCCGCAATTGGGAGAACGACAGGGCGGGAATTGATTGGTTTGTCCGTGTGGCCGCTCTCTGTGAAGCGCTGGAGTGCAGTCCCGGTGATTTGGTGAAATATGTGGACCCGGTAGAGCAAAAAGAAGATAAATAGGGCAAAGGAAAAGCTTTTGCTCCAACTATCGCATATTGCCGATAGCAGATACATGTGCTAGATTGCAAGTGTATTAATTTAGGAGCTAGGTTTTATGACACAGGCAAGCCGGGAAGGAAAGAAAAATATCTCAGCCAGTCTTGATGCCAACATTTCTAAGGCTTTGCGTAGGCTGGCCCTTGAGCAAGATCGCACTATGCAGCAGATGATGGCTGAAGCTATCGAGGATTTGTTTTGCAAATATGGCGTTTTTGTAGAAAAATAACGCCATTTTTTTTGATGACTTCGTTGCATATTGCAGACGCAAAACACAGGTAGATTTATGGCTCTTCAATTGACTTTGCTGGACATAGCCGGGGCGGACACCGGCGCACGGGCCGAGATTCAATGGTTACCCGTGGTTGACTTGTCTCCTCACCCCGACAACCCTCGACTGATCTACCGCCAGGACATCATTGACACTATTGCCGTTTCTATTACCGACGGCGGGTTTAAGCCAGAGTACGCGCTATTGGTGCGGCCCCTTGAGAGCGGCTACCAAGTGATCAGCGGCCATACCCGGCTGAAGGCTGCACAGCAGGCAGGCTGTAGCGTGTTGCCTTGCTGGGTGAAGGATCTGGATGATGAAGCTGCGTTCATGGAGCTGGTGCAAGCCAACAACCAAGGCGAACTAAGCCCCCTGGAATACGGTATGCACGTCCTCAAGTATGTGGAGCTATCCGAGGGTGGCAGGGGAAAGAAAGGCGGGCTCAGTGAGTATGCAAGGCAGGTGGGGAAAGGAAAGTCCAGACTTTCTGAGTATCAGTCAGCGGCTAAAGTCCTGAAAGCAATAAAGTGTTCCGACATCGGAACACTTTTAGACAAAGCCAACCACCTAGCCACCATTCACAAAGCCCCCGCCGCTGACTGGCCCTGGCTGGTGGGGGAGCTGGTAGAGCAGGGCTGGAGTGTTCGGGATACCGAAGGCAAGATAGAGCGGATCAAGGCTATTGCAGAGCTTAATTGTCCCGATTGGCTGGCCCCGATTATCCGACTGGATACAGCTAAAGCCAAAGCCTTGAACGATGATCGCATTCACTCGATCCTGGCAAGCTGTATTAATGCCGCCGTTGAAGCCTATCAGAGCTTATCGCCGGTTGAACTGGAGGTAGTCGACGGTGAAGATCTTAAGGTTGAGCAATGGGATTTGCCTGCCATGTACGTTGAGGCTTTAGCCTCTACCGACGGCATTGCCAGCAACCTAACACCAGGCAAGTTTAGTACTCCTGTCAAAAGGATTAAGGACACCGTTGCAGGTCTCAAAGCCTCTACCCAGAAGTGGAAGGAAGCCCGAGCCAAAGGCGCAGAGAAGGAGCGACTAGAGGCCGAGCGCAAGGCCAGAGAAGCTCAGCTAGCCAAAGAGTTTAGCCCGGTTGGCATCCTTGGCGATGTGCGCGAAGTGTTGCCCAGCATCTTGTCTGAGCAACGCAACACCTTTGACCTGGTACTCACCGACCCTCCCTACCTGCTTAGCAATGGCGGCATCACCGCTAGAGGCGCTAAGCAGGTTTTGGTTGACAAAAACTTTGCTGATGACGCTACCGCCATCTCTCCAGAAGCCTGGATGCCGTTGTGCTTGCAGCTTCTAAAACCTGGCGGTGTGCTGGTGTTTAGCTGCACCGAACACCTGAACATTAGCGTTAGTCGCATTGAGGCTCAGGGCTTCGAGTTTTTAGAGCGCCTGTTTTGGATCAAGCGATCAGCGCCGCCACGGTTAACGCCAACCGGTCACCGGGCTTGTGTTGAAGAGATCTGGGTTTGCAAAAAGCCTGGTGATACTCACTTCTTCAATTACGAGCTACTTAAAGATAGCTACTGGCAAGGCAAGCAGGCGAGCAACTACCTGGAATTTGAACAATGCTCCGGCAATGAGCGCCTAGGCTGGCACGATACCCAGAAGCCGCTAAAACTTTGGACTTACCTGCTTAAGGCTTACTGTCCTGATAATGGCATGGTTCTGGATCCGTTCTCTGGATCTGGCACTACTCCTGTAGCAGCTAAGCAAGCTGGGTATAAATGCACATGGGTCGAGCAGGTCAAGGACTTCTTTGACAAGGCAAGCCAACGCATCGATCAGACTCAGTTTCCCTGGGAGGTGCAGTGATGGTTCAACTGCCGTTATTTTTTGATGCGCTTCCTCCGGTCCAGCCAGCCAGCCGGTCTCAAAAGATCGGCAACACAAAGCTAGTTGAGCATGGCATATTTCAGGACGACAGCCAGTGGAGGATCCATGTGGCATCGGTCAATGCCTATGTCTTTTCTACTCCAGGAATGCGTGAGCGGTGCTTGAAGGGTGGCTTTAGGGTTAAGTCTGCGTACCAAGGGGAAATTGAAACCGCTAGGGGCTACATAGTGCCTATCAAGGCACTGTCTGACCTTAAGAGGGTGTCTATCCCTCCGCAGATGAAAGCCGCCTACAACTGGCCTCCGCAGCAGCGAGCCAGTCTAGGGGACATGGGCAAGCTGGCTGAGGCGCTAGTACGGGCCATGCTGGAGTCTGATCTTATTCAGCTACCTAGAAATACGGTGGTCGAAGATCGACTTTCGGCGCAGTATGGAGGAATTGATTTAGTCCACAGTTCCGGCCACGTCTCCTGTCAAGTTAAGTGCGATCTCGGGATCGAGAGGTATGGTAACTTGTACATCCAAACCCACGAATGCAATCCCTACAAAGAGCACTAACTTTGGGCTACCAAAACTCAAGATTAGGTATAAGGCTCAGTTTGAATTACAAAACATCACGCAGAGGACGGCGATTGGGTAGTGAATGAGGTGCAGGAGTTTTCTAGCCCCGTCAGCCCCGTCAAGATCATCGTTTGCTTGTGCAGCTACCAACCCACGGAAGGCCCTTGGGAAGAGCTTAGGCGAGGGGAGGCGGTAACCGCTTTGGTAGAGTAGCCGCTACCGCCAAAGTAAAGCTTAAGCGCCCGCTGGAGCGATCCGGCGGGCTTTGTTGTGGGTTGGATATTGCAGATACCAGATGAGTGTGTTAGGGTACTCCTGTACTTCTTTCTTTATGGCATGACTGTTACTACTCCAGCCCGCGTCGGCAAAAAAATGGTTAGCGCATGGGTCGATCCTCATGTATCTACGCGATTAAAACAAATTGCTTTGGACAATAACACTACAGTTCAAGCGTTGTTTGGCGAGGCAATTAATGATTTGTTTGAAAAATATGATTCTTCCGGTAAACCCACTCTTGGCCATGTAGCGAACATTGTGGCTCAGTTAACTGCACTGAGTCAGAATCACGCGGCTGAAATGGCTGCGATCGCGGTTGAGCTAGAAAAGACGGTTAGGCTTTGATTTGATTAGGGTACATCCATGTCGCGACAATTTAATAAGCGTCAGCGCATTGCGTTGTTTTTGGCGGCTAACGGCTGTTGTCAGATATGCGGAATAACCTTAACCGAAAACTGGCACGCAGACCATAAGATCCCTTGGTCTGTCGGTGGATGTACTGATGTTTTGAACGGACAAGCACTCTGCCCAAATTGTAACTTGAAAAAAGGAGCCAAAACAAATGAAGACCAGTCTTGAGTATGATTACAATCTTCCAAAAGAAGTTATTCTGCGGGAATGGCAAAAAGAGTGCATTGAAGAATTTTTGGGTAAAGTCGTTCCTGGGATTGCCCTCGAAAAGCTAAATACATTTTTGGCGGTTGCCTGTCCGGGGTCTGGCAAGACTATCGTTATGCTGGCACTTGCTTACATTCTTAGAAAACGTGGGCTAACAAATTGGGTAACTATTTGTGTTCCATCGGCTCATTTGACCGTTCAAGTTGCTTTAGTAGCTCAGCGATTATTTGGGTTAAATTTATATCACGGAACTTCAGGTGAATTCTCTAGCGACAAGTGGGATGGAGATGTAGCAACATATCAATCGGTTTGCAGAAACCCTGAATTGTGGAGAGCAAGATGCTCTAACAAAAGATTATTTTTAGTCGCAGATGAAGTTCATCATGTTGCTGACACAAAAGCGTGGGGAGAAAGCTTTAAGAGTGCATTTGATGGCGCAAGGTATAGATTACTTGCTTCAGGTACACCATTTAGGAGCGACAATGAAGCAATTCCGTATATTACTTATGTTCTTGCTAAAGACGATCCTAACGAAGAAGGTAAGTTAATTAGCCAAGCTGATTACAGCTATGGTTATGGAGATGCGCTGAAAGATGGCGTTTGTCGCCATGTTATTTTTCCGTCGTACGAAGGGGAGTTTGAGTGGATTTCCGGAGACACGGTATACAAAAAGAAGTTTTCGGATGAATTGCCAAAAAGCCAGATATCAAAACGTCGCCGAACTTGCTTGAAAGCGGATGACAAATGGGTAAGCAAGGTAGTAAAAGACGCAAACGATAGATTGTCTAAGATCCGAAAAGGATTTGGCGAAGGATGCCATAAGGATGCTGGTGGCTTGATCGTATGTATTGACAAAAGTCACGCTTATTCAATTGCAGAGACGCTTAAAAACAAGACAGGGGAAGACGCGACTGTGGTAACGTCTGACGATCAATTAGCGTCAGAAAAAATTAAAGCGTTTGCGCAAAGCGATGAGCGATGGATTATTGCTGTAAAGATGGTATCTGAGGGCATTGACATTCCTAGATTGCGCATTGTTGTATTTGCTACGAACGTAACAACTCTTATGTACTTTCGTCAGATCATGGGACGGATAACACGCATGATCGGTAAGTACGATGACGAAACTGCTTACATGTACATTTACGATGATGAGGTGGTCGTTAGATTAGCTATGGAGGTCAAAGAAGAAATAAACCATGTTCTTGCTCAGCAAGAAAAAGAACTAGAAGAGGAAGACGATTTATGGCAAAGCGAGAATGGAGGCGGCCAAAGACCTTTAAACCTTTTTGTGCCTATATCTGCAGAAGGATCTGAGTCTCAACACCTATGGAACGGCGAGTCTTACTCTGCTCAAGATCTCGATCGCGTCCGGCCTCATGCTTTTGAGCTAGGGATTCCAGAAGCAAAAGCACTAGAGCTTATTAAGCGTTTTGGGCCTAATGTTGCTACGGTCGAAAAAGTTGAAGAACAAGCCACCCAAGCAGAAACTAAATCAGAGCGACGCACTAGATTGAGAAAAAAGATAGCAACTTTAGCAAAAAACCTTGCTTACATGTTGGCGCCTAAAGATCCAGATTTTGAATTAGTTCATAGAACTTGGAGAAGTTCGTATCCAGGCAGCCAAGGCCAAGCAAAAGCGTCTGAAAAAGAATTGACTCAGAAAGTCAATTGGTTAACTGACTGCATTTCTCAAGGACTGCTAATTTCAGTTGATTTGTTTTTGGAGAAAAGCAATGACTAAACTTCAAGTAACAGACGAAGCAATTGAAAATTACATGTTAACTGAGTCGTTAGGGCGCATGATACGAGCAGGAAAAAGGGGTATGTCTTCTATCCCGCAGATGTTAATCGGTGCGATTAACAGAAAAGCTTGGAAAAACATATTCTGCGATCCTACAAAGCAGCTTGTTCATTTTGATTCAATTCTTGAGTGGATTCGGGCCAAGCCTCCTGAAGGGTTGGACACAACCGAAGAGATTATTGAAGCTTTGATCAAAAGTTCTCAGGATGCCGAAGCGCTGAATCTTTTTCGACAATTAGTTCTTGAGGCTAAGCCCGCTGTAGCTGACCGCCCTGGCCCGGCCAATAAGGTCGATCCGACCGAAGTAATGAAGCTTAGGTCTCAAGGCTTGACTCAGAACGAGGTTGCCAAGGCGTTGAAGATAAGTCGGCAAAGAGTAGCCCAGATAGAAGCTGATGATAATGCTAGTATTAATGATAGTATAATTAATACTAGCATTAGCCCTAAGACTAAAGCGCAAGGCACTTCAAGCGACTACCACGACCGCAGGCTCAAAAAGGTTGCCCCTGAACTGGTTAGCGAGGTTGGAGCGGGCAAACGATTTAAGACCGCTAGGGCTGCCCTTGTCCATGCTGGAGCGATTATGCCGCCCATTCAGCTAATCCCCAGCGATCCTAGGCGTTTTGCCGAAGGCTTGCGGAAGAAGCTTCCTGCTGACTTTTTAATTGAAGTTGTGGCAATACTGACCGATTTAATGACTAATGATGATGAAGAGAAATAAAGATGACTGTGAAAAAAGTTATTGAGGCCCTGATTAAAAGTTCTCAAGATACTGAGGCCCTGGATAACTTTCCAAGGAGTTTCTGACGGAGTTGACAGCGGCACTAAATGAACTGGTACTAAGAGGGGGAGAGTAGGGATGACTGTTAACCCCCTAACCCTCGACCCGGCCGATCGCGGCCACTGCAGCCCTACCAACCGTATTCCCCACATGCGTGGGGGTGAGTCTTAGGCTTTTTGTTGCCGTCAACAAAAAGGTTATAAAGTATTCCCCACATACGTGGGGGTTCTCCCTAACCCTCGACCCTGCAGATCGCGGCCACCGCCCTTAAGGCGGGCATAAAAAAGACGGTCCTAAGACCGCCCTTTACCAAAACGAAAAACAAAAACACCACCATATCCAGGCACCACCCCAGAAAGGTGATAGACGACCCGTAAGCGTTCCAGCGCCTAAGGTCTGACGTTTACCAACCATAGGGCCTTCCGAATAAATTCATCGGTGGGGAGCACCAGATCGGCAGCAGTGGCCATGGAGCGCTGGGCAGCATAGCGCTTGTAATTGAACCCTAGCCACACCTCATGGATGCCCAATTCTTGCAAGGGCTGGCCCGCCAAATAGGACAGGTCCACGGGCTGCAGGTAGGTGGGGGTAGAGCAATCCGGTAAGGTGGTAGGAATAGTCAGTTCCACCAGGTCGGCTAAGGCATCTTGCACCTGCATGGTTTGCATCATCCGCAAGCTGGCGGCCTCTATGGGGGTACTAAATAGCCATAGCCAAGCGATTTCCTCCCCCTCAGAGCTAAGCCTTGAGAAATGGCAATAGGCGGGCTCCTGGGGCTGGCTGGGAAGAATTAGGCCCGCCTCAGTCTTGTTTTCAGTCGCCAAGGCAATGTACTGGCCGCTCCAGGCCCAGGAATAAATTGGATCCGGCAGCTTATAGATCATAGATTAGGCCTTGGCGTATCTGGTGGATAAGGTCGATGACGGGGGTAACTGCCACTTGCTGCAAAAACACGCGATCGCGGTTTGTGCGACGATCTATTTGCTCGAAGTAGCGGCCTAGGCTGATGCTGGCGAGGGTGTGATAGCTATCGGCATAGCGGTATTTGATGGCGTACTCCCACCGTCCCCGGGTATGGCTATCGAGGGTGAAAGGTACCGCCGCAGTATCGCCGTCATAGTCGTAGGGGTCGGGACTGCTGTAAAGGCAGTGGTCAATGTAGAGGTTGGCGCACCAGCGCACCAGATCGGCAGTACTGGCCAGCTCGGTGCCATCAACCATGGTTACCCGCGATCGCAGGCGCAGGAATTCAACCTCTTCTCTTAAGCGATCCTTGATGGCGATCGGGACCAGCAGGTTGATCCGCTTAAATTTAGTTGGCATTTAGAAGCACCTCCGCGAAGAGGTCTTCAGCCATCAAAAGGCAGGTTTGGGTGTAACTGGTATCGGGGTGCTCTAGGGCGCGGCCTAGGCGATCCATACGCCAGTTAAGCAAGTGAATGCAAACCAGCATCAGGGCTGCGGTGGAGTCCTGGGCAAATACTTGGGCGATCGCCTGGTCGATGTCGGCTACGGTGTAGCGCTGGGCTAGGGACATAGCCCTAAAGCCACTGCCGGTTAGGACGACATCTGGCACACCAGCCACCACATGCCCCGGGGAAACAATATTGTTAAGGTTGCCGCTGGACCATTGCTGCAGCAAATGGCCTAACTCAGAGGGGCTATAGGTTGCCATAGCATATCGCAAACACCAGACCAACTTTAGCAAAGCTTCACGGGATACTTTGGGGGTTAGTTGTATATTGCAGATGTGCAATAACTCGCAACCAACAGGAGTTTTAAGATGTCTGAAGCAAAAAGCAAACCCAATCGGAAAGACCAGGCGGTGGCGGTAGTTACGGCTACTGCCATGTGCCTAGGGGTGGGAGTGGCCATGGAGGGCGTCAGGGCCCACATGGAGGCCCAGCCTCAGGAAGGGCAACAGCGCTAGGATTGCTCCAAAGCTAACCTAAACTGCCCGTCTCCTCCTGGAGGCGGGTTTTTGTTGTGTGCCATATCAATTCTGTCCAGTGGCATTTACCTGGGTTTGATGGTGATTTCTTCGGACAGCTGGACTAGCCCTTCGTGTTAGTAAGCATCTAACTCTAATTGGAATCGCCGAAAGAATCCTAGAGGAATTGAATAATATAGCTAGAGCCATTTAGTTTAGGACACCGAGCAAAGCTTTGGGGCTAAGCCCATAGCAGATAGCATCGCAGTCTCGCCCTAACCGGATTGGCGATTGTTATACCTTCTAAAGGTTAGTGATTGCCAACAGGCAACACCAATCTCTATGGAACTGTTCTTCGATCGAACCCTAGGATGTGTTCCCAAGTTCTTGTTATACCCAACTATTTTTGATTAGGAGGAATTGGTTATGGCTAGTCGTGGACTTAATGTGTGTACTCTGGCTGGAAACGTGGCTGCAGATCCTGAGGTACGCCAGGTGGATCTGAAAAGCGGTGGTCACGCCCAGGTGGCGGACCTGACCATCTATGTGGACCGGATTCCCAGTCGTAAAGAAAACGATAGTTTCACCGTTGATGTGACCGTTTGGGAAGGATCGACCGCCTGGCGTAAGCTGAACTACATCAAGAAAGGTTCCCTAATTATTGCCAGTGGAGCTATTGATGCGTCTCCCTACGTCAGCAAAACTGATGCCCAGGCTAGAGCCGGTCTGCAACTTAAGGCTACGGATATCTTCCTGGACTCCAGCCCGAGAACCGAAGCCCCCCAAACTGAAGAGGCGCCGTTTTAGGCCAGAACCTGCTCTCCACTCCCCTGGTGGGGGGTGCCTGGGGCCGGCCTTTGAGCCCGGTACTGTCGTCGAAAGTTCTCTTCCTGCACCATCTCCAGAAATTGGTGTAGTCCGGGAGGGAGGGAAGGAGTAAGGCCTGGGCTATAGGCCAGGCTGATTTCCTGGGAGGGCAATACAGCCGTTCTAAATCCCACCTCGACCAGGGCCTTTAGACCCTGGTCGAGGATGGCGACCGGGAGACCCAATTGCTGCCCCAACCGTTGCGGCGCTATGGGGGTTTGGGTACGGGCCAGGTATTTAGCCATGCCCACCAGTTGCTCCCAGTGTTGTACGGGGGGTAGGATTGGCCTGGTGGTGAAGTCTGGAGCTATGGCCGCAACCCCATCGGAGGTTGGGAGAATTATCTCGGCCCTGGTGACGGGGCGCAGATCAATTAATTTGAAGTGATACCCTTTGTAACGGTTATGATCCAATTCCACCACCACATCATACCGTCCAGGGGGGAGTTCATCCCGATAGTGTCCCCACCATTCCCCAGGAAATCCCTGATCGCTGGTTTCATCCCAGAGGTCAAATTCAGTTTTGATAAAGCCCACGGATTGACCACTGAGATCCTTGAGTTTACGGTGGGTGACCTTCTCAAACCAGCTATCACGGATCAATAGCCGAGGTACGGGGTTTCCCATCCCGTAGGGTTCCAACCATTTGAGCTGGCGAAATAGGAGTTGACCTAAATCCCTCACCGTAACCACTAAGTCGATCCCCAGGGGAGCAGCCCCTATGCCCTGGCTGCCTAGAATTTCTCCTACGGAGCGATTTAGGGCTGTTTTCAATAGCGGTAGATGATCAGCGGGTAAGCTCAAGCCTGCCGCCAGGGGATGGCCGCCAAAGTTAGTGATTAAATCCCCATGGCGCTGGAATAGCTGATATAGGTCTAAACCCTTAATCGATCGGGCCGATCCTCTGGCCATGGGGGCGGCCTGATCGGGGTTGTCCATATCGATGGTCAGCAGTAGGGTGGGGCGCCCCAATTCCTGGCTAATCTGGCCGGCTACCAACCCCAACACCCCCATGGGCCACTGGGGGTCCGCCAGGATCACGCAATAGGTGGTGGCCAGATCAAGCTGGGCTAGCCGTTCCTTGACCTGGTTATAGATAGTCTGTTGGAGCCCTTTGCGGCGACTGTTAGCTAACTCGGCGGCGGCGGCCAGATCCTTACAGCGGTTAACATCCCGGCTGGTCAGCAATTCTACACAAAAACTGGCATCCCCGTAGATCCGACTGACGGCATTAATGCGGGGGCCGAGGCCAAAGGAGATGTCACTGGGGCGATCGCCGGTGCGTTTACATAACCGCAGTAATTCCACCAACCCAGGTCGACCAGGGGGCTCACTGGCCAGGGATTGTTGCTGCAATTGCCGTAACCCCATCTGGGCCAGGTAGCGACAGTCCCGGGTTAAGTCCACCAGATCCGCAATCAGGCCGATGGCTACTAAATCTAGTAATGTTTCAAGGGGCTGGCGGGGGGGCTGGGGCAAAGCTCCATAAAACGCCTCCAGCAGCTTGTAGGCGACCGCTACCCCTGAGAGGGTGGCCAGGGGATGGTCGCAGGGTAGACAGCGCGGGTTAATCAAGGCCACGGGTAGCTCTACCGACCGCGAGTCTGGTGCTGGCAGGGTATGGTGATCGGTGACAATCACCTCCATCCCCTGTCTGTGGGCATAGGTAATGGCCTCCTGATCACCGCTTCCCGTATCACAGGTAACAATCAGGTTGGCTCCCCAGGCCTTGAGGTGATCTAGCCCTACCCTGGACAGGCCGTGGGACTCCTGTAATCGGTTAGGAATGTAGTAGGTTAACTGGTCAGGCGGCCGAAAAAATTGCCCCAAACCTTCCCATAAAACTGCTGTGGCGGTGATCCCATCGGTATCAAAGTCTCCCCAAATAGCCAGCTTTTCCCCCTGGGCTCGAGCCTGCAGCAGCCGATCCACCGCCCGTTGCATCGGTTCTCCAAAGCTGAGGGCAGAGCAAGGTTGGTAGAGGAGGGGGTCTATAAAACCAGAAAGTTCCTGCAACGTACAGGGTTGGCGTTGCAAGAGGATCTGGGCTGCGATCGAGCTGCCCTGATCCTCTCCCAGAACTTGAGAAACAGCCCGTTGCCACGCCTCTGGGCAAGGCTCGAAATGGGGTAGGTGCCATTTTGAGAACGGTAGACCCATAGTTGTCCCCACAGGAATAGAATATCAATCACAGGGAAAGGTGACACGAATTACATACTGCCCAGCCCAGGTATTCCAAATTTACCGAACTTGTGTAAGAATACCTAGAAGTTAGGTTGGTCTCTGAAACTTTGACCTTCAGTTAAGTTAAATTGGTTGGGTTTAAGCTTTCGCTTTTAGGTGATCTCGGCTTACACCTGGTGGCTACCTAATTAGTCTCCTGGTTGCCATAGTATAGCTTTAGCCAGAATATCTAGGGTACAGTTGAGCGGTGAGAGCCAAGACTGGATAGGCCCATAGATTCATTCCTGCTAGGCTGCGGCTATAACTGTAACGGCTATGTACGTACCATCATGCCTAGGAAAAGTCATCCAGAATTGGACGGAGAACGTTATCAGGCCCTTTACACCCTGGAGTTTAGGCGCACGGGTCAACTACATCGGCAACGTCTGAGCTGGATAGGGTTGGGCCTGCTTTTGGGGTCCAGTGTGGCTGTAGCCCTGTTGGCCTTGATTAACCCTCCTCCGGCCCTTTCCTGGCCTAATTTTAGGTTTTGGGTATCCGCAGCGGAGGATATGGACGATGGCTTTACCCAGGCAGTCAGCCATGCCATGAAGGCTGCTGAATTGACTCAGCAAGCCGATGCTAAGGAAGACTGGATTAAGGTCGCTCTCCTCTGGCAGCAGGCCATTTCGGCGATGCAATCCCTACCTCCTAGTCACAGTAAATATGGTTTAGCCCAGCAGAAGGTGAAGGAGTATACTCGCAATCGCGAATACGCTGAAACCAACGTTAATACCCGGGTAGCCAACAATCCCCAGGATCGTCCCTATTGGACGGTGGGCTCCGACCGAGATTGGGTCATTGCCATCCAGGGTCTGCCTTCCCGCACCCTGACCTACAATGCCTCCTGTGATGAGGTGCTGCGCTATGGCGGTAGCACTATTGAATTAAAGAATGGTTACGTGCAGCAGTATTCAAATCTGGATGGTAACCTCAAGGTGCTGGCCAGCACCCCCGTCGCCCTATCTACCCAGGGTACGGCGACTACCTGGAGTTTAGGCTCTGCCGCCGATCAGGTTTTAAAGTTGCAGGGAACCCCCTCTCGGACTGAACATTATGGTTCCGACGAGTTGGTGAGTTTTTACTACGGTAATAGCTCCGTTGTCTTAAATCAGGGTTACGTTGTCGGTTACTGGAACACGGATGAAAACCTTAAGGTTTCGGTAGATTTGGCTAGTCCTGTCAAAAAAACATCCATGGTAGATCGGTGGTCTGTGGGTTCCCCTAGGGCTGAAGTCTTAGCTGCCCAACCCGGTCCTCCCCAGGCGATCAGTCGCAATGACAATAGTTGTGAAGAGATACTACAATTTGGCGGTAGTGAGGTGATGTTGCGTCAAGGGTTTGTTAGTGGATACAAAAACGAAACTCAAAATTTGCGGGTTCGCTAAGTCTAGATACCATTGATGGGGAGATGGATTTAGGGTGAGGGAAGCTCCGGGTTTCAAGTTAGGCGAGGTTTCAATTTTGCCTTTAAGTTAATTTTTTTGATGCTTTTACTAAGTTGTTGGTCCAGTCGCTAATCTTAAAGTATCGGCTTTGCCACGAAACTTCCTAGGGTTCCTGATTCATGTCACTGTCACCTAATTCGTAAGTGGGGTTATGGATTTAGCGACAAAGCGTCCGAAGTCGTCAGGCTAGAACTGGTCTTTACCATCTTTTAATTAGGCTAGTTCTGGAGCTGTGCTGGCTAGTGATTGCTTAGGCTGTCCATGATTCCTGATCTACTCAGGGGATGATAGTGCCACTTTGACTAAACTGTTTGTGATTGACGATGATCTCCATACCCGGGATCTTCTCACCCGACTCCTGAATCAGAAGGGTTATCAGGTGGAATCCCTAGCCACCGGTCAACAGGCTGTCGATAAGTTAACCCAGATCAGACCAAGTTTAGTTCTACTAGATATCCTACTGCCCGACCTGGATGGCTATCGACTCTGCCAGGAACTTAAGGCTAATCCTCTAACCCAGGATATTCCAATTATTTTTCTCAGCTCTTTAGATGACTCCCTGGACCGGGTCAAGGCCTTTCAAGTGGGAGCAGCGGATTATATTGCCAAACCCTTCGCCAGCGAGGAAGTGCTAGTGCGGGTGCAAAATCAACTGCATCTGGCCAGTCAACGCCAGCAATTAAACGTTCAAAATACTTTGCTGCGGCAGGAGGTGGAGGAGCGGATCCAGGTTGAGCAGGCTCTGCTCGCAGCAGAAATGAACTATCGTAGCCTCTTTGAAAATTCTACCGTAGGTATCTTTAAAGCCTCTCTGGCAGGAACCTACCTCAGTGTCAATCCGGCCATGGCCCATCTCTACGGCTATGATTCAGCTCCAGAGATGGTCGCCGCGGTTCAAGATATTAACCGGCAGATCTACGTCCAACCTAAACGCCGAGATGAATTGGTGGTCTACCTGAATCGTTATGAGCGGATTACCGATGCCGAGTCGGAGGTGTTCTGCAAAAATGGCAGTACCCTCTGGGTGAGTGAGGATATCTGGAAAGTTTGGGACCGGCAGGGTCACTTTCTTTACTACGAAGGCATCGTCCACGATATTAGTGAGCGCCGCCAGATCGAAACGGAGTTGCGCCAGCAACGCCAGCAGGCCGACCGACTGTTAGTAAATATTTTGCCCCACCGCATTGCCCAACGCCTTAAATCTGGCAGTCGAATTGTGCCCGAAAGCCTGGAGCGGGTGAGTGTTTTGTTTGCCGATCTGGTAGATTTCACCGCCGCCTCCAGGGCAATGAACCCCGACCAACTGGTTACGCTGTTAAATGAGGTGTTTTCCATGTTTGATCAGTTGGCAGAGTTCCATGGTTTAGAAAAGATTAAAACCATTGGTGATGCCTACATGGTGGCGGGGGGAGTACCCGTGCCCCAGGAGCACCACGACCAGGAGATCGCCCAGTTTGCCCTGGATATTCGAGAAGCGATTCAACAATTTTCCCGACCGGGCGGCCCACCCTTTCAAATCCGGGTGGGGATCCACACCGGCCCGGTGGTGGCGGGGGTGATTGGTCGGCGCAAATTTGCCTACGATCTGTGGGGGGATACGGTGAATCTGGCCAGTCGGATGGAGTCTACGGGGGAAGCCCAAAAGATCCAGGTCACCCCAGAGTTTTATGACCGGCTCAAGCACCAGTTTCGGTTTGAACCCCGGGGTGATATTGCCGTCAAAGGGCGAGGCCAGGTGGCCACCTACTGGTTAATTGACCGGCTCTAGGCCCTAGCCGCTGAGGAGGGCCTCGACAAATTCGTAGCTGGAGAAGGGCCGCAGATCTTCGATGCCTTCACCGGCCCCAATAAAGCGAATCGGTAGGCCTAACTGTTCTACCACCGCCAGGGCCACACCACCCTTGGCGGTGCCATCTAGCTTGGTCAGTACCACGCCGCTCAGGTTAGCGGCCTTGGCAAAGATCTCCGCCTGGCGCAGACCGTTTTGACCCAGGGTGGCGTCTAACACCAGTAGGGCTTCAATGGTGGCGTTGGGGGCCTGTTTGTCGACAATCCGGCGGATCTTGGCCAGCTCGTCCATCAGGTTTTTCTTATTCTGCAGTCGGCCAGCGGTATCCACCAGGAGCAAATCAATGTTTCTGGATTGGGCGGCGGCGATCGCATCAAACACCACCGCCGCCGGATCGGTATTTTTCCCCGGATTAGCAATCACCTCCACCTGACTGCGGGCTCCCCAGGCCTTCACCTGTTCCACCGCCGCCGCCCGAAAGGTATCCGCCGCCGCAATCAAGGTTTTATAGCCAGACTTTTGGGCAATGTGGGCCAACTTACCAATGGTGGTGGTTTTACCGGCCCCATTCACGCCGGTCATCAGCCAAATGTTGAGGGTATGCTTGGCGGGTACAAAGGTGAGGTTATGGGCCTGACCCAGGGGGGCATCTAGCATGTCCCGCAGAATTGATTTCAGGTAGGCGATGGCCTGATCGGGGGGCAGTAGCTCCTGCCGCAGTCGGGCCTGCAGGGCTTCTATCACCTTATCCGTAGCGGCTACCCCCACATCCGCCTGCAGCAGCAGGGCCTCGATTTCCATCACCGCCTCCTCGTTGAGGGGGCCCTGGCCGACGATGGCCTTGAGCTGGTTAATCAGCCCCAGACGAGTTTTATTTAACCCCTGCCGCAGCCGCTTTAACCAGGTGATCTCCTCCACCGAAATATCATCGGGACGGCGGCCCTGGGCGGCCAACACCTCAGCGGACCAGAGAAAGGCCTCATCCAGGTTGAGGTCGGGCAGTAGGGCAGGGGTCGGTGTCATCGCCGCCGGGGTGGCTGGCTCAGGTTCGGCGATCGCCATCTCCTCCAGCCGGGCTAGGCGTTGCTGCCGTTCCGCCTCCGCCCGGGCCCACACCGGTAAACTCGGCCCGGGCGGGGGGGGCTGCGCCGCTGGCGTGTCCACTGCTGGTGCTGGCGTGGCTGGTTCTGCGGCGGCAGGAGCCGCTGGGGTCAATACCGCTGCCGTTGGCAAGGGCGCCCCGGCGGTTGGTTCCTCTAGCGCTACCGGTTCCTCTGGGGTTGCCGTTGTCTCCTCCCCAGGTTCAGGAGCTGCTGGCTGCGTCTCCGCCTGCTGTTTTTGCAGGTTTTGGTAGGCGGCCTTAGCCCAGTTCAGGTAGTCTTCGGAGGACAGGGCGGGGGGGGCTGCCGCTGGTTCGGCCTGAGGTGTTGGGGTATCTCTATCGGCGGGCGGTGTGGGGCCCTCTACCGGCTGGTCGGGGGACTCAAAGCGACGTTGGAACCAATTAAAGCCAGCCATACCAAACCCATCCTATGAAAAACGCAAACACCACTGCTTGGCCCCACCATCGATGGCTGGGGTCGGGGGTTTAGGAGTTAACCAGTGGGCTGGTTTCCTCGACCCCTGGCTCCAGGGCGACCTCCACGACCGCCGCCTGTCGGTTGACGACCCGGCGCAGCACACCATTAATAAAACGATAGCCGTCTTCGTCGCTATAGCGCTTGGCCAGTTCTACCGCCTCATTGATGGCCACCTTATCAGGGGTACCCAGGTAGTCCATTTCTACCACCGCTAGCCGTAGAATATCGCGGTCAATACGAGCTAGACGCTTCAGTCGCCAGGTGACCATGGCCTCCTCCAGCACCTGGTCAACCGCCGGCTGGTGCTGGGCTGCCTGACTCAACAACTGGTGGGCGAAGGCGTGCACCTCGGTCTGATTACTAATCTGAATAAACCCAGGTAACTCCAGGGCATGGGCAATACGATTAATGGCTTTCTGGGTATGGCTGATGGCGTCCTCCACCATGAGGCGGCTCCTATCCCCATCCCCTGCTAACAATTCCGTATCCACTAACCGCTCACTGCCCCGTTTCAACTCGTCCGCCGCCGTTTCCAGAGCATCCTTAGCCTCCGCCGTCAACGCCCTGATGGCGGATTGAAGCAGGTGGTCAAAATCTTGATTAACCCCCTTTTTAGGATTATCCGATAACTGGCTCATACCTAACAGAGCCAACTCACGCCCAACACGACGAGCCTGCATAGCAGTTCCCTTTAGAGATAGCCCTGTTATCTTAGCAATCTTCTCCGGGGGTAACGGAAGAGGAGGGGGCAGCCGGGCTATCCGCCCGGGGTTGCCTGGTCGACAACCGTTCAGGGGGCACGGCCAGGGCCAGATCTGGGCCGACGATGCCCCCCGACAGCAGCACCTTGAAGGCGTCTTCGATGGAAATGGAGAGATTAATCACATCGGTCTCCGGCACCACCGCATACCAGCCGCTGGTGGGGTTGGGGGTGGTGGGGATAAATACACTAAGCATGGGGGTGAGGCCAGGGCTGGCGGTGGCCAGGGTGCCGGTGACAAAGGCAAGGGCCCACACACCCTGGCGGGGGTACTCCACCAGGACCACCTGGCGAAAGCGACTTTTAGAATCTTGGAAGACGGTCTGCAGCAGTTGTTGGAGGGTTTTATAGACCGCACCGGCCAGGGGGATGGACTGGAGGGTGCGATCGCCCAGATCCAATAACCAGCGACCGGCAATATTGCGGGCCATTAGCCCAATAATTAAAATCGCCAGCAACGGCACCGCCAGGCCGATACTAAAGTTAATCAGGTTAACCAGGAAAGGATTTAGCCCTTCAAAGGGGGTTAACTGGCGAGGAAATCGAGTCAGTAACCGAATCACCCAGCCGGCGATGGTAAGGGTTAGCCAGATGGTGGTGGCCAGGGGGATCACCACCAGCAGACCGGCGATCAGATCATTTTTTAAGTCCTGCCTAACTTTTTGCAGCCAGGACAGTTCAGGACGGGGCTCGGCGGCTAAGGGAGGGGAGTTAAGGGTAGACGAACCGTCAAGATCCATAGGGGAAACGGCCAGGGTGAAGGTGTCTTTCTTATTGTAAACATTGTAAACACGATCGGTTGGGGTAGGACGCTAAAGGGGTGACAGCACCCCGGGGGCGATATACCCTAGAGTAAACCTGGCTATCTATCTTAAAGGGCTCAAGTCTATGCTTTTCCCTGGTGCTCCCGTCACGGTCATCAATGTTAACGATACCTACTATGGCTTTCAAGGTCTGGTGCAACGGATTACCGATGGTAAGGTGGCGGTGCTGTTTGAGGGCGGCAATTGGGATAAGCTGGTCACCTTTGCCGCCTCTGAGTTAGAGCCGGTGAATGCGGGCCAACGTCGTGCCTGATTCCCTAGCCATGCGATCGCCCCTGCTCAACCCACCGGGGGCGCCTCGCCCCACCCACCACATTGCCGAGGTGATTGAAACCTCGACCACAGATTTTTGGGCCCAATGTTTGGACCCTGAGGATCTAAGTTTTCCCCCCATGCCCCCCTTTGGCAGTTGGGTCAGGGCGGCGGATGAGGATTCGGGCAGCCAGATCTATGGGGTGGTGTACCACGCCACCACCACGGCGGTGGACTCGGTCCACCGGGCCCGGGCCCTGGGCCTCTCCCTGGCGGAGCTGCGGCAGCAGCAGCCCCAGGTCTTTGCCATGCTAAAAACCGAGTTTCGGGTGGCTATCCTGGGTTTCCAGGAGGCCAACCCGGCGGGGGAACCCACCGGCCCCTTTCGCCACTACCTCCCCCCCCGCCCCCCCCAGGTGCACCAGGCGGTCTATAGTTGTGAAGCCGCTACCATCCTGGGGTTTACCCAGCAGCCTGAGTTTCTCCGCACCCTGCTGGGCCTCACCGGCGCTCCGGTGGATAGTCTGGTGGCGGCGGTGATTCGCCAGGGTTATCAGCTTCGCCACCTGGACCGCGATTGGTTGGTTGAGACGGGCCGTACCCTGAGTTTGCTACTTAAGGATGACTACGATCGCCTGCGCCTGATTCTCGATCAAGTCCACCTGTAGTGGCAATAGTAGGCTGGTATGCAGGTCAATCAACCAGGTATAACTGAGGACCGCCAGGCCAGGGCCGGTGTTTTCTGCCCATTGCAGCAGGCTGGCGACGCGATCGCCCAGGGCTGACTGGTCAGCGGGGAGGATGCCGGGGGGTGGGTTGAGGGCAAAGACTAAGGCTAGTTTATGTCAGGGCACAGCAGAATTTTAAATCGAGGCGCTCCGCGCCAGGGAGAAGGTGATCGGTTGGGCAATAAGGGTAAGAGGGTAAAAGGGCTAAAGGGTTACCCAAGAGCCCTGGGCGGCACACTCACAACTCGAAAACCGTTGCTGATGAAGCGGTTGTCGGGGATGTTGTTGACCCGACAGGCGCAGCGACAATACCAGGGACTGTTGTACCAAGAACCGCCGCGAATCATACGACGGTTACTATCCCCTCCAGTCACCCAGGCGCTACCATCGGTCGGAGCCGTTCTGAACCAACCGCCGTAATTATCGTGCCAGTGATCCAGACACCATTCCCAGACGTTGCCGTGCAGATCGTAGAGGCCAAAGCCATTAGGGGGGAAGATTCCCACATCGGTCGTTTGCTCTCGGAATGCTCCCCTTGGTCCCTGACCATAGAACCCTGGATAGGTTTTGCCCTCGTACTCCCAGTCGCTGCCCCGATAATTAGCCAGATCGGTGGTAATCGTCTCGCCAAAGTGAAAGGGTGTAGTAGTACCCGCCCGACAGGCATATTCCCATTGAGCTTCACTGGGCAGGGTGTAGGGTTGGCCTAGTTTTTTGGACAAGCGATCGCAAAATTCCATGGCCTCATGCCAAGTTACTTGCTCCACCGGGCGCTTGTCTCCCTTGAAGTTGGCAGGGTTGTTGCCCATGATGGCCTGATATTGGGCCTGGGTGACGGGGTATTTACCCAGGGAAAAAGCCGCCAGGGTTACCTGATGCTGGGGTAGTTCCCGGGCAAACCACTCTTTGTACTTCTCTTCTCCAACCTGACGGATCAGTTCCGCCTTTTCCGCCTCGGTTTGGCCCATCATGAAGCTGCCGCCAGGAATCACCACCATCTCCAGGGTGACGCCCTGGCCCAGGTCTACAGTCTGGTAGGGGGCGCTGGCCTGTTTACGGTCTACAATCTGCCCCTGGGGGTTAACGGTCACCACCTCAAAGCTAAAACGGGACAGAGACTGACGACTATCTACGCTAGGTTGGCCAGGGTTAGGCCCTGAGGTGGGTAAATTGGCCTGTTTTATCGCAATACGCTTCAGGGCGGCAACGGCGTTGGCATCAGCCGAGGACACGGCCAGTACCCGAAGCCAGAGTTGTTCCGCCAGGTCAAGATCGCCCTCCAGTTCCGCGTTCTGGGCATCGGCCTTAAGGGCCAGCACATCTCCAGGGAGCGGGGCCTGGGGGGGAGTGACGGGGGCTGGAGTGGCGTCCCGGGCGATTGGCGAAGTAGTGGTAGGGGCGGGGCGAGGGGGCGGGGGGGGCTGCCCTCCCCGGGAGAGTCGCTCAATACCAGAGATCGCCTCTAGATCGGCGGGGGATACGGCGAGGACTCGTACCCAATATTGCCTGGCCTGCTGGGGCTGGCCAGCCACTTCGGCGGTAAGGGCAACCTTTTTTAAGGCATCGACATCCGCCAGGGTGGCCTGACGCGGCAGCAAAATTAATTGATTTTTGGTGGGGGGTTCAACCATGCCGTAGGGGGTTTGGCTTACCTGGCGGTAACGTTGGGTGAGGCGAGGCACGTCGTAGCGCAACTGCTGATATAGCCGCTCTACGGTGGCGCAGTTGCCCTCTCCCTGACGCCCTAACCCCTCCAGCAACACATGGGTAAAGGCCCCCTGCTGCAGTTCCTCGATCTCGTAGGCCGATTCGGCTGGGCTACAGGAAAACAGGGTAATCACCCCCTGCTGTTGCTCTTGGCCAATCCCCCACCCATCCCGCTGGCCCGCCAGGGTGCGGCAGGCATCGATCAGCAAAATGATATTGTCCGCGCCGCTCTGGCGCAGCCGCTCGGTGATGTAATGTAACGGGATGGCGGAGTTCTCTAGATCGGCGCGATCGCCATCCATGGGCAGCAGGTAATCGCGATTTTCATGGCGTAGGCCATGGCCGGCAAAGAAAAACCAAAGATTATCGCCATCCTGCAAAAAGGGCTGCTCAAACCGGGTCCGCAGAAACCGTCGCAGGGTGGTGTAGGTGGGGGCCGGGTCGATGGGCGGGCCATAATCCTGAGGAATGGGGGGAGCCCCGACGGCGAAGTGGTAAACCTGCTCAAACCCCAGCTCCTGCCGAAACAAATCCCCCATAGCGGTGGCATCCCGCACCGCATAGCGCAGCGGTTGCAGGTTGTAGTAATCGTTAACGCCAATGGTGATGGCCCAGTTGCGTCCCATGGTAAGAGTTAATGATCAACGGGTCGGGTCAATCTCAACTTAATCCCCCCCTGGTTGCCCAGTTTGCCGCCGTTACCCACCAGGCTAATCTGGCCCTCGGCGTTGATATCCACCGACAGCTCCACCTCCTGCAATTGCAGGCCCGTGGTGCGATCGGCCTGGGTGAACAGGTCATTGACCACCGCCAGCAGGCTGGTCATCTGGGCCTGCAGGGCCTGGGCATCCAGGGAAACCCGCTGGCGACGGGGGGCGCTGTCGCCAATGCCAGGGATGGGCAGGCCAAAACCACCGCCGCGATCGCCACCGCTGCGCTGCCCCTCTTTCTCGGCAGAGACCTCTGCCTCCGTTTCAGTTAAAACCCATAGGGTCGCTGCTTCTGTCATCCCGTCTCCTGTTTCCAAAATTGCCTGCCGCCATCGGCTATGGTGAAGAGGTATCAGTGAACCCAAAAGACGACGCTTACCTGGCAGTTAGCAGTCGTTTTTTGCCTCTGTCACCCTTAAATCTTAACGGCTTTGCTGTTCTGGGGATAACTGATTTTCAGGCCTTGACAGGTTGAGGGGGCCTCAGCTAGCCCCCTTGATCAAGGGCTACGGTGTACACATAAGTGGAGTCTGAGCCAGTTTCCATCCGAGGAAGATCGCCTCAAACTGCCGTAGACCATGAATCAGAGTGGGCATGCCGGGAGGACGTTGGGAACGATACCCGGACCATCCTCCCAACCGAGCAATCAACCAAGTTGCCCAGGCTAAAGAAGTCGGAGGATAAGGATTTTGCTGTTTTTGAGTACGGCCTTGCAAGGAGGGTGCCAGTTGGCTCAGGCATTGCTGCTGCTCATCGGTCAAGGCAATCGAGGCGGGTAAGGCTGGATTATCTCGCCCTTCGAGTAGTTGCAGGGTTCGCACGGCAATCGACAAGGCAAGCACGGTTAAGCGCTCAATCGCTTCGACCGATTCGAGTTGAGTCGCTTCGAGATTCAAGCCTGCTTGTTTGAGGGTGGCAAACAGTTGTTCAATTCGCCAGCGCCAGCAATACCATTGAATAACTTTCAGAGCTTGTTCGATGCAAACCACTTCATGGGTGGTCAACAGTCGCCAATGAATCGGCTCTTGTCCAGCCGGCGGGTTGACTTCCTTTGCCTCCACC
>JBEIGU010000030.1:0-32754 GCA_040381765.1 Leptolyngbya sp.
ATGTCTCATATAACCCAAAATGCAGTATCAGTATGAGATTAGCCGTGATCACGGGTGAAGAACCAGTAAATCTGCTTTTGTCTTAGAAAGTGAGCAATCTGTCTGTATCGTAATTAGCCAATTAAGATGCGATTACCCTGCTGGTCGGCCCAAATGACCAGGGCGGGCAACCTGATCCTGGAACAGCAGCGGCACCCCCAGATGGAAACCGCCGTCCCCCTTTCCATCCGGGTAGACCCGGTCAGGCTGGAAATTTTTAACCACCGCTTTCGGGCGATCGCGGAGGAAATGGGGGTCACCCTGCAAAACACCAGCTCCTCGGTGAATATTAGGGAACGCCTCGACTTTTCCTGCGCCCTGTTTGACCACCAGGGCCAGTTGGTGGCCAATGCCCCCCACATCCCGGTCCATTTGGGGTCCATGGGGGCCAGCGTGGTCAGCCTGATGACCGACCGGGGGGCGGATTTCCAACCCGGCGATGTCTATGTTTCCAACAATCCCTACAACGGCGGCACCCACCTGCCCGACATTACGGTGATCACCCCGATGTTTTTAGAGGGCTTTGCCCAGCCCCAGTTTTACCTGGCCTGCCGGGGGCACCACGCCGATGTGGGGGGCATCACCCCAGGATCGATGCCCCCCCACAGCACCGATATTCACCAGGAGGGGGTGCTGCTGGATAACCTGCTGCTGGTGCGCCAGGGACAGTTCCAATCCCGGGAGATCGGAGATCGCCTCCAATCCGGCCCCTACCCAGCCCGTAACCTGGCCCAAAACCTGGCGGACCTGCGGGCCCAGGTGGCCGCCAACCAACGGGGTTGGCAGGCCCTGCAGCAGCTGGTGGAGGAGTATGGCCTGGCGGTGGTGCAGGCCTATATGCAGCACCTGCAGGATAATGCCGAAGCCGCCGTGCGCCGGGCGATCGAGGTGCTCCAGGAAGGGCAATTTACGGTCACCACCGATGCTGGCAGCCAGGTGCAGGTCCGGATCAGCCTTGACCGAGAGCGGCGTAGCGCCCGCCTGGACTTCAGCGGCACCTCTGCCCAGCAGCCCAGCAATCTTAACGCCCCCCTGGCGGTGTGCCAGGCAGTAGTGATCTACGTCTTTCGCACCCTGGTGGCGGATGATATCCCCCTCAATGCCGGCTGCCTCAAGCCCCTGGAGATCCTGGTGCCCAGAGGGTGCCTACTGCATCCGGCTTACCCGGCGGCGGTGGTGGCGGGCAATGTGGAGACCTCCCAGGTGGTGGCCAATGCCCTCTACGGCGCCCTGGGGGTGATGGCCGCCAGCCAGGGCACCATGAACAACCTCACCTTTGGCAACGATCGCTACCAGTACTATGAAACTATCTGTGGCGGATCGGGGGCTGGCCCAGATTTTGACGGCACCGATGCGGTGCAAACCCACATGACCAACTCTCGCCTCACCGACCCCGAGGTGTTGGAGTGGCGCTTTCCAGTCCTGGTGGAGAGCTTTGCCATCCGCCCCGGCAGTGGCGGCCAGGGTCGGCATCGGGGGGGGAACGGGGTGGTGCGGCGCCTGCGCTTTCGAGAAGCCATGACCGCCGCCATCCTCTCTGGCCAGCGTCAGGTGGCTCCCTTTGGCCTGGCCGGGGGGCAGCCCGGCGCCCCAGGCCGCAACTGGGTGGAACGGGCCGATGGGCGGGTGGAGGAGATCGCCGCTGAGGCCCAGATCACCCTGGCGGCCGGAGATGCCCTGGTGATTGCCACCCCCGGTGGGGGCGGCTTTGGCCCGGTTGCCCCAAACGCTAAGTTTTCCTAACCGACCGCCCTGCCCCAACCCTTTGGCAGTAAGTTGAAGGTGGTTTCTCTTTTGGCGGGGGTTGGGTGGAAACCGGCTCCCGATTTTGCCCATAACCCTAGGTGACGGCCTATGGATCAGTTGGTGTGGTCATTGGCCCAGGGGTTGAGGGCGGGGTTCGCCCCCTTCCTCGTCCCCCTGTGTGCTGTCCTGGCCTGGAGCTTGGTGGGGCTAACCCTCTGGCAGTTGCTGGCGATCACCCGGGAAAGCCTGCACCGAGCCCAGGTGATGCACCAAATCCCCTGCGCCCGGTGTCGCTACTTCACCAACAACCCCCTGTTGAAGTGCCCTGTCCATCCCCAGGTGGCCCTGTCGGAGGCGGCGATCGGCTGTGGCGACTACGAAACCACCGCCTGGCCAGGGGCCAGCCCCTAACCCCAGGTTTTTATAAACCCCAGGAAGACCCTGGCATCCCCCATGACTGAGTCCCTATCCCCCTCCCCAGTGCTGACCGCCGCCCTCCTACTGCAGTTGTACCAGGGCGGTCAACGCAACTTTGAAACCGTCCTACTGGTGGGGGCCGACCTGGCCGGTGCTGACCTGAAGGGGGCCGACTTTAGCTACGCCGACTTCAGTGGCGCCAACCTACGGGGTGCCAACCTGCGGGGGGCGGACCTGAGCTACGCTAACCTGGCAGAGGCGGACCTGAGCGACGCCGACCTGCGGGGGGCGATGTTGATCGGCACAGACTTAAAAACCGCCACGGTTACCGCTACCCAATGGACCGCCGCCGACTACGATGCCGAGACCACCCACTTTCCCCCAGGCTTTGATGCCCCAGCAGCAGGGATGAAGGCCGATCTCTAGGATTTTGGATCGGGCAACCGGGCGGTGATCAGGGCGGCTAGCACCACAAACAGACTGGATACCCAAAGGCACCCCCCCAACCCAAACCACTGGAAAAACAGACCCGAGGTGACGGTGCCCAGCAGCCGACCACCGGAGTTAGCCATGTAATAAAAGCCCACGTTCAGACTGACATCCCGGTCTTCGGTGTAGGCCAGCACTAGATAGGAATGGACCGCAGAATTAAAGGCAAAGACAATCCCGAAAATAATCAGCCCGCCGGTAACCGCCACATCCCCCCGGACCCCGGACCCTAACGCCAGGGCAATAGCCGCAGGAATCACCGTTAACAGGCTCGTCCAGAACTGAATCGTGCTGGCCTTGGGCACCACCTTGCCACTGGCATCACGGCGGAGGAGCTGGGGGGCCAGAAACTGAACCATGCCGTAGCCAATTACCCAGATGGCCATGTAACTGCCCACCTGCATAAACCGCCAGCCCAGCACCTCGTAGAGAAACACCGGTAGGGCCACCACAAACCAGACATCGCGGGAGCCAAACAGAAAGAAACGCGCCGCCGACAGGATATTAATTTCCCGGCTTTTCGAAAAAAGCTGACGAAAGGGCACCTTTTGGCCAATCTTGCCCATTTGGGCTGGTAACAGGCCCCCAGAGACAAAAATCACTGCCAGCAGGGCTGCCTGCACCAGCAGGGCCGGCACAAAACCGATGGTCTGCAGCAGGGCCGCCCCGACAAAAAAGCCCACCCCCTTCAGGGCATTTTTAGAGCCCGTCAGGACCGCCACCCACTTAAATAATCGGGAGGAGGCCTCGCGGGGCACCACCAGGCGAATGGCACTTTTGGAGCTCATCTTGGTCAAGTCCTTGGCAATGCCGGAGAAGGCCTGGGCCACCATGACGTACCCCACCTGGGTAGACGCCCCCCAGGCGGGGTTGAGGCCGGCCAGCATTAATAGGGCAAAAATTTGCAGGGCAATGCCACCGTAGAGGGTCTGGCGCAGACCAATCTGGGAACCAATCCAACCCCCTAAGAAGTTAGTTACCACCCCAAACACCTCATAGAAGAGGAAGAGCATGGCAATTTCAAAAGGACTGTAACCCAGCACGTGGAAGTGGAGTAGTACCATCATGCGCAGGGCCCCGTCGGTGATGGTGAAACCCCAGTAAGCGGCGGTGATGATGGCGTAGTTACGCAGGCTGGCGGTGGGCAGGGAAGAGGCTGTCATGGTAAGCAGGGGAAAGGGATATCGAATCCAGGCTTGGATCAAAGGCTAGAGGCGACCTTCCGGGCCAGGTCCGCCATCCGGCTGGCATAGCCCCATTCGTTGTCATACCAGGCCAGGATTTTCACCTGGGTGCCATCCACCACCATGGTGGACAACGCATCAACAATGGCCGATCGCGGATCATCCTTATAATCCACCGACACCAGGGGCCGCTCTTCATAGCCCAAAATCCCCGCCAGGGGACCTTCGGCTGCAGCCTGCAGCAGCTGGTTGACCTCGGCCACCGAGGTGGGCCGATCCACTTCGAAGACACAGTCAGTGAGAGAGGCATTCAACAGGGGTACCCGCACCGCCAGACCATTCAGCTTGCCCTCCAGTTCCGGGTAGATCAGGGTGATGGCGGTGGCGGAACCTGTGGTGGTGGGAATTAGGGACAACCCCGTGGCCCGGGCCCGGCGCAGGTCCTTGTGGGGGGCATCGACGATGGTCTGGGTATTGGTGTGATCGTGGATGGTGGTAATCACCCCATGGCGAATGCCCAGGCCTTCGTGAATCACCTTCACCACCGGAGCCAGGCAATTGGTGGTACAGGAGGCTGCGGTCAACAGGTGGTGCTGCTGGGGATCGTAAAGGTGGTCATTGATGCCATAGACCACATTTAAAGCCCCTGATTTCACTGGGGCGGCCACGATCACCTTATGGACTCCCCCCGCCAAGTAGGAATCCAGAGTCTCTGGGGTGCGAAATTTACCAGAACATTCCAACACCAGATCCACCCCGTGATCAGCCCAGGGCACCTGGCCAGGGGAGGTAAACTGGCTGACGCCGAGGGGAGCTCCATCGATGGTGAATTGATCGGACTGCAACGCTTCCACCTGGGGGGGCCAACGGCCATGGACCGAATCAAATTTCAGCAGATGGGCAGCGGTTGCGGCCCCAGCCTGAGGGTCATTGATGTGAACAAAGTCTAACTCTGGGAAGGCCCACCCGGCCCGCAAAACTAACCGGCCAATGCGGCCAAAACCGTTAATGCCAACCTTGACCATCGGACCTATCCTCAAGATGAACGGGGCTGCGATCGCTGACTGGACCCAATAGGCCCTTAGATTCTGGCCAGCACCACTACCTAGCCTCCATCATTTCAAAAAAAATTGATTTGTCAAGTCGCCTAGATCACCAGGAACCGGTTAACGCCCTGGTCAGGCAAGGTAGGAGCCACAGGTATCAACCGCGACTGTCCTGGCCAAGGAGGTCACCTTCCTGGATGGTACACCCATTAACCTGGATAGCAGTCAGATTCTGGTGGATACCCTAATCGAGAAGGATTTCACCGATCCCAGTCGGATCTTCATCCAATATCAGGATAAAACCGTGCTATTTGCCTTTGCCGCCGCTAATCCTGATGGCATAGACCATGTCCGGATGGTGAATGGTCGGATGGGCTTTGAAGACCTACTGGGTACCAGCAGTGATGGCGACTTCAATGACCTGGTTATTGGGTTTGACATCGCTTAGTATGGCGGACAAAATTCATGGCTTTGGCCCGAACACCTAGGACACGGCGACTTGACCAATACTGCCACTGGCCAGGCTCTGATTGACCTTCGCCTCGTTGCAGGTGGCTACAGCTCCTAAGTCCGAATAACTGTCATAAAGGGCTCTATGGCTAAGGGAAAACAGGTTAACCTGTTTTCCCTTAGTCTTTTCTATCTTAGTCATTGACTTACAGGTTGATTAAAAGTCTTTAAAGCCTCACAGATTAGTAAGCGCCTGCATCTGGAAGTCCCTATAGTGTAGCTAAGGTTACGTACCGATTAATCAAACCCTTTTTTCAAAGGTTACCTGTCTATTTCCCTGATCAAAAATTTTAATGTTTAATTTTATATCTTATTTCTTTCGTGTTTGAAAAAAATTAAATATGTGAGGAAATACTTAAAAGTTTTGGATTATAGCGATTCCTGAATGCATGAGGTACACCTCGACTGAGAGAAGCCTTGGAACTCATAGACTTGGGCAATTGACCTATACCTCATCCGAGTGAGAACCGCTATAGCTCATCAAAAATCAGGAATGTTATTTCGATCAGAACAGTTACGATGCAGTTACAGTAATGAGCTTGGTCTCTGTCTAATTGAGCGACGCTTCTTTGTCTGTACCCTAGGGATACTACTATGGTTTCAACTTTTACTATAGGCCAAGTTAAAGCTGGTAAGTTCAACAATATCTCCTCCTACACAGAGGGGTCGACAAACTCATTGATAATCTCCCTGGGGATGGAGAATTCGACAGATTCGCGATGCATATTCACCCTGCCACCAACCTTTAGCCTGGTTGAAGCCATAGAGTTCGAACAAAGGATAGAAGCCTGTTTTGCAGCCAAATTGAAATTTGCCACCTTGGTTCTTGATTTCAGCCAAACTTGGTTTATTGATAGTACCGGGCTAGGAAGTTTGGTAATTTGTCACCGTACCTGTAAGCAGCATGGGGTGGCTATGGTTTTGAGCAATGTACCAGAGCAGGTTCAAATGCTCATTAAGTTGACAGGAACAGAAAGCCTGTTTGATTTCGAAGGTCATTCAACCTCGACGTCCGCTGGCACCCCTAAGCAGGCCATGACTGCTATCATGCCAACCCATCCCTCCGTGCTGGCCAGAGGAAAGCGAATTATGGATGTGGTAGGAGGGTTGGTTGGTTTATTGATTACCGCCAGCCTAACGGTGCCCATTGCCCTGGCTATTAAGCTGGAGGATGGTGGGCCGATCTTCTTTAAACAAGTGCGCTGTTCCTGGATGGGTCAACACTTCCATATCTGGAAGTTCCGTTCTATGGTCATGAACGCCGAAGTATTAAAGGACCAGGTAGAAAACCAGGTGGAGGGTGCTCTGTTCAAGAATGAAAATGACCCACGAATTACTAAGGTAGGGCGATTTCTACGGCGCACCAGCCTGGATGAACTGCCCCAGTTTTGGAATGTTTTGAAGGGGGAGATGAGCCTGGTAGGTACTCGGCCACCGACCCCCGATGAAGTGGAGAAATACAAAATTCCTGAGTGGCAACGCTTGAATGTCAAGCCAGGTATGACTGGAGAGTGGCAGGTGAATGGGCGGTCTACGGTGAAAAGCTTCGATGATGTGGTACGGATGGACTTATCCTATCAAGCTAACTGGAGTTTGTGGTATGACTTCCAACTAATTCTCAAGACTATTCTGGTGCTGTTTTCTAAACGATCCGGTGCCGCTTAGTGCCGAGGGAATCGGGCCGAGGCGGGCAAGCCCATGGGTCTGTTCCTGAGCTGACTTAATCTTGGTAATCCTACGCTGTCGATGTTGGAAATGGTTCTAATCATTAAGCGCGGGTTGACAATCAAGGCAAAACCTTGAAAGCTTACCTATAGCCTTCACCATAGCCACTACGACGGAAGTCAGTCAGAACCCCCACCGAGGCTTCGGCTTTATATTTAGCTCAATTAAGGTTATCCCAAGGGTTCTGAGTAACGCTATGCCTCCAGCCTTTTCCTTGTCCTTTGGCCATGCAACTCACCCCCCAGGAAAAAGATAAATTATTGATTTTCACCGCTGCCCTGGTGGCGGAGCGCCGCAAGCAGCGGGGGCTAAAGCTCAACCACCCGGAGGCGGTGGCCTACATTTCGGCGGCGATTTTGGAGGGGGCCCGAGACGGGCGCACCGTGGCCGATCTGATGAGCTACGGTACCACCCTGCTGGGGCGAGAGGAGGTGATGGAGGGGGTGGCGGAGATGATCCACGAGGTGCAGGTGGAGGCCACCTTCCCCGATGGCACTAAACTGGTAACGGTACACGACCCCATTCGCTAGGGCTGAGCCCCGGTTGCCCATGAGCTCCTCCGCTGCTGACGCTGATGTTTTACTGCAGACCCCTGACCTGGAGGCGGTGCTGACCGCCCTGATCGATCAGCTGCAGGCCTATACCTTTCCTGAGGTGGCCCAGCGGATCCAGGCCGATATCCAGACCCGTCGGGCGGCGGGGGGCTACGCTGAGATTTGCGGCGGCCAGCAACTGGCGGATACCCTCACCGCCCAGCTGCAGCAGTTGAGTGGTGACCTGGCCCTGCGCCTGCACTTCAGCCCCCTGCCCCTGCCCCACCTGGAGGCCACCGCCCCCAGCCCCACCGATTTAGCCCAGCAGGGAGTGGCCAGCCGTCGCCGTAACTTTGACATTAACCGGGTGGAGCGGCTGGCGGGGAACGTGGGCTACCTGCAATTGTTTAGCTTTGAGCCGCCGGAGTGGGCGGCGGAGTCCCTGGCGGCGGCCATGGCCCTGGTGGCCCACACCGATGCCCTGATCCTTGACCTGCGCCACAACCAGGGAGGGTCCCCCGCTACCGTGGCCTTTCTCTGCAGCTACCTGTTCCCTCCCCATCCCCCGATTCATCTCAACGATCTCTACTGGCGGGCCACGCACCAAACCCAGCAGTGGTGGACCCTGCCCCACGTGCCCGGGCCCCGCTACCTGGACCGGCCGGTGTTCGTGCTCACCAGCCCGGAGACCTTCTCGGCGGCGGAGGAGTTTGCCTATAACCTGCAGACCCTGAAGCGGGCCCAGGTGGTGGGGGAAACCACCCGGGGCGGCGCTAACCCGGGCCAGGGCTTTCGCCTGCACGACCATTTTTGGGTGTTTATCCCCACCGGGCGGGCGATCAACCCGGTCACCGGTGGCAATTGGGAGGGGACGGGGGTACTGCCAGACCTGAAGGTGCCCACCGAAATTGCCCTGGAGACCGCCCACCTGGTGGCCCTGAATCAATTGTTGGAGGCGGCCCCACCGGGCCCCGGACGGCGGGAAATTGAGGATAGTTTGCCCCGCATTGAGCGATCGCTGCAACAAAAACGTCAAGACCTGATGGCCCACCTAGGAGGTGCACGATGATTCCCGGTGAACTGTTCCCCGCCGAGGGGGAGATTGAGCTCAACCAGGGTAAGCCCACGGTCACCCTGACCGTGGCTAACAGCGGAGATCGTCCCATTCAGGTGGGCTCCCACTTCCACTTCTTTGAGGTCAACGCCGCCCTACAGTTTGATCGCGACCAGGCCCGGGGCCTGCGCCTAGACATTCCCGCCGGCACCGCCGTGCGCTTTGAACCCGGGGACGATCGCACCGTCACCCTGGTACCCCTGGCGGGGGAACGGCGGGTTTACGGCTTTAACGCCCGCATCGAAGGCCCCCTCTAACCCTCGCCATGGCCGCCCCCCGTCTGCTGATCATCGGTTTGGACTGCATGGAGCCCTCCCTGGTGTTTGACCACTGGCGGGGGGATTTGCCCCATCTCAGCCGCCTGATCGCCCAGGGTAGCTACGGTCGCCTGGAGAGTAGCATCCCCGCCATTACGGTGCCGGCCTGGAGTTGTATGATGACCGGCCGCGATCCGGGGGAACTGGGGATCTATGGCTTCCGCAACCGCCGCGATCGCGACTACCACACCATGGCGATCAGCGATGGTCGTGCCGTCAAATTCCCGCGCCTCTGGGACTGGCTGGGCGAAGCCGGCTGGAGCGTCGCCGTCCTGGGGGTGCCCGGGACTTCACCCCCCTACCCGGTGGCGGGCAGTCTGGTATCCTGCTTCCTCACCCCCAGCACCGCCGTACCCTTCACCCATCCCCCGGAGCTGGGGGATCAGATCCGGGCCTGGATGCCGGATTTCATCATGGATGTGCCCAACTTTCGGTCTGAGGAGAAGGCAACCATCCTCAGCCACCTCTACCGCCTCTGCGACCAGCGCTTTAGCCTGGCGGAGAAGCTCCTGCACCGCGACCAACCCGACTTTTTGATGCTGGTGGATATGGGGGTGGATCGGATCCACCATGCCTTCTGGAAACCCATGGATCCTCGCCATCCCCAGCACCAGCCCGACTCCCCCTGGGCCGCCGCCATCCACGACTACTACGTCCACGTGGACCAGCGGGTGGGCCAGTTGTTAGCCGCCTGCGACCCCGATACCGCCGTGCTGGTGGTGTCGGACCACGGGGCCCAACCCCTGATGGGGGGCATTTGCATCAACGAGTGGTTGATCCGTCAGGGCTACCTGACCCTGGCGGAGCCCCTAGATCCGCTGCAGCCCCAGCCCCTGGACCAGGTGGCGGTGGATTGGACCCGCACCCAGGCCTGGGGGGCGGGGGGCTACTATGCCCGCATTTTTCTGAATGTGCAGGGGCGGGAACCCCAGGGCACCGTGGCCATGGCGGACTATGAAGGCTTGCGCAACCGGCTGGCGGAGCAGTTGCAGCAGCTCACCGATCCCCAGGGGCAGCCCCTACCGGTGAAGGTGTTTAAACCCCAGGCGATTTACCAGCGGGTGCGGGGCCGGGCCCCGGACCTGATTGTCTATTTTGATGACCTGGCTTGGCGATCGGTGGGCAGTGTGGGGCTGGGCAGCCTCCATACAGTGGAGAATGATACCGGGCCCGACGATGCCAACCACGCCCCCTTTGGCCTGATGATTTTCCATGATCCCCGGGCACCTGGGGAGGGTCAGGAACTCAGGGGGGCCCAGATCTACGATATTTTGCCCACCCTACTGGGGCGCTACGGCATTGCGGCTCCAGCGGATTTGCGGGGCCAGGTTTTAGACCTCTAGGGGAACCACCATGACCGAAGCCACACCGGGCTGGCGCCAGGAGACCGACAGTATGGGGACGATCGCCGTGCCCAGCGATCGCTACTGGGGGGCCCAAACCCAGCGATCGATCCACTACTTTTCCATCGGCCAGGACCGGATGCCCCTGGCAGTGGTGCACGCCATCGCCACCATTAAAAAGGCCGCCGCCCTCACCAACGCCGCCCTGGGTCGGCTGCCCCAGGACAAGGCCGATCTGATCGTCCGGGCCGCCGAAGAGGTGATGGCGGGCCAGTGGGATGACCACTTCCCCCTGCACGTATGGATGACCGGCAGCGGCACCCAGTGCAACATGAACGTCAACGAGGTGATCGCCAACCGGGCCATTGAGCTGGCCGGGGGGGTACTGGGCAGCAAGACCCCCATCCACCCCAATGACCATGTCAACATGGCCCAGTCCTCCAACGATGTCTTCCCCGCCGCCATGCACATGGCCACCGCCCAGGCCCTGGTGCAGCAGTTGCTGCCGGCCCTGGGGGAACTGCAACAGGCCCTGCAGGAGAAGGCCGAGGCCTGGGCCGACATTGTCAAAATTGGCCGTACCCACCTGCAGGACGCCGTCCCCCTCACCCTGGGCCAGGAGTTTTCTGGCTACGTGGGCATGCTGGCGGATAATGCGGTACGCCTGCAGGGGGTGCTGCCCCAGCTCTACCCCCTGGCCCTGGGGGGCACCGCCCTGGGCACCGGCCTCAACGCCGGCCCGGGGTTTGCCGAGGGGGCGGCCCAGCAGCTGGCGGCGATCACCGGCCTACCCTTCGTCACCGCCCCTAACAAGTTCACGGTCATGGGGGCCCACGATGCCCTGGTGATGACCAGCGCTGCCCTCAAAACCCTGGCGGTGTCCCTCTATAAGATCGCCAACGATATTCGCCTGCTCAGCTGTGGCCCCCGGGCGGGGCTGGCGGAGCTGCAGCTGCCGGAAAATGAACCCGGCTCCTCGATTATGCCGGGTAAGGTGAACCCCACCCAGTGCGAGGCCCTGACCATGGTGGCGGTGCAGGTGATGGGCTACGATACCGCCGTGGCCTTTGCCGGGGCCAGCGGTAGTCTGGAGATGAACGTCTACAAACCCCTGATGATTTTCAACCTGCTCCAGTCCATCCGTCTGCTGACGGACAGTAGCCGCAACTTTAGTCGGTTCCTGGTGCAGGGTATGACGGTCAACCGCCGCCGCATTGCCCAGTATGTGGATCAATCCCTGATGCTGGTCACCGCCCTGAGTCCAGTGATTGGCTACGACCAGGCCTGTCGCATTGCCCACCACGCCTTTGAGCAGGACCTGACCCTGCGCCAGGCCGCCCTGGACCTGGGGGTGATCAGCGCCGAGTCCTTTGATCGGGCCATCGATCCCGGCCGCATGACCAAGCCATAGTAGTGGGCTCCTCCGTGTAATGGGCTTAAGAGACTCGTTGAAAAGGGATCAGGTATAGTTCGCCGCCAAAGGGCCGCCAAAATACGAAATTTTGCGGTATCCTACTCCACAGGTATAGTTTGAGACTTTCCTTGGCTTCTTAAACAACCTCTAAGGGTGTCAGGAGCTATTCACGGACTTAGCCTCAACGCCCTAGGTCGTGGAGGCGGTGAATCGCCTCTGTGCACTCAGTGATCACCGCCTCAAGCTGGTCCCGGTCGGTGGTAGGGGGAGGCGGGATGGGATCGCCGATGCGAATAGTCAGGGGTACCCGGCGAGGCAGAGCTGATCCTTTGAGGATACCTTGAGTTCCCCAGAGGCTAACGGGCAGGAGAGTTGCCTGGGCCTTAGCAGCGATCAGGGCGGCACCAATTTTAGGACTGGGGATGCGGGCATCGGCGGTGCGGGTGCCCTGCAAAAAAATCCCCACCGCCCAGCCTCGCTCCAATTGTTGCAGGGCGGCTCGAATGGCGCTGCGATCGGCACTGCCCCGCTTCACCGGGTAGGCCCCGTAGAGTTGAATGGCCTGGCGCAGCAGCGGTACCTGAAATAGCTCTTCCTTAGCCATGTAGGAAATTGGTCTGCCCACCGCTGATGATAGCAGCGGTGGGTCAAAGTCGCTGGCGTGGTTAGCCACCACGATCAGTTTGCCGGTCATGGGTACCTGATCGGTCCCGTAGATGCGGCCCCGGAAGTAAAACCGCAGGGCCGGTGCCACCACCGAAAACTTAAAGAGGCGATAGAGCAACAGGTTGACAGCTGGTTCGCGATCGCGGGCCATGGTCGCTCTCCTAAGCCGCAAGGGCCGATACTTGGTCCAGGGTGCCCACATTGAGTAGATCCAGGTCCTTGCAGGTGCGCTTCACCAGACCAGTCAGCACATTCCCAGGCCCCACCTCCACCACCTGGTCAATACCCAGGGCCGGTAAAGCCAGGGTGATCTCCCGCCAGCGCACCGCCCCGGTCATCTGCTCAGCCAACCGTTGCTTGAGTACAGCACCAGCGGTGGCCGGGGTCGGATCAACGTTAGATAGCACCGCCACCTGAGCATCGCTAAAGTGCACCGGCGCTAGCAGCGCAGCAAAGGCCTCAGCCGCTCTGGCCATGAGCGGGGAATGGAAAGCCCCGCTAACATTCAGGGGGACCGCCCGCTTAGCCTTGACAGTGGCCATGATCGCTTCTACCCCGGCAACGGTGCCGGAGATCACCACCTGGCCAGGGTTGTTATCATTGGCCAGCACCACCCCGGGGGTAGCCGCCAACTGGGCCTGGAGGACATCGTTGTCAAAGCCCAGCAGGGCCGCCATCATGCCGTCGCAGGCGGTGCTCATTAGTGCAGCCCGTTGTTTCACCAGGGCCAGGCCCGTGCCAAAGTCAAACACCCCCGCCACGTAGAGGGCGACGTACTCCCCCAGACTATGGCCAGCCAGGGCGGCGGGACGCCATCCCTGATCCGTCAAGAGATCCGCCAGCAGGCTTTCTACCACGTAGAGACAGGGCTGGGTATAGCGGGTATGGGACACCTTATCCCCTGGGTCCGCCACGACGTCCACCACCGACCACCCTAAAACCGCCTCCGCCTGGGCGAAACGCTGCTGGGCCAGGGGTAACTCTAGCAGGTCCAACCCCATGCCAATGCCCTGGGACCCCTGTCCTGGAAACACCCACGCTGCCTTCGCCATAGTTCTTCGCCAATCGGTATTAGGAATATTTCTATACTATCCGTAATTGGTCCTGGCCCCGCTGAAGACCCCCCTAGGCAGGAATGCAGAGGAGGTAAAGGAAACTCAGTCAGCGCTGCTTATGGTACAAATGTTCTAAATGGGTAGTATGGCCCCAGCCCCCCGCAAGGGGGCAGAGGTCAGCCAAAAGGCTACCCAGCCTTCCCGTTTATCGATCAACCCTGTCCTGAGCCTTCTGGTCAACGCGATCAAGCCCCAGGGTAGAACTCGGCAAATAAGCCGAGCCGTCGCCCTAGGGCTCGGCTTCACGATAGCGGAACCAACCTGATTAGTTTTTAGTCAAATTTCTTGGAGCCACGACAATTCCCAGGCCAGCCCTGGCCCGGATGTCCGGTAGGATCTATACCTAATAGAGCCCCCCCCATGGAAGTTATCCCCATCCTCGTGTTTGCTCTTATCCTGATGCGTTGGACCCAAACCACCCTAGGCCAGAACTCGGCTAAACCCCCTGCCCCGTCTCCCTCTCCGGAGGAAGAGTTGTTAATCGCCCTGGGTAAGTTCCTGGGGCGCAAACCTTAGGGCATTGCCCCATGGTTAACCCCCATGAGACCCCCGTCGCCAGTCCCCTGGGCCCTGCCCAGGGCCGGATGGCGCTGGTCACCGGTCCAGCCCGCTCTGGCAAGAGTGAATGGGCGGAGCAGTTAGCGATCAATTCCCAACAACCAGTGATTTACCTGGCCACCGCCGCCCTCCATCCCCAGGATCAGGAGTGGCAAGCCCGGCTGGCCCGGCATCGCCAGCGGCGTCCAGCGGATTGGCAGCTATGGGAGGTGCCCCTGGCCCTGCCGGCGGAGATCGCCAAGGCTGCCCCTGGACACTGCCTTTTAGTAGATTCCCTGGGTACCTGGCTGGCTAATTTGCTAGATCAGGAAGAAGCCACCTGGGAAGGACATCTGCAGGCCCTGGTGGATAGCCTGCAACGAACCCCCAACCCGGTGATTTTGGTAGCAGAGGAGACCGGTTGGGGGGTAGTGCCGGCCTACCCCATGGGACGCCTCTTTCGCGATCGACTGGGCCAGATGACCCGCCGGGTGGGGGAGATCGCCGATGCTGTCTATCTGGTGGTAGCCGGCTATGCCGTTGACCTGCGGCAAGTGGGCACGCCTCTGGTTAAGGGCTGAGGGATCCATGCTGGTCTCAGCCTTCTGGCCTACCCCCAGGCCAGGGGAGTCCCCTACTATGAAAAATTTTAGTTATAATATTTGTAGAAGTCTAGCAAGGGGCTGTAACGGTTTCGACGTTTTGACGAAAGTCACGTTGTGATACAGGTCGAGAGGGAGTCCACTCTCGTTAATCCAGGCTCAAAACAAACGTAACTGCGAACAACATCGTTCCTTTTGCTCGTAAAGCTGCACCTGTTGCCGCTTAACTAAAAACTCTTTTAGCGAGCGTTCATAGTTTGACTCCGTTAAAAGCTATGGACAAACCCCAACGGATGCCTTAGTCAGTGTTCTCTGGTGTGCTGATTAATTAAGACCTCATCAGAGCATCCCACCGCTCGGGATATGTAGCGGTCCCCGCCCAAAGGGCTAGCTGGGCTAAACCTGTGAATGAATGGTGTGTTATTACTCAAAGCGGACACGGGTTCGACTCCCGTCAGCTCCATTGTTTTTTCATCTGATTAATACCTATTCCCTGAATTCTCGATCTAGTCTGTGACTGCTAGCGCCCCCTGTGGGGATCTGAATCCACTCCGCTGGGTGGGTGACGACTATAGTCGTCACCCACCGGTAAGGGGACGGAGTTAAGGCAAAGGATCAATTCAGACTTCGCCCTGATCGGTCAACCCCATCCTCAGCGTTCTGGCTACCGCCATGGGTACTGGGATACTTTTTGAAAGAGCGTGTTGAAATATTAAATATCTTTCCAAAAAGAGAACTGAAGCCAAGCCTCTTTTTTCAGGTGCTTATACTAAAAAGAGATGACTCAACGGCTCCAGCTTCGCGAATTTCAGAGGATAAATCTCTGTGTAGAGATACATTTCTTAATGATTCCATGACTGCCCTGGTCTGACCTAATGTTGTTCAATCTTGAGATTGAAGGGTTTTAGGATAATGCGCTTCCCACTTTGGCCTTATTTAAATCAACCGGTATTCAACCGTTATCATAGAACGATTTATAACCCTGGCAAGTTCTGGTCTGCCTACCGGGTTAGTTTTCTAGAGCGTTGCTGGTTGCGAGAGTACTGCCCTAAAAAAACCTTCGAGCAAGATACCCATGGCTAGGTACACACCCTATTCGCCTGGAAAGTAGCTCCCCTTAACCACGGCTTGTCCCTGTGGGTCGTCGCCATGGTTGTTCCGTAATGATTTACTCCCCCCCTGGCTAAACCGCTACAACCCTTGACTCCTCCTTCGAATGAGGGGGAGATGTGAACGGTTAACAACAAAAAGCTGCGCTCCTAGGGCGCAGCTTTTTGTTGTTAACTAATTTCTGTCAACCAGACAAAACAGGGCCTTAACGTAAAACACCAGGAACAGTCGAATCAGTCAAGACCAGGTCCGACAAGCCTTCTGGCTCGCGGTTGCGCCGTTATCCATAGCTAAGGCTATGTAAAGCAAAGTTTAAGTCATGGCAGCAGAGGGGGTTTAGCTGGAGAAAAATCCGCAGTATTGCCTATAATTTGTGGAGGAATTGTATTATTCCGACATCCCTCTTTACATATAGGTGTTAGACTGCCTGCGTATGTATGGATTAATGTTAACTTTCCCCCATAGCGGGGTTTGGGGACGAGAAGGTGCTTTGGGACGGTTATCACTGGCAAATCATTCAACCTAATAACAATGCCCCGTATACTTGTCATTGATGATGATCCGGCGATCGCAGAATTGGTCGCAGTCAACCTGGAGATGGCTGGCTACGATGTCAATCAAGCTGGAGATGGTGTGAAGGGCCAGGCCTTGGCCGTGCAACTCATGCCTGATCTGATCATGCTTGATTTGATGCTACCCAAAGTGGATGGACTGACGGTCTGTCAGCGGATCCGGAGAGATCGGCGTACCGCTGATATTCCGGTATTAATGCTCACCGCCCTGAGTCAAACCCAGGATAAGGTGGATGGCTTAAACGCTGGAGCCGACGATTATCTCACCAAACCCTTTGAGTTAGACGAGATGCTAGCCCGGGTAAGGGCGCTGCTACGGCGCACCGATCGAATTCCCCAGGCCGCTAAGCATAGCGAGATCCTTAACTACGGCCCCCTCACCCTGATTCCCGAACGCTACGAAGCCATCTGGTTTGACAAGACCGTCAAGCTCACCCACCTGGAGTTTGAATTGCTCCACTGCCTACTGCAACGTCACGGCCAAACCGTTTCCCCCAGCCAAATTCTGCAGGAGGTTTGGGGTTACGAACCCAACGACGACATTGAAACTATCCGGGTCCACGTTCGTCACCTGCGCACCAAGTTGGAGCCCGATCCCCGCCATCCTCGTTATATTAAAACCGTTTACGGAGCGGGGTATTGCCTGGAGTTGCCGGCGCTGGCGGAGGGGTTTGCTTCCTAGTTTCCTGCCCCGACCTTCCCAAGCCAGAGTCACCCATTGGAGTGGTTCGCTACAATAGGTCCTAGCTAATTCCAGGAGTTGACCTATTTATACCCGTCCCCTTGCTCGGCTGATTGAAGAACTGCAACGGCTACCGGGGGTGGGGCCAAAATCTGCCCAGCGGCTGGCCCTCCATATTCTCAAACGACCCCAGGCCGAGGTGGAGGCCCTGGCCCAGGCCCTGCTAGAGGCCAAGTCTCAGGTAGGGCAGTGCTCTGTCTGCTTCCATCTGTCGGCAGAACCGGTATGTGAGATTTGCCGATCGCCCCAGCGAGACCTCCACACCCTTTGTGTCGTGGCTGATTCCCGGGATGTGATTGCCATTGAAAGAACCCGGGAATACCGTGGCCGCTACCATGTGCTGGGGGGCCTGATTTCCCCCATGGACGGCATTGGTCCCGAACAGCTGAACATTGGTCCCCTGGTGCACCGGGTCAATAGGGAGGAGACCGAAGAGGTGATCATGGCCATTAGCCCCAGCATTGAGGGAGACACCACCACCCTCTACGTCGGTCAACTGATCAAGCCCTTTACCCGAGTCACCCGGATTGCCTTTGGTCTACCCATGGGGGGTGATCTGGAATACGCCGACGAGATCACCCTGGCCCGAGCCCTGGAGGGACGGCGGGAACTGGAATAGAAGAGGCTGCCTGGCAGGGGTGAGCCTTCCCAGATTCCTGGCGGGGATCAAAATCAGAATAATCCGCACAGGGGGTTGCACTCTAGTGATAATCTGAGAGATGGCGCTTTGGAATGTAACAGTGACATAGAAGCCGCCAGATAAGCTGATCATACGGAATAGGCGCAAGCATGGTCACCACTGCAGAGAAAACAAACGTTGGTTACATCACTCAAATCATCGGTCCGGTTGTGGACGTCAAGTTCGCCAGTGGCGAGATGCCCAAAATCTACAATGCCCTGAAAATTGAAGGGACTAATCCCGCTGGGGCTGCGGTTGCCGTTACCTGTGAGGTACAGCAACTCCTGGGTGACGCCCAGGTGCGAGCCGTAGCCATGAGCTCCACCGATGGTCTGATCCGGGGTATGGAGGTTGTGGATACGGGGGGGCCCATTAGTGTGCCCGTTGGCGCATCAACCCTGGGTCGCATCTTTAACGTGCTGGGGGAACCGGTAGATGAAAAAGGTCCGGTCAACATGGAGACCACCTCCCCCATTCACCGGGCTGCTCCCAAGCTGACGGACCTGGAAACCAAGCCAACGGTCTTTGAAACCGGCATTAAGGTGATTGACCTGCTCGCCCCTTACCGCCGCGGCGGTAAGGTGGGTCTGTTTGGTGGGGCCGGTGTGGGCAAAACCGTATTGATTCAAGAATTAATTAATAACATCGCCAAGGAACACGGTGGCGTGTCCGTATTTGGCGGCGTAGGGGAACGGACCCGCGAAGGCAATGACCTTTACAACGAATTTATCGAGTCCGGCGTTATCAACTCTGAGGACCTGGGCAAGTCTAAGGTGGCCCTGGTCTATGGTCAAATGAATGAACCCCCCGGGGCCCGCATGCGGGTCGCGCTCTCAGCCCTGACCATGGCGGAGTATTTCCGTGATGTGAATAAGCAGGACGTCCTACTGTTTATTGATAATATCTTCCGGTTTGTACAGGCAGGCTCCGAGGTGTCGGCCCTCCTGGGTCGGATGCCCTCGGCGGTGGGTTACCAGCCCACCCTCGGCACCGAAGTCGGCGACCTACAGGAGCGCATCACCTCCACCCATGAGGGATCAATCACCTCAATTCAGGCAGTGTACGTGCCAGCGGACGACCTCACTGACCCGGCTCCGGCAGCTACCTTTGCTCACCTGGATGCTACCACCGTTCTATCCCGTGGTTTAGCCTCCAAGGGCATCTATCCTGCGGTTGACCCCCTGGACTCTGCTTCTACCATGTTGCAGCCCAGCGTAGTCGGAGAGGAGCACTACAAGACCGCCCGTTCGGTACAGTCCATCCTGCAGCGCTATAAGGAACTGCAGGACATCATCGCCATTCTTGGGCTGGATGAATTGTCTGAGGACGATCGCCTGGTGGTAGCCCGGGCCCGTAAGATTGAGCGATTCCTCTCCCAGCCCTTCTTTGTGGCGGAAATATTTACAGGCTCGCCTGGTAAATATGTGACCCTGGAGGATAGCATTAAGGGCTTCAACATGATTCTGTCTGGCAAGCTGGATGCCATTCCAGAACAGTGTTTCTACCTGAAGGGAGGCATTGAAGAGGTGCTGGAGACGGCTGAAAAACTGAAGTCAGCCAGCTAATCTCCCGGCGAGGAGGCCAGCCGGGTTACTCCCCGGGTTTAGCCTCCTCCCCCTGTTGTGTTAGTTAACCTATTGAATTTTTCCTATGGCCTTAACGGTTCGCGTGATTTCCCCAGGCAAAACCGTCTGGGATGCCGAGGCTGAGGAGGTCGTCCTCCCCAGCACCACCGGTCAACTGGGTATTTTGGCCGGCCACGCCCCCCTGCTAACCGCCCTGGACATTGGGGTAATGCGGGTTAGGACAGATAAAACCTGGTACCCCATTGCCGTGATGGGGGGGTTCGCCGAGGTTGAGCGGAACGAAGTGATCATTTTAGTGAATGGCGCCGAGCGGGGTGAAACCATTGATCGGGGTACCGCCCGCACCGCCTATGACGAGGCCGAACAGCGCCTGAACCAGGTCAACCCTGAGGATAAACAGGCTCTGATTCAGGCCACCCAGGCGGTGAAGCGATCTCGGGCTAAGCTACAGGCCGCTGAGGCGGTAAAATAAGTCATTCGTAACCATAAACCCCATGGTCAATCTGACCATGGGGTTTATGGTTTAGGTTCATCTTGGTTTCGAAGCTCCCTCCTACTTGCCAAGCAAAAGGGAGATTTTAAGGCTCTAGCGGGCCATAGAAGGGGATTTCTAGCCGGGACGATCACGAGCTACCGCTAAAGGTGACCTCTGGAAAGCGGGACTGGGCTTCGTTTAAAGATTTCCCCTTACCCTCTTCCTGCCAGTAGTTGATAATTTCTGTGGCCTGATTGAGGATTTCTACCTGTTCCTCCTCCTCAATCCAGGATTTACTCTCTAACTCGGTTTTCATTTCCTCCCAGGCATCGTTGCGGGGCCAGAAAAAGTAGGAGGTAAGGGGGCTGGTGCCCTTACCTACCACCTGATCCACCGCCAGGGCTACGTCACTTTCTAGCCAGAGTACTTTTAAGACAAATCTGGACAACTAGACCTCCGGGGAACTTCTCAAAATACTACAGCTTACAATCATATCATTTCACCCCCGTAGGAGGATGCGGCTAATGGTTTCTCCCCTGGCAATGCTGGTTTTTGATATTGACGGTGTGCTGCGGGATGTGAGTAACTCCTACCGACGGGCCCTGGCGGACACGGTGGAGCAGTTCACCGGCGGTGATTATCGACCTTCACCGGAGGAGATCGACCGCCTCAAGGCGGAGGGGCGATGGAATAACGATTGGGAAGGATCCCAAGAGTTGATCTATCGTTACTTTGAAACCTGCGGGCGTGATCGCACCGATCTGGACCTGGCCTACGAAGCGATCGTGGCCTTCTTCCAGAGCCGCTATCGGGGTAGCAACCCGAGTCATCCCGACGGCTGGGACGGCTACATCACCCAGGAACCCCTACTGGTGAGTCCGACCTACTTTGAGCAGCTCAGCGCCAGTCAGGTGCCCTGGGGTTTCTTCAGCGGCGCCACCCGTGGCTCGGCCCGCTACGTTTTAGAGCGTCGCCTGGGGCTACGGGATCCGGTGCTGGTGGCGATGGAGGATGGACCGGGGAAACCCGACCCCACCGGCCTATTTGAAGTGGTGCAGGTGCTCAGCCAGCGGCATCAGCTGTCCGACGACCTGCCGGTGCTCTACGCCGGTGACACGGTGGCGGATATGCAAACCCTGGTGGAGGCGCGGCGCCAAAGCCCAGACCGGACCTGGATCGGGGTGGGGGTCTTACCGCCCCACGTGGTGGCCCGGGATGGGGCGTATCGCCAGAACTATGATCGGGGGCTGAGGGCGGCGGGGGCGGAGGTGGTGCTGCCAGCCATCACCGCCCTCACCGCCGCCGCGATTGCACCGCTGCTGGCCTAGTTTACCGACAGGGCCGCCGCTGGGGCCTTGGCACTGAGTTGGGCCAGTACGGCATTGATATTAGCCTTGGCATCGCCAAAGAACATCAGGGTGTTATCCCGGTAGAATAATGGGTTCTCTACCCCGGCATAGCCTGCCGATAGGCTACGTTTCACCACCACCACCGTATCCGACTTCCACACCTCCATAACGGGCATGCCGGCGATCGCACTGCCAGGGTCCTCCTGGGCGCTGGGGTTAACCGTGTCATTGGCGCCAATCACCAGCACCACATCCACGCTGGGGAAGTCATCGTTAATCTCCTCCATCTCCAGCACAATGTCGTAGGGCACGTTGGCCTCCGCCAGCAGCACATTCATATGGCCAGGCATGCGGCCCGCCACCGGGTGAATGCCAAAGCGCACCTGCTTACCCTGGGCCCGTAGCAGGCGGGTAATTTCCGCCACGGCATGCTGAGCCTGGGCCACCGCCATGCCATAACCCGGCACGATCACCACACTCTGGGCATTGTGGAGTCGGTCCACCACCTCGGAAACATTGGTGGCGGTGGCCTCAGCGGTCGGGTTGGTTGTCTGGGAACTGCGGCTAGTTCCTTCCCCAAACCCCCCCAGCAGCACATTCAGGAAGGACCGGTTCATACCCTTGCACATGATATAGCTGAGGATAGCGCCGCTACTGCCCACCAGGGCACCGGTGATGATCAACAGATCGTTGTTGAGCATAAAACCTGCCGCCGCCGAGGCCAACCCTGAATAGCTATTCAGCAGAGAAATCACCACCGCCATATCTGCCCCACCGATGGCCAGCACAATCACCACACCAAACACACCGGAGATCAGGGTAAGGGCCCCCAGCAGCCATAGGCCGCCGCTACCGGTGGCGGTCATAAAGGGCCAGGCCAGCACCACCATTGCCACCAGCATGGCGATGGTAAAGAAGTGGCGAGCCGGCAGCAGCACCGCCCGGCTGGGCAGCAGGGCCTGGAGCTTACCCACCGCCACCAGGGAACCGGTGAAGGTGACCATGCCAATGAAGACCCCGAGGTAGATCTCCACCCGGTGGATGGTGTCCTCCATACCCACCGCGGCGCTGCTGGGTTGCAGAAACTCGGCAAACCCCACCAGCACCGCCGCCAGTCCCACAAAGCTATTCAACAGGGCCACCATTTCCGGCATGGCGGTCATCGCCACCCGGGAGGCAGCCACCACCCCCACCAGCACCCCCAGGCCGATGGAGCCCAGTTGGATGGGGTAGCCCTGACTAATCAGGGCGGTGGCTAGAAAGGCCACCGCCATGCCCAGCACCCCCAGCAGGTTACCCCGCTTAGCGGTGTCCTGGCTGGCTAGACCGCTGAGACTGAGGATAAAGAGCACACTGGCGGCAATGTAGGCCGTGCTAACAAAGGTATTGGTCATAACAAGGGAAATAAAAGGAAAGGATGAGGGGAGCTGGGGTGGCCAGTTAGCGGTGGAACATGTTGAGCATGCGTTGAGAAACCATGAAACCACCGGCGATGTTAACGGTGCCGAGGAAGAGGGCCAGGGCCCCCAGCACGGTCATGGGGGCAGTGATGTCGTTAGAGATCTGCAGCATACCGCCAATGATAATGATGCCGCTAATGGCATTGGTGACGCTCATCAAGGGGGTGTGGAGGGCCGGAGTAACATCCCAAATTACCTTCCAGCCCAGGAAGCTGGCTAGAACAAAGACGGTGAAGTGGGTGAGGAAGGACTCGGGGGCCCAGAGGCCGATGGCGACGAAGATCACCCCGATCGCCCCCAGCCAGAACACCTGGGAACCCAGGCGAGAGGCCGGGGGTGGATCGGCGGCGGTGGCGGCGGTGGTCGGGTTAGGGGGGGCGATCGCCGGCGGCGGGGCAGGCCAGATCACCTGGCCCTGGTGAATCACGGTGGTGGCCCGGATCACCTCATCCTCAAGGTTAAGGGCGAAGGCCTCGCCCCCCCCCAGATCGGAGAGCAGATGGTAAAGGTTATTGCCGTAGAGCTGGCTGGCCTGGGCCGCCATGCGGCTGGGCAAATCGGTAAGACCAATCAGGGTAACCCCCTGGTGGGTGATAATCTGCCCTGGCTGGGTGAGTTCACAGTTGCCCCCCTGTTCCGCCGCCAGGTCTACAACCACTGAGCCGGGCTGCATACTCTCCACCATCTCCCGGGTAATCAGGGTGGGGGCCGGCTTGCCCGGAATCAGGGCGGTGGTGATGATAATATCAACCTCCCGGGCCTGTTGGGCAAACAGGGCCATCTCCGCCGCAATGAAGGCGGGGCTCATCACCTTGGCGTAGCCCCCTTCACCACTGCCATCCTCCTCAAAGGTAAGTTCCAGGAATTCCGCCCCCATGCTCTGCACCTGCTCCTTCACCACCGGTCGGGTATCGAAGGCCTTGACGATCGCCCCCAGACTGCGGGCCGTGCCGATGGCCGCCAGCCCCGCTACCCCGGCGCCAATCACCAGCACCCGAGCCGGGGGCATTTTGCCAGCGGCGGTAATTTGGCCGGTAAAGCAGCGGCCAAATTGGTTAGCCGCCTCGATCACCGCCCGATAGCCCGCGATGTTCGCCATAGAGCTGAGGGCATCGAGTTTTTGTGCCCGGGTCAGCCGGGGCACCGCATCCATGGCCAGCACCGTCCCCCCCTGGTGGGCCAATTGTTGCAGTAAATCGGGGTTTTGCCCCGGCCAGATAAAGCTGATCAGGGTTTGACCGGGGCGCAGCAGATCGGCTTCCTGGCAGTTGAGATGAGGATGCCACTGGGGGGCCCGTACCTTTAACACGATGTCCGACCGGTCCCAGAGGGGTTGGGGGCCAGGCACAATTTCAGCCCCCGCCGCCCCGTAGGCGCTATCACTGAAACTGGCCGCCGCCCCCGCCTGGGTTTCCACCAGGACCTGGAAACCTAACTTTTGCAGCTTTTTGACGGTGTCGGGGGTGGCGGCCACCCGCTGTTCACCGCTAAACACCTCCCTGGCGATACCCAGGGTTAACCCCCGGGGCGGAACCTCCGGGGCGGGGGTAGCGGGTTGCTCGACGGGGATGGCAAGGGTCATGGTGGTTAGAACTACAGTGCTGAAATTATTTTGGATGATACCCCCCAACCTGGCCTGCAACTCAATATCTTCAGCAAGGTTTTATGGACGACCCATCGACCTTTCCCTAACTGGGGCAACCCTGGACTGGCTGGCTAGCCCCAATCCTCAGGGGAAAATCGCCTGCCATCCCCAGGGTAAGGCTATGATTTAGGGGTAACAGTCGCCAGTCCGGTGAAAGACTGCCATGCCATTAGCGATGGGCTGAGACCTACACCTTGGCCCGATGTTCTAAGCCAAATGGCGATAGCAATACCTACGATCGGGAGCCAGTCCTTGACCAAACTACCGCCCCTGCCTCTGTCGGTGAAACTGGCTTACGGTGTCGGGGAGTTGGCCGCCGCCATACCCGCTAGCCTATCGGCCTTTTTTATACTGTATTTTTTCACCACCGTGGCGGACCTGAGCCCAGCCCTAGCCGGCGGGGTGATTTTAATTGGCCGGGTTTGGGATGCCATTAACGACCCGGTGATCGGGGGGCTCAGCGATCGCACCCACTCCCGCCTGGGGCGCCGTTACCCCTGGATGCTGGGGGGGGTGATACCGATGGCGCTCTGCGCCCTACTGCTGTGGACCGTGCCCCCCCTGGCCAGTGAATGGGGTCGGTTTACCTACTACGTGGTGCTGTCTTTCTTCGCCTTTCTGGCCTTTACCACCGTGCAGTTACCCTACACCGCCCTGGCGGCGGAGCTGTCGGAGGACTACGACGAACGCACCAGCCTGATCAGCGCCAAGGCGGGATTTAGCATTGGCGGCGGCATTCTGGCCCTGGTCATGGCCCAGGTGGTGTTTGGGGCGATCGCCAATCCGCGCCAGCAGTACCTGATTCTGGGGGCCTGTTCCGCCAGCTTCGCGGTGATCATGGTGGGCATTTGTGTGGCCGGCACCTACCGCCGTTACTGGCAGGTAGAGTCCCGACGGGTGAAGCAGCCCCTGCCCCCCCACTCCCTCTGGCGGGACCTGCGCAGTGTCTTTCGTAATTATGCCTTTCGTCAGGTGCTGGGGCTCTACCTCTGTGCCTGGATGGCGGTGCAGGTAACGGCGGCGATGCTGCCCTACTTTGTGGGTAGCTGGATGGGGCTGCCGGAGGCCCACTTTGCCCAGATGGCCCTGGCGGTACAGGGTACGGCGATCGGCATGCTGTTCCTCTGGCAGCGGCTGGCCCGCTACAGCGATAAACGCACGGTGTTTCTACTGGGGGCTCCCTTGGCCCTGGTCGCCCTGCTGGGGCTGGTTCTGGTGCAACCGGGCCAGACCGGCTGGATGTATGGGCTGGGGGTGGTGGCCGGGGTCGGCATTGCCACCCTCTACATGATGCCCTTTGCCATGCTGCCGGATGTGGTGGATCTGGATCAGCTGCAGACCGGCCTACGGCGGGAAGGTCTTTACTTTAGCGCCCTGGTATTTTTACAAAAATTAGGGTTAGCCCTGGCCCTGTTTACCTCCGGCCAGGTGCTCAACTGGGCCGGGTTTGAGGCCCAGGCCAGTCAGCAACCCAGCATCGCCCTCTGGGCAATTCGTCTGTTGATCGGCCCCCTGCCCGCCCTGCTGTTACTGGTTAGCCTCTGGTTTGCCTACCGGTACCCGATTAGCCGAGATCGCCACCGGCAAATTCTAGCCACCCTGGCCCAACGCTCCCACGACCCGCTAGCGACGCCCCTGGGGCCAGACTTTCAGGGCTTCGAACCAGATCGTACTGAGGCCGCCGGCGGCGATCGCCAGGGCTAGATCCCGGGGGTGCAGGGTGGAAAACCGGAATAGGGACTGGAGTAGGGGCTGATAGAGAATTAGGGCTAACAACACCACCCCCATGGCTAATACCCACCAAAGGGCGGGGTTAGGGGTTTTCAGGGTGCTCCAGGCCGATCGGGACCAGGACCGATTAGTCAGAATCAAACTTAAGTTGGCGATGATCAGGACCGTAAAAGCCAGGGTACGGGCATCAAACTCGCCACTGCCCCGGTAGTAGGCCAGGGCAAAGACCCCCACCAGGGCCACCAGCACACTCAACCCCTGGAGGAGGGTGAACTGCAGGGTACGGCGACTGAACAGGGGTTCCCGAGGGGGCCGAGGAGGCCGATTCATCACGTCAGCCTCAGCCGGCTCCGCCTCAAACACAATGGTGCAGGCGGGGTCAATCAACAGGTGCAGAAAGGCAATGTGAATGGGCATCAGCACCAGCGGCCATTGGAAAATCACCGGAATCAGGGAAATACCGGCAATGGGAATATGGACCGCCAGGGTATAGGCCATGCCTTTCTTGAGGTTGTCAAAAATCCGCCGTCCCAGCTTTACCGAGGCCACAATGGCGGAAAAGTCATCCTCCAGCAACACCAGGTCCGCCGCCTCCCGCGCCACATCCGTACCCCGATCGCCCATGGCGATGCCAATGTGGGCAGCCTTTAGGGCGGGGGCATCGTTAACCCCGTCCCCGGTCATGGCCACGATCTCCCCCCGTTGCTTGAGGGCATTGACAATCTGGAGTTTTTGCTCCGGCGCCACCCGGGCGAAAATATTCACCTCGGCGATCCGGCTCTGTAATTGGGAAGCTGTCAGGTGATGCAACTCTGGGCCGGTGAGAATGTCCGCCGCTGGGGAGAGGCCAATCTGTTCAGCGATGGTGCGGGCGGTGGCGGGGTAGTCTCCGGTAATCATAATCACCCGAATACCGGCACGGTAGCACTCGGCGATGGCGGGGGCCACCGTCGGCCGGACCGGATCGGCTAAACCCACCAACCCCAAAAACTCAAAGTCAAAGTCGTGCTGATCCTCGGGCAATTGGTCAGAGGTCTCCAGCACTCGAGCGTGGGTGCGGGGCTTACCCGCCGCCTGTCGCCCCTCGGCCACCCCCAACACCCGTAACCCCGCCACCGCCATGGTCTGGACCTCCAGGGCCAGTTGCGATCGCCGATCACTCTCGAAGTGGCAGAGATCGGCGATCGCCTCCGGCGCTCCCTTGGCAGCCACGGTTAGGTCTCCCTGGGGAGATTGCCAGACACAGGACATGGCCAGGAGTTCTGGTGACAGGGGGTACTCCTGGCAGATCTGCCAGTCCCCATGGAGATGTTCGGTGGTGGCCAGGTAGTCCTGCCCCACCTGCTGCAGGGCCTTTTCCATCGGGTCAAAGGGGTCGCGGCGGCTGGCCAGAATGCCAAACTCCACCAATCGGTGCCAGGCCTCGGGGAGGGGGGCCTGGGCATGGCGGCCAACGTCGTAGAGTAGGGGTTGGGGTTGACCGTCTTCATCCCGGTCCACAAATAACTGCTGCACCGCCATGCGATTAAAGGTGAGGGTACCGGTTTTATCCACGCAGAGCACGGTGGCGGCCCCCAGGGTTTCCACCACGGGGGTCCGGCGGGTCAGCACCCCCTGCTGGGAGAAACGCCAGGCCCCCAGGGCCAGGAAAATAGTAAATACCACCGGAATTTCATTGGGTAAAATCGCCATGGCCAGGGCCAAACCAGCCAGGACCCCATTCAACCAGTCCCCCCGGCTGAGACCGTAGATCAACACCACGGCAATACAGATGGCGATGGCAATGGCGGTGAGGCGTTTCACCACCTGACGGGTCTCCCGCTGCAGGCGAGTCTCCTCTGGCTGTAGGGTTTGTAGTGCCTTACCAATTTTTCCCATTTCCGTGTGGGGCCCAGTGGCGACTACCTCGGCGATACCCTGGCCCTGCACCACCAGGGTGCCAGAGAAAACCGCGGGCAGATCGTCTCCCCCAGGGCTAGGCAGGGGGTCCTCCCTGGCCACCGTAGGCCGCTTCCGCACCGGTACCGATTCCCCCGTCAGCAAGGATTCATCCACCGTCAGGTGGCTAGACCAGCGCAACAGCCCATCGGCGGGCACCCGATCGCCCTCCGCCAGCACCACCAGATCCCCCCGCACCACCTCTCGACCGGCAATCCGCTGCCGCTCCCCATCCCGAATCACCAGGGCCCGGGGGCTGGACAAATCCCGGAGGGCCTCCAGGGACTTTTCGGTTTTTTGTTCTTGGTAGAGGTTAATGGCCACGATAAACAGAACAAAGCCCATCAAAATCAGGGCTTCCTGAGCATCCCCCAGCATCCAGTAGATCAGGCCACAGGCCACCAGCAGTAGAAAGATGGGCTCCTGGAGGATCTCCAGGGCAATGGTCCAAAAGGTGCGGCGATCGCTGGAGGGCAACTCATTGTGTCCCTCCTGTCGCAGCCTGGCGGCGGCTTCGAGGGAGGATAGCCCCACCCAGCTTCTAGGATCTACTAAAGACATAGAACGGCATCCTAAACATTGAGGGATAGGGGAGGGGCTGCCCCCCGGGAAACCCCCTGTAGGGGTCAGGAACCATAGTCATTGCCTTCCATGGGTTGGGCTATGGAACCTTCAAAGATTTCTACAAGCAAAAAGTCCTGGCTGACTGGCGAGACGCTTTCCCCAACTTGGTCAGCCAGAAACGGTTCGTAGAGCTGACCCCTTGGAGCTTGATGGCCTTAGTGAGCTTTCTTAATACCCGTTGCTTAGGTGAGATCACCGATCGCTATTTACATTAGCCAAAACATATTAGCAGCCGACAGACAAAAGTAAAACCTATAACTTTGATTTGATATTGCAATGCAAATTCGTAAGACCTGGATGCAATGAACAGGGCTTTCTAGAATAGAATTCTAACAATAGACATTCGGCTATAAATAGGCTTAAGTCTATTAATGATGGGGCGGAACCGTGATCATCTTGAGGTTGTGTTCAGGGACTCACCATCCTTGAGTAACCCGTCCACAGGTATGGGTATAACACCTCTGTGGTAAGGGTGAACCCTTCACCCTTGCTTTCTCCGGATCTTTAAAACCATTTAACACAGTAGTTACACCCTGTTTAAGCGGGGTGAAAGGAGTCAATGTGGATTTTGTATCCTTGTTTTTGTTGGACCTGGTTAAGCAGTTGCAATCCCCAACCCTGGGCTTTCTGATTGGGGGGATGGTGATTGCGGCCCTCGGCAGCCAGTTGGTGATTCCAGAGGCGATCTGTCAGATCATCGTCTTTATGTTGCTGACTAAAATTGGCCTAACCGGAGGAATTGCCATTCGCACCTCTAACCTGACGGAGATGATTTTACCGGCAGCCTTTGCCGTCATAGTGGGGATTCTGGTTGTCTTTATCGCCCGCTATACCCTGGCCAGACTGCCGAAGGTTAAAACCGTAGATGCGATCGCTACCGGGGGCCTGTTTGGGGCGGTGAGTGGTTCTACCATGGCCGCCGCTCTGACCCTATTAGAAGAGCAAAATATTTCCTACGAAGCCTGGGCCGGGGCCCTCTATCCCTTTATGGATATCCCCGCCCTGGTGACGGCAATCGTGGTGGCCAACATTTATCTTAATAAAAAGCGTACGGCGGCAGTCCAATCTAGTCTAGAGGGTACCCTCAGTCGGCAGCCGGTGGCAGCGGGGGATTTTTCCGACCCGCAGGATTATCCCAGCACTCGGCAGGAGTACCGGGGTAGGCAGCAGGCCCCTGGGGGTAATCGGGTCCAGATCTGGCCCATCATCCAGGAAAGTCTGCAAGGCCCAGCCCTGTCGGCCATGTTGCTCGGCCTTGCTCTGGGCATCTTCACCCGACCCGAAAGTGTCTATGAAAGTTTCTACAATCCCCTGTTTCGGGGTCTGCTTTCAGTGTTGATGGTGGTCATGGGGATGGAGGCCTGGTCAAGGGTGGGTGAACTGCGTAAGGTTGCCCAGTGGTACGTTGTCTACAGCGTGGTGGCCCCCTTTGTGCATGGGCTGATTGCCTTTGGCCTGGGTATGATTGCCCATTACACCATGGGGTTCAGCATGGGCGGTGTCGTGGTCCTGGCGGTAATCGCCTCCTCCAGCTCAGACATTTCCGGCCCACCCACCCTGCGAGCTGGTATCCCGTCGGCCAATCCCTCCGCCTACATCGGTGCTTCTACCGCCGTCGGTACCCCCGTGGCGATTGGCCTGTGTATACCATTCTTCATCGGGCTGGCCCAGGCGATTGGTGGGTAATGCCAATTCACCGCTCCACCCTGTTCTAGTTCTAGGGGTTCTGATTAACGTTATACACCACATATCAAGAGGTAACCAATATGGCTAAGCCAGCTAAGAAACTCGTCGTCGTCACCGAAAAGGTTTTGATGAAAAAGGTCGCCCATATCATCGAAGCCTGCGGAGCCAGTGGTTATACAGTGTTAGATACCGGTGGCAAAGGTAGTCGCAACGTTCGCTCGTCGGGGCACTTTAGTGTCTCTGACACCGAAGCCAATGTCAAGTTCGAAGTGATTACCGACAGTCGGGAAATGGCGGAGAAGATTGCAGACGAGATTGCCATTTCCTTCTTTAACGATTATGCCGGCATCGCCTATATCTGTGACGCGGAGGTACTCTACGGACACAGTTTCTGTGGGCCAGAGGGCTGTTAAAGCCCAGGGTATATCACTGCCAAAGGCCTGATCGTGAGGCCATCCGGCGATCGCGGTCAGCTTTGGCTAACCTCCCGGTCAAGACACTCTCTACTCACAGGTGAATGACTAACCGGTGTTTCCCAGGTGGCGGGGAAACCCTCGCCACTGTTTTCTCTTTTTCCCTTTCTATTCGATCACCATGGAGTCAATACCATGAATAGGTCTGACTGGTCAAAACCACAAACCAGAATCGACAACACCCAGACTGGGTGGTTAGTGCAGGTTTACAATGGCGATCGCCGCCTGCTCTGCATGCTCGAACCCTCCCACGCTTGGACTTTTCTATTGGGCTGTGGACTCGGTCTTCTGATGGCGGTGGGGTGGTCTAACCTCGTCGGTGATGGTTCATCCACGGCCTACGGGCCATCTACCACTACCCCTGATACCCCTGAGGCATGGCTTGAGTAGCTTCATCATGGCCATCCTAGTTCTCGCTGGCATCAAGGATGACTATACTGCTGGTCTGGTCATCTGTGGCCATTGCTGCAACCTGACCTCCCGTAACCTCTACCTGAAGAACCAGTGGCCCCAAAGCTAATCGGGCCAGGTTAAGGCTTAGTTGGGATACTCGGAGGGGTCAAACTCAAAGCAATGGCGCCCCTGGGGATGGTCCCGAAGTTGCCGCAGATCCCCTGAATTCAGCGGTTTGAGCCGGTAGTCACGGCTATCGGTGTCAAAGGTGGCGCAGAGTTGGTAACGGCGATCGCCCAGCCGTTGGTACTCGTAGGGCAGCTCCATGAGCGGATCCTGAAGGAGATCGCGGGTCGACAGCGTCTCTGGCAGTCGATACTGCTCGGGCTGTTCCAGGTAATCCTGGTGTAGGCCCTGGGCAATGGTGGTCAGATCCTGCAACCGTTGCTGGTCCGCCAGAATGGCCCGTTGGCGTCCAGGGGTGCCCAACACCCAAAATCCTGCCACCACCGCCGCCCCAACGGCGGTGGTGGCGACCAGGGCAAAAAATCGGTTAAAGGAGAGATGGATCATGGACTTACCCGGCGAATTTTAGCCTCCGGCCCCTGGCTGACCCAGTGGCTGTAGTACCATAGCACCCCACCATCGATCACCAAAATCACCAGGATCTTCAGCCAAAGCCGCAGACTGACCTCCCCCCGCAGCAGGGAGGTCAGCAGGGCAATCAGGGTACCCAGGGCGATCAGGGCGGCCACCCAGAGGGTGAGATAGGTAAGCCACTTACGTACCCCAGAAAAATACTTCTCCCGATTCGAGGCCAGATCCCGATTCAGTTGACGCATCAGCATCAGGTAGACCGGGTAGGCCACCAGTAACCGTGACAGGGCAAAGGACACCTGCCAGTAGGGCTCCTGGTAACTCTGGTTGAGCTGGTCAGGAATTAAATGCTCAATAAAGACAAAGGCCATTTCCCCCAGGGCCTGGGTCCAAATCACCAGGGTAATAAAGGCCAGCAGGTAGAGAAAGGCATCCCGAGCCATTTCTCCAGAACTACCCCGGGGGGTGGGTAGGGGCCTACTGGTCAAGCCTTCGTAGACCTGGAAAAAGGCCCGTTCGATCTGCCGCTGCGGCCAACCATAGGCCCGCAGTAGCTGACTGATAAACTCATCACTGGCTCCCCGGGAACGGGCCACCTGGATAAAGTCCACCAGGTCAGTCCGGTCATCCGACGGTGGCGAGGTTGCCATGGTTAAATCACTGCCTCGGGTGGGCGGTTATCCGCGCTACTGGTATGGCAGCCAGTATAGCCCATGGGTCGTCCGGCGATCGCCATAAAAAAGTCCTGGAGAAGGATCTCCAGGACTGAAGGTTTCAATTGACTCCAGGGTTAGCCAAAGCGGCTAGAGGTGGAGGCAATCAGGAAGGCGGCGTAGGTGAGAATGTAGCCGACGGTAAAGTGGGCCAGACCGACCACCCGAGCCTGCACAATGGAAA
>JBEIGU010000031.1:0-32023 GCA_040381765.1 Leptolyngbya sp.
GTTCTCCCAAAATCCGGGGCTTGAAGAAGCCTGAAACCCTTCTACCATAGGCACTTGAGTAGTTTCCGTCTTTGTTGGCAGTCCGAAGCCTGAAACCCTGATGAAATCTCACTTTCTCGGAGAACTTCCCACTGTCCAGTACAAGAACTGATTCGTCTTACAAAGACATCACCAAGGCAGGTGAGTCAGTTTGGCAATTTTAATCCGATCCGTCCAGTTACAAGAATGCCGATTAAGCCTTTGCCTCCCAGGATGCCGCCTCCTGGTTGGAATCGCGACTTGGATCATGATGGAATTCCAGATCGGATTGATCCCAATCCTGTCAAACCCTGGTGGCAAAGACCGGGAGGAGGTATAGATCATAACCCCTTTACACCATGGTAATTGGAGTCAGATTCAGCTATGGGCGGTCTTCAGTGTAACGTGTTGGGTTGTGCTGTAGCTAGCCCAACTTGTGGGCAGGAGCCGCACTCACAATCAAAACATGCTCCGTTGAAAAGGAGGTATTTCTAATGATAAGACGACAGCCAGATCACAGGCATGTTCAATTGCTGTATGAAACGGCAAAAGAACTCTCAGAAAGTACGGTCAATGATGAGCAAAAGTTCACGAGGTGGATTGATGAGCTTCAGAATGCTAGTCCTGGTGACTTAGTTGAATTAACGGGTAAGCTTGCTAGTCGAGAAGATTCACCGACAAGGAAGATCAAGGCGTTACGAGAGGCTGTGATTGCTGAGATAGAGCACAAAAGCACTCAGGATATCGTTGAAACAATGAACAAGCTTGACGCATCAGCAGCAAAACTAAACCGCGCATTCTTGATTCTTACGGTCGTTGGTGTAGTTCTCTCTACGGTTCAGGTTGTACAGGCTCTTGTTCGATAAAATGTCATCAACGGTTCTTGAAGGGAGTAATATACTAAATTCTGGGAGAGTGTTTAGATTTTGAGATCGTTCATATTTGTAACAGCTACGATCGCTCCCTCCCCCTCCGGTCGATCGCCTTTTTCTGCTCCCAAACGATCGCTGCTTCTCGCTCCAATCAAGCACTTACCTACTACATAACCCTTGTATGACTCCAATCTACGATTGCACTGGGTTGCATGTTCTAGCGAGATAGCTGTGCCAGTCGTTCTGCAAGCCATACTTTAATAATTGACTGACGGGTGACACCTAATCGCTTCGCTTCATGATCTAACGCTTCAATCATCCAGGCTGGAAAATCAACGTTGACTCGTTTCTGCTCATAGCCAGGACGCTTAGCTTGGGAGAGATCTAAGAATTTGGTAATGTCTTCCCCCTCATCAAATTTGGCATCAAATTCTGTTGCTTTCATAAATGGCTACCTCTTCTTCTCGGGATCGCCGGACTGAGATAATGCGGACTCTGTTCTCTCGATAGGTAATGACGGCTGACCAGCATTTTTGAGCGATCTTACCGATAACCAGAAATCTTGGTTCGTCTTCTACTCGAGCAGGGATTTCAACTCGATCAGGATCAGCCCAGAGTTCTTGTGCATCCAGGAAGTTGATTCCGTGCTTTGCTAGATTGGATTGGCTTTTAGAGTCGTCGAATTCAAATTCCACATTATCTGGAAGGTATAGAAACTATACCTTTATTATACTAATAGCGATCGCAAATTTCTATCCCGCTTCAGAAAAACAATCGCTCCCTCCCCCTCCAGTCGATCGCCTTTTTCTACTCACAAACGATATCCCTTTCAATTCCTTCAATCCGCTATTTTGCCATACTCATGACGATCGCTGCATTAACAAAAAGGTACTTAGGTCGGGCAATCCACACCTTGTATAACCCGCTACCCCACGCACCAGCGCAACATGACTGGTGTGGTTGAAAGAATCTTAAGTAAAAATTCAGGTCTGTAGAGGTTCATACAATTGACGTTATAAAAGAAAATAAATAGAGCTTTCGTCATGGAAGTAACCCCAGCAGAAATTGTTGAGCAGCAATCATATCTTTTGGAGGAGAAGCAGCGCTTTTCCAAATCGCTTCTATGGCAACTGCAACGCCAGTTTTTTGAGCAACAGGGCATCCAAGCTTGGCGACAAGGCACTGTTCCCCATTACATCACCAGTAATCCTCATATTGCCAATGCCTATGCTCAGGTGGTTCTGGGTTTTTTGCGAGATTGCTACGCTATTTCAGGCCGCAAAGGCTCTAGTGCAGTGATTAACCCCAAGCAGCCGATCTATATTTTAGAATTAGGTTCTGGTTCTGGGCGCTTTGCCTACCACTTTCTGAAAAAGTTTCACCATGCATACGCTCAATCATCGCTCAATCAAAATTTAGTCAAATACATCCTCACTGACTTTACTGAGCAAAATCTCAACTACTGGAAGACTCATCCATCCTTACAGCCTTATTTGGAAAAAGGTCTGTTAGACTTTGCCTGCTTTGATGCTGAAAATGACCAGAGCATTACTCTTAGTCACTCAGGAGAAAAGCTAGAGCCTGATGGCTTGAGCAATCCTATGATTGTGATCGCGAACTATGTACTGGATACCATTCCTCAAGATCTCTTTCTGATTGAGAATGGACAACTGACTGAAAGCCTTGTTACTCTTGCCTCTCCTCAGGTAGAACCCAACCTTAACGATCCCGAAATCCTGCCCCGGCTGGAAGTTAGCTACACTCAACAACCGATCGATGGCAATTTTTATGACGATGCCGGGTTTGATGAATTGCTAAAGGACTACCAGCACACGCTGACTGATACCTATCTCTTATTTCCCCACATTGCGCTACGGTGTCTCAATCGTCTCCGGCGGCTTTGTGGAGATCGCCTACTCTTGCTTTCAGGTGACAAAGGCTTTAGCCGAGAGGAAGACCTGTTGTTTCGGGCTGAACCGGGTATCGCTTTGCATGGCAGCTTTTCGCTGATGGTGAACTACCACGCGATCGGACAGTACGTGCAACAACAGGGTGGGGTGTATCTGACTACTCCCCATCGCCACAACAGTCTTAATATCTGTGCAGCCGTATTCGGGCAGCATCCTCAAAACTATCCCGAAACTGGACTGGCATTTAACCAGGTTATTGTGCAAAACAACCCAGACGACTTTTTTGCACTAAGGCAAGTAATTACAGGGCATTATGATACCCTCTCGATTGAACAAATTCTGGCTTACTTGCGTTTGAGTGGCTGGGATGGGGCAGTTTTTTTGGATTGTTTTTCAGCCATTATGGCGAAACTTGAGGGGCTAGCCTCTTCCATGCAAGAGGAGCTTTTGTGGGCAGTTCAGAACATTTGGGAAAACTATTATCCGATCGGCGAACAGCGGGATCTGCCTTTCTATTTGGGAATGTTGCTCTACAACATGGAGTATTTTCCAGAAGCATTAGAGTATTTGCAACAGTCTCGTCAGATCTATGGGGATGATCCCAACACAATTTATAACATGGGCATGTGTTACTACCGCTTGCGCCAATTGGGTCAAGCGATGGAATGTATGACACAAACGCTCAAACAAAATCCAGATTTTGAACCGGCAAAAGCAATGCGAATTAGGCTCAAATCAGAAGCATCGCGATCGAAGAAATTGGTTAATTAACGCTATTTTACTTTTTGCTTTTGGCTTATAAGAGATAGCAATTGCATTTATGATGATGGCTTGTCGTCAAACGGTTTCCCGTCTATTGTCATTGAGCCTTTGGGGCTAAAGGCTACATCACTGCTAAAGTCCGGACCAACATCACGCTTAAATCTTGGGTTAACTGTCTCGTTGTGAGCTCTTTCATTATTCTCTTCCCAAGTGATCACACGCAATTGCTTCTCATTTAGAGTTGTTTGTTTGCGGGCAGAATCATCTTTGTTCTTCTCTCCACTATTCCAAAATGTTCCAAGTGAAGGATCATGATCAGTCTCATAAGTAAATCTAAAGGGATTCTTCCTATTAAAATGTTTGGGATGATCATAGCTAGCGAAGGTTGGTGCATTCTTGGGAGAAGGAATTTCTCTGTTTGATTGCATCTTATTCCACTCGGCCTCAGCTTTAGCATAGTTGCCAGGACTACTTTTATCGTCTCTCATTTGCCAGATTTTGTACAGCTGGGGTCCAAGCTTTGCAACATGTTCACCGCGCATTTTTTTACTCAACTGATCCCATTCTCCGCCAGTAGTTGCATCATACAGCTTGCCACGAATGTCAAAGCCTCTAGGGATGTACCGAGGCTGTCCGATTACGATCAGTGGTTTCAAACTAGTAATCGCTGGTTTGTATTTCGCTAGTCCGCTTAATTGTCCTATGCATACCGCTAGTCTTGGCTTAATAAATGTGTCAAAATTTACTCCCTCTTCTCCCCTTGGTGGGCGTATATTGTCTACTTGCGTCTTGACTGCCTTTAAAGTACTTAAAATAACGTTCTTCTGCGTCTTGTCGCGCTTGATCGGTTGCCCCTTATCATCTACCTCTTTGTCATTGTTAATTAGGTCGATGGCTGAGCCAAGCTGTATGCTCACTTTAATATCGTCCATACTAGCCATAGTGATTATGACAGTGTCATCCTTCAGTATGGCAGTAAGGGTATGGCTTGCTGGTCCCATTGAGAATGACTCTTTGACTGTTGCACTAGAAGCCCCGCCCTTTGCACCTAACTCAAACGGTTTGCCAGTTTTGTCTCCAGCTTTGGGAGTAACCGCCCACATCTGGTCTTTGGGCTTCACGCTAAAATCAACGCCACTGACCTGGCCCTTAACTTTAGTCAATTCTTTATTTAAGTCTGCCTGGGTGAATGGTGCTTTAGCTTTTAGAGAGTCTGTCTGCTTCGCAGCATCCGCCAGGATTTTCATGCTGTTTTTCGCATTTTCCGCCTTCGGGTCGGGGTTGGCAGACTTACCTTTCTGAAGTGGAGTGCCTTTCTTGCTGGGTTTTGCGTCTGCCTTCTTCGGTTCTGGCTTTTTCGGTGCAATGGTTGGTTTAGGCACAGATCCATCTTCCTTAAAGGTGCCCTGGCCCGCATCCTTGCCGCCAGATTTGTCAGGCAGCTTATTGTCCACCATATTGGTCATGAACTTGGAGGGGTCAAATTCAGGTTTTTTAAATTCCACTTCGGGAACTTTACCAGAACCCAACTCATAGTCCTTAACCACTGCATTCAGCCCGATTGGGTCAGTCAACGGCCATTCCTTCGAGAACAGCGGCCAGATCCACTTCTTATCAGGGGCAGGGGACCACCAAGGGCTATCCAATTCAATGAAGAAGTCACCGCCCAAGCCAAGCATGGGCTGCGCTACCATTTCCAGGGTACCGCTGATAAAGAATACACCCGGATCGCGGTAGCCAATGGTCGGACGAGCATCCGCATACGCTTTCACACCGACATCCGCATTCAAGCCGACGCCAAATCTCAGGTCATGCCCTATGATTTCAATACCTGCGCCACCCTCGGCACGTAAGCGCAACCCCGCATAGGCAGAAATATTCAGTGAGCCTGAGATTTGAATACTCCTTTGAATGGTTGGATCGGTAGAGTAGGTGCCTAAAATCTCAATGTTGTAAATCTTAGCGGGTCCCAATTTAGCCAGGGCGTACAAACCGATATTGGCAAAAACATTCAAATTGCCGACGAGGGGGATACCATAATAGGCTCTCGCCTCAAAGGTAATGATTTCTTTTTCCCAATCTCGCTGTTTGAAGAGTTCGATTTCGGCAGGGGGGGCAATCTTGCCAATGACGGTGATATCCCCTTTGCCATCCACCACCACATTGACGGTGCCAGCGAACCAGGTAGTCAAATTAAATCCGAGTTGACCCGTTGCCGCCAGGGCACGTTCTTTACTACCACTCTTGGCAGCAGGGACAGGCGCAGGTGGCGGCGCATCTTGGACGTTTTCTTTGCCGCCTGCCGCTGCGATCGCATCTTTAGCAAATCTGTTCGCTGTTTCTAAATCGGTTGCAACAAATTGAATTTCACCGGATAGTTTATTGGCGTTATAGGCTGCTTTACCAGCAATATCAACGGTGCCGTCTCCCTTGTATGTAACCTTCGCTTCACCGCTAAAAGCTTTATAGTCAACTCCTAATGCCACCTCTCCAGTTAGTTTTTCCTGGGTGTTGTCTAATTTTAATGTTCCTTTTGCAACCCCTTTGACATTGATGTTGGCGATCGCATCAATCTTGGGCTTATTCGTGTTTTCAAGCAATAAATTAAATTGGGCATCCACAAAGCCGCCAACCTCGACCTTGAGATCATTCACACCCAGGGTTAATTTACCGTTCTCTAGCTTATTAACAGGGGTTGGTAAATTCTCAACTTTCAGCCCCAACCCACCCAATACAGAGGAGTTTTTCTTTAAAGCTTGCAGCCAGTCATTGGTATCGCCACCCTTTTCCTTTAAAGATGCATACCCACCTGTAATCTCATTATTCTTAATACTAAAGTTGATGTACATGCCGCCCAACTGCTTTGCCCAGTCATTGAGCAACGGCATTGAACCTTTACCGATAGAATCATAATTTTCCTGGCGATTTAACTTAACTTTGACACGACCTTCTGACGTGACGCTTTTGATGATGGTGCGAACGTCCAAGCCCTTGTCGCCCTGTGCCTCAATTTCACCCTTGACTTTATCTGAGGGTTTAAAGGGACTCGTCGTTATATCAACCACTTCTGAACTGACGGTTGCCTGATTGCCAGGAGCATCAGGCACTCTCTGAATCGCTGGAGTGGTTTGACTGGTTTGAATAGTAGGCGAATCTGCAACCTTTCGCTGTACCCCATTCCCCTGCTGAATGGTATGGGTTAATTCATGCGCCAACAGGTGCTTACCTTGGGCTGACTGGGGTTGATATTCACCTGTGTTAAAGAAAATATTGTTTCTGTGGGTGAAGGCTCGTGCATTGAGGGACTGGTTTAGGGAGGAGGCTTCTTGCCCGGTATGAATCTGGACGCCGCTAAAATCGGAGGAAAACGCATCTTCCATTTCAGTACGAGTATCAGCATCCAGCGGTGTACCACTGCCTTTGGCCTGTTGCAAGCGACTTTCCAACTGTTTTGGTGCAACAGATGGCTTGCCGTTAGACTGCATCATCAACGACTCAGGTTTGCGGCTGACTCGCTGTGGTGGAGAGGGCGTAAGAGCTTTGAAATCTGCTCCCCAGGACCCTTTCTTCAGCGCGGATACCCAATCGACCGTTGCCTCAGACGGCTTCACCAGTGATTCAGGTTTGCGGCTTACTTGCTGAGGCTGAGATGAAGTCAGAGTTTTGGGATCTGTTGCTGCTCTTTCCCTGGATAGGATGGCTACCCGATCGGCCATTGCATCGGCCTCTCGCTCGTAAACATCTCCCGGTTGACCGACCGTTAAGCGGAACTGAACAGGGGGCGGTTCGCCATTGCCATCCTCTCCATCACCTGAGTCATCTGCACTGCTGAAGGCAGGCATCATTTGGAGTTGAGGAATACCTGCGATCGCTTCTTCTGGCTGTTCCGGTTCTTTGGTTTCAGAAGCTGGTTGGGATTTAGAGTTAGCAGGTGGCGAGGCAATTTTTGGCAAAGTCGCAACGCCGATCACTCTGGCTCCGGGCACTGCTTTTGCCTGTACCGCGCCTTCACTTTCAAAGGCAGGCATCCGTTGCAGGGTGGGTGATTCCGCCACTGGCTTTGCACCAGTCTGGGATACTTCCTCCGCCTCGCAGGTCGTGCATTTTCGTTGCAGGGTGGCTGGGGCAGGAGAGGCGAAAAACGGCGTTGTCCCTGAAATGAACTTGCCTTGAATCAGGTTTGGAGCAGCCGATGGAAAGAAAGCGGCGCGATCGCCTACGTGTTCCGAGAAAAAAGCCTGCTCCTGCCCCTGGTTGAAGAAGGACTGGGCAGCCGTGTTGTGCTGCTGAGCGGCGCTTTTCGTCTCGGCGGTTTTCATGGCATTACATTAGCTCCACTCCACCATCAGCATAGAGTCCATCCAGGGCAATTTCACCACATTGAAGCCCCAGGGTAACCGGCTCAACAACACATCGATCGCCGTTTGCTCCACCTGGAGTCGCCAATCGCCTTCATCCAGTCGCGTCAGTTTGCCGCCCCGCTGCAAAAACCCCTCCCGCAAACCATCCGGGCTGGTACTTTTGAGCACCTGCCAGTGATGGATGACGGCTTGCAGCAAATTTTCACCTTCCGCCAAAGCCGCATCTGGCAACACCAGCCCACGGGCGACAGGTTCATTCAAAGACCAGCCACAGAGCAGCTTGGGCAACACTAACTCATACTCAGGAGCATCGGTTTGCCCAGTCGCCAAGTAATGCAGCAGATAGATTGCCGTTTGTTGAGCCACCTCATCCCGAAACGCATCCCCCTCCACAAGCCCCACATCCTCAAAATATAGCTGCAAAAAAGGATGCAAAATCACCAGTCCAGACTGGTTTACAAATAGTCCCGCCGCTTCCTCTTCTAGCGATAGCGGTGAACGGCCAGCCCGCTCTGGATGGATGCTCTGATGAGCATCGAGATCAACCGTTGCGGGTATGCTCACGGTTTGTTCCATAGTGCCTTCTAAGCCCTCGCTGATGGCTTCTGGAGCGATCGCCTGAACTTGGGTAGTCGCATCAACATCCGTAGCCTGAGCAGAAGCCTCAGCCTGCTCTCCCTGATCGTTTTGTGAGCCAACCCCAGACTGGCGACGGGTTGATGCTGGCGGCGGAGTCGTGAATGGGCGGGGCATGATTTGATCGAGTGCTGCTAGCCAAAGCGATCGGTTGGACATTGGGAAAGAATCAACCAAACTTAGCAGATGTTGATAGGCGATCGCCCGTGAACCTGTTGGTGCATCTGGTTGGCGACTTGGTTCGGCCCAATGGTTTGGGGCAAATTTGGATCGAGCCTGGGGGTGCGAGCGCCCCTCTGCCCCATCGGTCGGCAAGGACTGTCCCGCTTCCGACAGAATTTCTGGTTGCCAGGTCTGAATCAGGTCAACCAGCCAGCCTCGCATCCATTGAGCGGTGGGCAACAAACGCCCCGGTGATGACTCCTGACCTAGCTCAGCCAAAAGGATAATCCAGGCACGGGTCTGCAATTGCTGGACAGTACTGCTCCCTAGCCCCAGAGCCTGCATCAGCGATCGGGCCTGAGCCAAAAGGGTTGACCAGCTACTCCAGGTTGGCTGCAACTGCAACACCACCTGATGCCGGAAGCCCTCTGGGAACTGAGCCACCAGTCGCTGCCGCGCCACTAGCTGGTGGTTCAGTAATGCTCGTAGCGGGGCTTGCCAGCGTTTTCCCTCCTGCATCACGGCTTCCCAACGGGGAATCCAGCTTTGCCAGTCTTGACTGGGGCACCACCAGGGCAGGCGACCAAACTGCAAAAAGTAAAGCAGCACCTCCCAGTCGGCTCCGGCGCGATCGTGGCTGACGACTTCGGACTCGGCTGGCATGGACAAGCGATCGCTGAGGGTTTGACCCATTGCCTCCAGAATATGGTGGACAAATTCATCCGCTAAAAAACGGCGATCGACGGGTTTAACCTCCACCACCAATTGATCCAACCGAATCACTTCATCTGCTCCCACCCATTGGTCGAACAGCCGCTCCATTTCTGGGATAACCCGTTGCCACAACAAATCGCTGATTTCGTGCTGGAAACTCCACATCTCATCCAGGCGATCGCAGTCGATCTCCAATACTGTTCGTCCAATCATGTGGTGTTGTTGAGTCATAAACCTGTCCGAGAAAATGATTGCTAACTACTGATACCTCTACTGATTCAATGGCGATAACGCAAAGATCGCTTGTTTCTCGGTTCCTCGATCGCCCTGTCCATCGCCATCCTGATAGGGAATGGCAGTCAGTCTGAATTTTCCAGCTTTGGGTATCCACACCGTCGATTGAGTGTCATCAGAGTTTCGGTAAAGGTCATAGGGAAGACGGTTATCGTGTGTCGTTTTAGGAACGCGCTGTCCGCTGAGATCTTCTAACGCAAACACCACACTCCCCACCTCCTCTGGTTCTGTAATGGCTCGAATATTTAGAGGAGCTTGGCCCAAGCCAGAAATAGTGATCTCTCCTTTATTCGTATCCTCATTAAAGGTTCTGATTCTCTCCCAGGTGATTTGTCCCTGTCCATTCGGAAACCCCTGATAAAAATCGAATGCAATGACCCTCATCGGTTTATTACCCGGAATTTCTGGAACTTCATCTTTTTTGGGGTCAGATTCGATTCCACAAATGTTGTTGAGGTCACTAATCCGCATGATGACAAAGATCAGATCACCCGAACGAATTTCCCCATAGGAAACATTCATGGCTCGCTGTGTTGTCCAATCGTAGATGCGATCGCCAATCGTCACCTGCCACTCATAGCGCCACTGAGGGTTCTGGCCAGGATCAGGCTGTATTCTCTCAAAGCGCAACTCCAGGAATGGCACATTATCCTCCCTGGGAAAGAGATTCAAGTCCAACTCAAACGTACCAACGGGCACCTCTGAAACCTCAATCGGTTGGGAAAACTGCGACCCATCCGGCAGCCCGTAGATAAGGGTATAGATTCCAGGTTTCGCCCTGTCAAATCGCATCACATAGTCGGTTTGCTGCTCACAGGGGAGGCTGTCATGGCGGAGGGCAACCGTTAATCCTTGCGGCTCGCTGGTAAAAGTTCCCCCCGGTTGCACAACCGAAATTGGAATGGGTTTGGTTCCTTGCTTGGGCATCCGACAGAGCACAAAAACTTTTCGGTTTTCATCATCAATGCGGGTGGGCAAGTCAATACCAATACCAAACTTCCAGTTAGCTAGAAGACGAGGCAGCTTCACAGAAACTGAGTTTGTTTCTGAACAGGGGGGGTTCTTGAAATACTGATTGCTGGCTGTCAGGGCCACCTCTCCACCCCTATCAGAGGTATAGGGAATGTCAATTGTTGCATTGGCAGTGTCCGCGACAGGTGTTTCGTTGAGCCGCCACACATAACTTTCTGCGGGAGGTTCCGATGCATCCACCTCGTTCCGAAATTCCACCCGTAACTGGATATCTGCACAATTCCTGGAACCATAAACCAGCTTCCCGATCGCCTCTCCTGAAGCATTTCGGGCATACCCAATCTTGATCTTGGGAGTTCGCACTAGAACAATGTCTACTGATTGACTAGTATTGCCGCAGTACTCATCTGTGGCTGTCACCTCGTAGTTGAAATGAGCGATCGCGTTAACTTGTCCAGTTGGTAAGGCAACGGTTGCCAGATCAAAATAATTCCCGTGACTGACTTGAATGTTCGGGTCTTTTGGGGGTGGCTCGTTGTTGAACCATAGACGGAATCGCCCACCAGCCGGTGTTGCGTTAAATTGAATCAATTGCCCGACTTTTGAGCTAACACAATAAACAGACTGTCCATTTGCGATCGAGAGGGTTACTTCGGTGACGGGTAGCATCAGCACCGTAAAGGAGCTGCTCACCCCATTGACGGTGTAGAAGAAGGTGAGGTTTAGAGGTTCTCGAATCTCCAGATCGACGGTGCTGGGCTGAAAAGCGTACTGACCTGCCTGGTCTACAATCCCGTCGCCTCCCTGCAATAATCCACCGGGTGGATCCAGCACGAAGCGGTAGATGCCGCTATCGTTTGCACAGAACACTGACTTGAGCAGGCTGATCAGGGGTCGGGGGAGTGCGGTGACGTAGTTAACGTTGTAAGCACTACAGCAAAGATAGGGGAGACAAAAATCGGCAATCACCACATTTTGATTGGTGCGATCGTTCGTTGCTGCCGCCAGTTGTTGGTTCGCCGCTAATCTACCCGCCGGAAACCTGACCTGGTTACTAATCGCACGAGTTCTCTGCTCCGAACTGTTGAGTAGTGCCCGATCTGATGCAATCAAACGGTTCACTATCGCTGCATCCCCGGTGTAGACCAGCACCAGAGTTCCACCCCTGGGAACTCCCCCCAAATGCTCTAACCCCCGATGCTGTTTGGCGTATACTTCAAAAATCTGAATTTTTTTAATCACCTCCAACCGCTGCAAATATCGGCGGAACAATGCTCGAAATTCGTAGTATAAAACCAGATCAATGATGCCAACAAGCTTGGGTGATTGAGCGTTAACAAAGTATTGCAGAAAAGTATACAGTGCATCAAAATCGTGGTACCGCTCCACCAAATCCTGGGCGTCGTAAGGTGTTTCATCCTCTAGAGCAATCAGCAGATTGGGTAAATCCCGGTTGGGATTGCTAGAAGCTTCCAAGAGTTCAATGTTTTCACGTCCATTTCGCAATACAAAACGAAAAACCTTAGTCCCGTCTGGAACAACCTGTAGGGTTATCTCATCCTGAGAAAAAGCGTTCACAAAAGTATCAATCAAACGTTGACGGTTTTGATCAAAAAAACCGGTATCGGTCAGGGATAAACCGAGGGGAGTATTGGGCACAATCACCCCATCCCGCTCTGTCGGCAGAAAGGCAATCCGGGCGGGTGTTACATTAAAGTTCACGATCAGCCGATAGGAGTCTCGAAGCGGTCGAGCCGCCGTGTATTCAGCAAGGCTCATCACCCAAAAATCAGAGAGTTTAGTTCGAGTAGTGCGAGCATTTTGGATTGCCCCATACCATTTCCACCAGAACGGCAGTAGATCCTGTCTGGTTTGTGCTGTCGTTCTCTGCACGTTATAGTTAGCAGCATTACGGGCCTGCTTCAGCAAATCATTCTCCATCAGTCCTGGATCAATGCTGACCAGGTCGTTGTGCTTGAAGAAATAGCCCTCCAGGGATTTGAGAATCAGGAGAATGGTGTCATCACGAATCGTTTCTTCGATCACCTCGCGTTGCTTTTTCCACTGGGCTTTGAGTCGGTCAAATTCCCATTCCAGGTCATCAAAATACCCTTTCAGACTGGGGTCTTCCTGGGGGCCAGCCTTCCCTAAACGAACGCAAACCAGATCAAAGGCCAGGTTAAAGTCGTCTTTGTATTGTTGGATGCGATCGCGCGCCTCTTTTAACGGTAAACCCACATGACCTTCAACCCGAAAGAAGTTAGACCAGTCGATGCGGGGGATCAGGTCATAGCCGCGTTCATTGGGGTAATGTTCAGTCGGTCGGTCAGCCAGGTGAAAATAAGCGGGGAGCTGGGCAGAGCGCTGTTTACGGCAAGCATCATCATTCCATTTCAGATAGATGCGGGCATAGTCATAGTAAAAAGGAATGGCCTGTGCTCCGAGGGGAGCTTCGCGAGTGCGGCTGGGAGTTACTTTTACCGGAGTCTGGTAGAACGGCAGCAGGTGAAACACCTGACTCATCTGCAATAACCGTTCATACAAGTGACGCACTTCCTGCTTGCGCCGTTGATTACTGTTGTAAATCGGCGGTTGATAGAACGAATGACGGTAGAGGGATGGTCGCTCACATTCAGCCGTCGATGGAATCACCTCACCTGCCAGCAGGTATTTCGGAAATCGCTGCATCTCTGGCATACAAACATCCATCAAATCAAACAGCGCATCTTTTAATTCATTAAATGCAGCGATTAAATCCACAAGATAGTCATAAAAATACTGGATGCCATAGGCAACTTGGGGTGGGGGAGCGACATAGGGAGGAGTGTCACCAGGGAAGGGATCTGCGTTTGCGATCGCAATGGGTACCAGACTAATCAAAAGATCCCGGAGGCGATTTCTTAACCCCGCAAAGGCGGTACTACCAGGCTGGAAGGTGGAGGTCAATGGACTGAAGAGTCGATGGGTTTGCTGCAAAGCCGCATCCAACGACAAGATACCCGCTTTACAAACGCGGTAGTAGGCTTTCAACAAATCATCAAAGGTCTGAATTTCCGTGAGATCAACGACGGGACGATCCGATTTAGTTGAGTAACCTGGGCGATCGATGTGGCAATCGGGTACTTCAAACCAACTTCTAAATGCTGATTCAAGAGATTGGGGTGGATCAATTTCAAAACCACTCCGCAGCAGCTCCTCTGCACTGACGACAGTGGAGCCAGTGGCCTGAGTTGGGTTAATCAGGAAAAAGCGCAGGGAAAACTGGCGATCGCGCCCCCGATCGTCACAGTCCACCAGGCAGGAATCCCTCAACTCATCCTTCCAATCACACAGGATCAGGACAACCTGTTGCCCGATATTCGTCAGGTCGGTGAGGGGATGAATCTCCTTTGAGGTTGGATTTTCCTGAACCTTGGTGGCTGAAATCAGCTCCTTCAACTCAAACTGCTCATCTTTGGAAGCACCAGAAATCAACCGATTCTTGGCTACGGACTGATTTTGATAATGGGTAAAGCGATCCTGGTTTGCCGTATCATCCGATGCAGGCAAGTACCGGACGAAGAATCCCTCTGAAGTAATGCCGCATCCTGCCGTGATCCAAATTTCATCCACACCCTGGGGTGTTGATAGCTTTGCTTTCACTTCTAACCCGCAAACAATCCCCATGCCAATCAAATGGGTGCGAGTCAATCGATTGTGGCTATCCAGGTAAGTCACAATACTGTTCAAATCCGTATTTTTTAATACCTGGTTCGGTTCAAAAATCGGTACCCGGTTCGGCTCAAAGGGCAAACTCCCGTTCCCATTTCCATTTCCATTTCTGTTCGTGATGGTATTCATGGCCTTACTTGTTGGCAGTTCCTAATGCGGTTTGATTCAGCAGGATTGGATTATCATCTGAGCTACTTTCATCGCAGTCGTGAAGCGTTCCCTCCGGATAGACATTATTGAGATGAGACAGAATATCAATCAAACGGTTTAAGGCTGCCGTGAAGCGACAGCTCCCGTCGCGGCAGGCATCCAGGTGCAGTTGTTCGAGCCAGTCACGATATGCCTCCTCAAATTCGTGCATCTGAACCACATTCACCCAGCAAATTTTTAATGCGACGTGAGCCGGGGTTTCCAGGCGAAGTGTCCGTTCCACTAATCGACGGAAATTCATCTCTCGAAAGCGAGTAGGCCAGTAGGGGAGAACAACACTGATCCAGAAAGAATAGGGATCCGAGGCAGCAGTGCAGGGGGGACTATCTAAGGAAGGAGATTTGCTAATTGGCAGGAAGGGATCTGCGATCGCCTCAGGCTCGATCAATCGCCCAGGTACGTCTAAATTCACCCCAAATTCGGCTGCAAATCGATGGACGTTGTGCTGAAACCAATCCAGACAAACTTCTAATTTCCAAAATTCATCAAAATAGCGGCTACGACCGATTTCCTGACCGTTCCCTGCACGCAGCGTGAAGAAATAAAGGGTGCGATCGCTGCCCGGAATTTTTTTCAGCGTGTAGTGTTCTTCAAGAATAGAATTACGAATGACAGAACGCACGCCTCGATCCCGTGAGGCTCTGCCTCTGTACGCCTCACTATAAAACAGGACATTGCCTCGACAATCGTTGAGATGGAAGTAGTAGCGATCGCGGTCTGGATTCAAAAACCGTTCAAATTCAGGTTGTCCCGATCGCGAGACCTGAGTGAGGTCATAGTTATCCCTGGGTTCCTGCTGCTCGTGCCAGCGTCTCAGGGCTTCGCGCTCTAAACCAACCTGGGCGGCAAACTTGTGCAGGTTGCTTTGTAGCCATTGTTTCTGCTCTTCTAATTCTGCTAGCGACGTAAACGAGCGGCTCTGTCCCAGCGTTTGATTGCGATCTCCAATTACAGTAAAGGAGTGTCTCTGGCGACTACGGCGCGTTCTGTAGCGATCAACCGGAGGTTGTCCCGTTGCTTCGGGGGGCAACCCACTCAGCAACATCAACTCCATCGCCCGGTCTCGCTCCCCCTGAGTTGAAAATGGTTGGGATGAAAACAGCAGATCTCCCTGTTCATCCAAAACGGTAAACGAGTATTCCGCCTGGTTATCCTGCACCACCAGGTTGGCCCGAAACGCAATGGCATTTGCGGGATTCACACCCTCCCACAGTTGGTCATTCGGTGCGAAGGAGCAGACAGGTTCTGGTGGGGCGTGGCGAGGGCGCAGCAGGAGATGTTCAACCAGGTGAAAGCCTTCGTCATTCACGCGGGTTTGCAGCGAGGCGATCGCCTCATCCCGTGCTTTCGCAGTTGTAAAGGATTGCAGGGGTATCCCAAAAATCTGATCCTTTCCCTCGTTGGTCAGTTCCCATCGATAGATAGAATTGCCTGACTCCGCATCGATTAGACGAAAATTGGCCTGTTCCAGAATCAGTTCAACCAGCGTATCACCCTGCGCCCAGGCTTGTTCCGATGTCTCAAACAACTGGGTGCCCTGCAAAAGAACCTGACCGGTGGCATCCTCAATTCTGCCAGTGTAAAGAGGAGGCTGGTTTGATATCTCGACGGTAGGTTGGGTGCCAGGAAGGGAGTGGAGGAAGTTTTGCAGCACTGTATCTCGCTGGGCAATGGTGGGGTAGCGATCGCGGCTTTCTGCCAGCAAATTGCCCTGGTCATCCACCAGACCATAGCCGTAGTAGGTAAAGGTCTTTGGAGTTCCCGCCACTCGCTCCGTTGCATCATCACGGCGCAATCGAATTTTTTGATAGGCACTCTGTTCGGTGATCTGATGCAGCGCTTGTTCGGCAGCGGCTCTGGCTTCGGACTCATTGACATAGCGGAGAATGCTGGTAAATTCCACTGAAGAACCCAGCGTCAGAGCTGCATCGGCAAGTGGAATCACCAGTTGAAATGTGTATTTGTTTTGATCATCAGGCTGAACCGAAATCAGGCTGGAAAGTGGGGGTGAACCGGTGGAGGTGATCGAATCCAAAACATCAGCCAGCGCAGAGACTAACGGTTTCAGCACAGCATTGCGTTCCACCGGAGTGGGAAAAGCGCGATTGTAGGTGACCAAAGGCTGCCCCTGGCGATCAACCACATCCCAACTGTAGTGATAGTAAAAGCGGTAGGTCAGGCGGTGATAGCTATTGGCATTTGATGCCTGCCTTAGAATGGCATCACGGTGAGCCTGAGCATTCTCCAGCTTTGCATCGAACTGCCTGACCTCCAACGGTGGTACGCCATTCCATTGAATTGTGAGCTTAAAGGTGTTTTCCGAAATTCGGTAATGATTCAGCGATCGCCGTCGAGCATCGGTCATGCCCAGTAATCGAGACACCCGCGTCTGCAATCCCGGCACGTTGTCCGTATCCCAGAGACCCGCCACACCACTCTGGCAATCGCAATAGTTGAATGACCGGAAGCGATCGCGGCTCAGGGCTGGGTATTCCTCCAAAAAACGAGCCTTATCGTGAATGATGGCCCTGTCATCGCGTCGCCCCCCATCCATGTGATAGTTGAGCAACACATAATCGGTAAAGCTTTCGGCAAAACGAGCCAGTAAGTGATCGAGAAATCGATTGCGGCGATCTCCATAAGTATCGGGGTCCTCTCGAACCGCCGCCAACCAGGACTGGTAATTGGTAAAGGACTTTGATTCTGGCCATTCTGCAATCGGCGAATTTGACGCAGACCAGACCGGCTGGATCACATCCTCTGCATCGGGAACATTCGACAAAGTTTGAGTGAAGTAGGTTCGCTGATGTTGGGGGTCGGAGTTGCCTTCGGGCTGGCTCCAGGAAAAGAGCGATCGCACGTTGGCAAGCTGCGCCAGATAGTTCGCTAATACCTGGTCAAAAAAGATGAGATAGCCCTTCAACTGCCGCGCCTGAGCCTTGCGTAGCGGCGTTGCAGTTTCTGGCAGACCCTCTTCACCCACCCCATAGGTGAGGGGAAAATCGTGGTGGATGGAGTAGTGATCAGCCAGATCGCCATAAATCCCCCCCGGTATCGGAGAATCCAGTTCCGTCCGATTTCGCAGGGCTTTGATAGAGGCAGCCTGCTGTTCGTAGTAACGCCGCTCAACCTCATCAGGGTCGGTTCTAAAGGGCAGGTCTCCCTTAAAGAAGGTCACCCTCGATTCGGCTAGACTCAACACCGGACGATACTGATCCGTCAGATACAGACACCATGCATCGCCTTCCGACTGACGCAATCCATTGATGTAATTGATGATGCTCAGTTTTTTGATCGCCCGCACTCCTGGAATCTCTAGAATAATTTGATAGAGATCAGAAGTATGGAGAACCTTGGGTGGCTCCAGATCTGTTAACTCGTCGAGATTAATAAAACCGTGGCTGGCGTAGATTGTTCTGGCATCGTACAAAGCCGAAGGCCGACCCGAAAAAATCTCTGCTGGTTTTTTTCCCTGGGCTAACAGGTCTTGCAAACTATAAAACCTTAACTGGGGGACTAAAAATTCCTGCACCCGCACATAAATTTCGACCTGCACATCTTCGGGGTCGGCTCCCACCTCCAGTTCGATATCGGTACAGAGGGCAATTTCTTCCTCTCCCAAAACCACGACATCCAGAAAGTCCTCGCACAGGTTGCGGTAGTGGCACAGCACCGCTTTTACCTGATCCTGTGTCTCCGTCCAGGTTAAATCGAGTTGTCCGCAGGCATCTTTGCGTGGGGTTGGTTGCAGATCCAGAGACACACGATACAGCCCTTTAGGATGGAGTCGCAGCACTTGATCGACGGGAGGTGTGTATTGTAATTGTCCCCGGAGCCGATCCACATAAATTGCTGGCTCGTAGGTTTCCACCTTCTCTAACCAGGCATTGCGTACCCCTGGAATATCGATTAATCGCTTCCGCCAATCCAAAACGGTTACAGGGTTGCAGGTCAATACCTGGTCGGGCGTGAAGAAATTGGTTTCCGTACTGTCTGAGTTTGTTGGGTTCAACGCCAGCAGATCGGTGATATCCAAATTGTTGCGGTAGCCCAGATCCGTAATTGTATAACACAATACCTCCAGAATCGTCACACCGGGATCATGCAGATTGTAGTCTGTCCAGATCTGACCGGAGAGTGCCTGCATATGATCAATCCCAATCCGTCGCAACGCCTGAAAGTCCAGGTATGCGGGGAAAGTAGGGTTCTGCTTGGAAATCGTGAGATAGTCTGGCATGGCATTCTATCCTGGGTTGCCTATCTTGGGGCTGGGGCGACGGCGCTACGACTCAATTCGCGCTGTCAGTTCTTGCAAGCGCTGTTCTGTTTGCTGCTGGTACTCCTCAAAGCTTGTTTGCAGTGTTTGCAAAGCTTGTTGGAGCTGGTCACGTTGCTCCAACAATTCCTTAATTGACTGAATCAAAATGGGAACTAAATTCTGGTAGGCGATCGCCGCCGTTCCATCAGTTTCCTTATTGACCACCTGCGGAAAAACAGCCTCTAGCTCATCCGCCAGCAGTCCCAGTTGTTCCTTCGCGGGGTCAAAGCCCGAATCGCTTTTCCAGTGAAAGCTGATGGGCTGCAATAATTTGACTGTTTCAAGTACGGTTGTCAACCGCTGCCATGTATCGATCTGATCTGTATTCATATTCTGATATAGAGTCATACTTCGGAGCATCCCTCCATTGATGGGAACGATGATCGATTGCCAGTTTCCTTTGTCCTTTCCTGGTGTGTCATGAGAGCAAATTTCATTGTGGCTTATCATCTCCCAGAGCGTTCCCTGATGAATGACGACATCGCCCTTGCGATAGGTGCGATCGCTCTGCCAGACCCCATGAAATTGATCCTCACGCTTGTTCAGCACCGACTCGATCAACGCCGCAAAATGTACTTCAGACAAGCGGCTTTTGTTCTTAAACAAACTTTTAAGTTCGTTGCGATTTTTCAAAATCATCGTATTAGGTTTGAGGGTAAACATGGGGGCTTTCCTCCAACATTAACTGATCGAGTGCTTGATAACCTAATCTGTCAGAAGCAATGGGGCGATTGGCCGCGCAGGTTTCCACAGCTTTGATCAGATGTCCTTGGGAATGGGTGGGATTTTCAAAAAATGGTACGGACACCAGAATGGACCGGGCAGAGGAAGCAACGACCTCCCGCAAATTCAGTTCATCGCCCCGGTGCATCTGAAAATTGAGGACGTAATCCACGTAGGGCTGTTTTTCGACAAAATTGAGAATCGAAGACCGATACACCTTGCCTCCAAAATGAATTTCAGCACCACTGTTCGCCGTCCATGGCGACAGAAAGCCAATGATCTCGCGCTGCAACTCGCGCTGATAATAACCAAAATTATCTTTGTAGGGTGATTTAAACTCTACCCAAAACTCAGCTTGAATCGCTTCATAACGAGGATTTACGACTCGAATATCCACCCAGGGTGAGCTAAAGTCCACCAGATATTTGCGAATATCTTCTAGCAAACTGACATTGACTTTAGGTTCCAAATCGTTCGTAGTCGGGCGGTGTGAAAGATCGGGAATCACCGCCAGCGTGACAGAACCGGGTACTAATTCCTGTAAATTGTCTCGTGTTGGATCTGAAATGGTGTCATTGATGTGAGCGTGGTTGATGCAGCGAACTTTATAGATTTCGGGGAATCGTTCTAACACCAATCGCTCGTAGTCAAAAATGGTGACAGCCCGCCCTTTGTGACGCAGATGTTCACTCACCCGAACGTAGTAATTGGCAGGCACTTCTTTTCCCTGTCCACCAAAGGATGGATAGGGTTGCTCAATCTTTTTAACCTCAGGCTGAGGATCTACCAGTTTGGCGATCGCTCCTGCGGGCAGAGGTTTGGTTAGATGAGCCGGGTCGTTTCCCTGGTCGCTGAAGATCGCCAGGGCAGATTGGGTGTAAATCCCAATCATTTGACACACTGCACGACTGCGCTCGGCAACAGCTACTTTTAGCCAGTAAAATGCTGGGTCGAGAATTGTATTTCCCAGGGTAATCTCTGCCGGAATCGCCAGACGCACAATGCCGGAAGTAATCAACCCATTTGTGCCATCCGAAACGATCTGGTGTTGTTGAAAGGGCTGCCAGGTATTGTTCGACAAGTATGACCACTGGACGGTCGCCTTCAGTAAATCCGTATCCGCCGTTTCTTCAGCGACCTGAATCAGCAACGGTAATGCTGTTGGTGGATTCAAATCCTGAATGCCGATGTACAGTGTCCCTTCATCCACAAATGTCGGGAAAAGTGGGTTGGGGAGAGAGGCGATCTCGCTAAATCCATCAAAAGGATATAAATGAAAAAGCTGATAATCCTTTTGATTGGCTATAGCTCCATAGCTGAATGTAATAGAGCGAATGACTGGGGTATAGGGTTCATTTAGGGGAATGGGCGCAATATTTCCTGACAAAGTATCGCTGGGTTTCCAACGTTTTAAAGTGCTATTTCCCTTGTCATCAATGATTTCGTAAACGGCTCCATTAACATATTGCTGCTTCTTAAAATTCTTGGCAGACGCTAATACCTGTAGAGCATACTTACTTACAAATTCATCATGCAAGAAGCTTTGTCGGAGGGAAAATCGTAAGAAACCATTTCTAGTTTGAAGGTTATAACCAGTTACGCTATTAATGGTCTCTCCAGGCAGAGGAAGTTGTTTCACCAGTTCCTCACTATTTTCTAGGCTAAAGAGATTGTATGTTTCAGCTAAGCCCTTACTCGACCAAGTATTCTGGGTAAGCCGCGCAACCGATGCTAAAAACCTGGTAAAGTCTGGCGAGTTAGGATCCTCATCTACATAATAGCCACGATAGTGTGCAGCTAGATTTCCGGGTAATCCTTCCCACGTAATTTTAAGGAGGAGAGACGTTAGTTCTTTTTGAAAAATTTCTTTACTACCAACATAGAAAGTTGATTCTTCCGCAGGTCTAAAACCAAACGGTTGGAATGGTTTACTAGGATCTAATACAGATACATCATTTTGCACGATCAAGTTACGAATAGTATCAACATCAACCTTAATGGTCAGATTAGTCAGTTTGAGATCCCGAAAATAGTTGTACGGCGATAGTTTATTAACCTTCACCTGATCGTTCAAACGTAAGCGAGCGACAGGTTTATCGGTTGAAAGTGCTGCACCAGGCAGCCCACTATGATACCCTCCAATCGGATCGTGATCAGCAGTCAAGTTTACCGTTAGCTCCACCTTGGAAGTGACTGGCCCAGAATCCTTAGACCCAAGAATGCTGCCTACAATCCAGCCTTTTTCACCGCTGAAATCTACGACAAACATTGTGTGTAAATCGCTTACTCTTACCCCAACAGGTTCCTTGTCGAAGGTGAGGGTCAAAACAATGATGCAGCTACTTTCCTGGAGATAAAAAATATCTGACGCGATCGCTAATCCCACCGTTGCTTGAGGTCGCTTATCATCTCCAAACGGTTTCCAAGCTTTCAGTACCTGATCTTTAGGAAATTCACCCTCTTCACCATCAGCAGAGTTAGCGTTCGGAGAAGCATGTAACCCTGTTAGTTGCTTGCCCTTATCCATTGTCTGCGAGGCTAAAAAGAGTCCTTTAAGACTGGCGACCTGGGCTTTGTGAAGAACAATGTCTTCGTTCAGCTTGTAAATTAACTCTACGCCACGGGCATCTTTTCCGGCTTTCAGGGCAGTGTTCTGGTTGAGTTTGTATTCCTCCTGAAATTTTGCAAGTTCAAAAATGAGGTGCGCCCGGTCGGGTTGAATCAGTTTTTCTGGGAACCCCAACACCTTGCGGTAAAAGAAATCGAGGTGGCGTTGGGTCATGCGGTTCAGGTCATGCCGTGCCGGTTGCAGCACAGCCCAAAATGCCAGATATAAAGCGAGATGGGGGGGATGATCCTGACGAGATTCCAGACTGTGAGTAATATAGCCGGATGCCTGTTGGATAATTTGACGATAGTTCTGAAACAGAATTTGGAAGACGCGATCCAATTCAGTACGCGCTTCAAAAATTGTTCGGTTTAGGGGCGTAGCATCGGCGACGGGGGGAACATCGAGATTAATTTTTAGATTAAACGTTTGATTAAAGCGTTGATATAAATTCAAACCTTGAATCAATGTTGTTTCGATAATCGCTTGTCCGGTTTCTTGAATGTAGAACCGCTCAAATGCCCAGAGACGCAGTAGAGCTTCCCGCAGGTTACTTTTTACCAGTCCACAGATGATTGACTGAAAGGGTAGATAAGTGGCTAGGTCTATATACCAGGCATGGATGCGTTCAAAGATCTGACCCCAGATTTGCAGAACCGCACCCAGATTAGCAGCCGTGCGATCGCCTAGAAAAATTTGTAACCGTTGATTGTAAACTTCCCGCACTTTCTGCGGACGTGTTTTGCTGATGAGCGCCAGTTGCACCGACGCACTACTGCCAAAAAAAGCTTTCCAGTTACCATCGGCTTGATTATCAGTCAGGTCGGGTTGTCCATCGGTAGGTTGAGGATTAGCTTTGTAATAAATAATCTGCTGGCTCAACCGATAGGCAAATACCAAAAAATCAGCCAGATCCTGCTCATCCACCTTGACTGAATCGGGCGACAGCGCCGTAATTTGCCGCTGTCGCTGGCTTATCCCATCACGGATAAGGGGATTGGATGTGTCACAACAGTTAGTCATAGCCCTGCTCCTTCTCGGATGTAGAAGGGATAGACGAGGCTGAAGCGAGAGTTGGTGCTGAGGATGGTGTAGTCCACGGCAATATTGACCACACCCGCCAGCTCTTGACTCAAGCTCAGATTAATTTGATTAAGGCGAATTCGGGGTTCGTGATACACAATGGCGGTGCGAAGGAGTTCCTTAATATTGCTGGCCACATTAGGGGATAGGGTTTCAAATAAAAGTTCCGTGAGATTACAGCCATAGGTCGGTTGCATCACCCGTTCCCCCAGACTGGTCGATAGCAAGATATATAGACTTTGCCAGATGTCATCCTCAGCGCTGACCAGTTCCACACTCCTACTGGCTTTGTCAAAGGTAGGAGGAAAGCTCCATCCGGTTCCTAAATAGGCTTTGCCAGTCTTATCCATATCAACCTCCGATTAAGACGGTAGGAGCTCCAGCCACAATGGAGCCACCGTGCGCGGTGCTATCACCCAGACGGGCAGCAGGTTTACCTGCGATCAACACGGTTGCTGATCCCAAAATGATGGAGTCGGGGGGGCCCGTGCAAACGCAGGTGTCACCTAACACGGCAGCGGGTTGTCCTGCAATCAATACAGTCGGTGCTCCTGGACCCATCACCGGACCTCCCACATGGGGAATCGGCGGAGTGCCGGGGGTTTGCATGGGGCATACATGCATATCACTAATTCGGGCGGCGGGTTTGGTCATTGTTTGAAGGAGGGTAGGGGGTAGGAGGTAGAGGAGAAAGAGATTAATTGATTTTGACTAGGGAGCCTTTGAGGATGGCGATCGCACTGGTAGAGACTTCAGCTCCGCCGTTGCCTTCGGCTTTGAACTGAGCATTAGCCTTAGCGTTGACATTCAGCCCTTCGATGCTGGTGTCCTGGGTTGCTTTCAGGGTAAGTTTTCCGGTTGCTTCCAGCGTGATATCCTTGGCACTTTTCAGTGTAATGCCGCTATCGTTGAGTTTGAGGCTGTTGCCGTTCTGGTCTTCCAGGGTGATGCCCTTGGCATCGTCAGAAATGGTGAGTTTGTTGCCACTGGGGGTTTCCAGCCCAATCACTTTTTTGTCGTCATCAAAGCTGAGTTTGAGCTTCGAGCGAGTGAAAAAACCCTTCTGATGGTTGACATCTTTGGCGGGTAGGGGAGCCGGTTTCGCGCTGCTGTTGAGCATTCCCAGCACGATCGGATCGCGGGGATCGTCGTTGAGAAAACCGAGTACTACTTCATCGCCAATCTCTGGTCGGAAGAAGGAACCGCGATCTTTACCCGCATCGAGCGTGGCAATTCTGGCCCAGGTACCGTCCGCTTTAGCATCGATTGTCGGCGCTTTCACCAGAATGCGGTCTTCGCCTATCGGGTCTTTTTGCAGTTGCACCACAACGCCGATTTGCAGTCCATTAACTCCCGGTAGCATTCCAGAAGCCGGTCGATCCACAATATCAGCCTCTTGATAAAACCACTGGGGAGCCATCCCTAGCTGCATATGTGTGTCCCAGGCACCACCTCGAATTTCGTGGCGAATGCCGGAGACGTAGGCTAATCCGTTGAAGCGATCGCCCACTCCTGCCAGTTGAATCAAACTATCAGGCTTGGCATCGGCATAGCCTTTTGTTTTGACTCGCCCTTGAATCTTAGACAAACGGCTCTTGAGCATCTGAGCATCGGCCCAGGCTTTCAATTCCTGGTCTTGCACCAGTCCCCCGTGACGCAGTTCCCATTCGCTCAAGCCAATCACCTGAGCAAGAGTTTTACCGGATAGATTGCCCTGATTATTCACGGATGGTTCTGCCCCGTCAGCTTCAATCACCTTTTGGTCGGTGTAGCTCCAGGCTTTCGCTTTCACGGCTTGATATTGGGTGCGAGCATCCATTTCGGCTTCAAACTCCAGCAGATTCGCCCCGTAGGTTAGCGTGATCAGGGGACTGCCGCTAGTAGTCGGTGCTTTCGTTCTGAGTTTGCCACGCTCAGCCAGCATGATCTGACCATTCATCTCCACCCGCGACAAAATGAAATCCCAGTCGGTCGCGTGATATTGAACGATTTCAGGATGTTTAATCGATGTACTGGCAATGTCTTTAGAGAGGCTATATTTTCCGACAATGGTTTCGATCGCATCACTATCGGTTTTGTCTACAAAGTAGCGACTGTGACGACCAATCGTGAGTTTGACCGAGGCATCTTTGCAATCGAGTGTCAGGGTAGAATTGCCGCCCGCACCAACTTTTAGCGATTGCTTCACAATCAATCCTTTGAAGATGGATTGATCATTGCTATCGTGACCCACCGCAATCTCCAACTCCTTTCCCGGAATCAAATCGTTTCCCCGACTGGCCGTAAAGGTTTCGTCCGCCGCCGAACCATCCCGCAACACCACCCGCGCTGTTGGCACTCGGTTAATGACCCAATCCACAACCAGTGATAACACGTCATAGGTATTGGTGATGTCCGTTCCCTCCGACCGCAGCTTAAACGTCGGGACATCATAGGTCGATTGGACGGGAATAGTGCGATCGCTCATAAACCTGTCTTCTGAATTGGGGGAAATCTTAAATTCGTATTAGTTGCCAATCGACGCAGGTTCACCAGTCCATTCACCTTGGCGACTTGCAGGTAATAGGACGGATCGCCATAAATGTCGTACGTCATCAGAGGTAACGTGTCGCCTGCTTTCACCTTACGCAAATGGGTAACATCGGGTGACCTTTTCCCTTCTTCGCGAACGCGACGAGTCTGCTCAATATAGTTAACAAACGTGGCGCTAATTTTAGCTCGCAGGGGTTTTCCATCTGGTGAGAACAGGGTGTAATTAATTTGCAAATCTTTCAAAATGCAGTCAAACCCATTTTTAGTCCCAAATGAAAAGTTACCCCACAGTAAGCGCAAAAAATTAGGCTTATGGGTTTTACTATTCATGACGTAAACCAGATCCAGAAAAGCCTGCACCTGACTCACCACATCTTTATAAAATTGGCGAGGTTGATTCGCTTGCGGCGTTTGTTTGGAAACAGGAATTACGCCCGTGCCATCAAACGTAAAGTCAAGTTTGAGCTCTTCCGGTTGAGTAAATTTAAATTTCGGATCGTTTCCCTGAGCACCTTTTGCCTGCTGCAAATCGTACTCCACCTTAAACGCCTGAGAAAATTGCTCCGGATTAATCGGCAATTCAAATTTCCCGATCTGTTTTCCGTAGGTTTTATCTTCAAAGGCTCGAATTTCAACTTTGGTTAGTTCACCAGTTATCATGATTTATCGCTCTGCCCTCTCTTTCAAAATGGCTAACACTTGCTCTACACAGACTGCGATGATGGCATCCTGTCCCCCTGATCCACTGCTGTCTGCTACATTTGGATTAGCAGTTGGAGCTTGACCACCTTCATTAATTGAGGTTTTAATCACCAGTTCTCTAATTTCGAGTGGCATAATCTCCTCTTCGCCTCTTATGACTAAGTTTTAATCTTAAAGTAGCTGTAATTCAGCTCTAACGATTCAACAGCAATGGAATTTTGCTCAGCGTTGAAGTCAGATACCGACCACTTCTTGGGCCACGCATTCACTACACTCCAGGTAATTAATGGCTCTATACCCTGCGGTAGTTGTTTCTCCTCGGGTCGCTTAACATTCAGCAAATGTACTAGTAAGTCCATTGGTTGAATATCAAAATTTTCGATCGCGTCCATGCACCACTGGATCATCTTCGAGTCTTTTACCAATCCGCGTTTTAGGATTAAGGGACTGTATTTAGTGCGCACGGGCAAAATATGTTCAAATCGTTGCTCACCTCCTTCCTTTAAGGTTTCTGTTTGCAATTCAACACTTAAACCACTGACGTTTTGAAAGCGAGTTTCTACCGCTTCTTTAGAAAGATCTATTGTTTTCCCTTTAGCGTCTTTAAAGGTACCTTGAAAGATAACTTCAAAGAAGAATCCGACAGGTGGGTAGGTGCGTACCATAAGCTGAGTACCTACCCGTTTTGGATGGCTAAACCTTCGTGGACAATCTCAATCGATTCAATCAATGTTTCATTACCATCTGCTTTCAAATCACCAGGTTGAACTTTAGTTGGCCAAGCACTTTTCACTTTCCAAACCACTACTGGCTCATGCTTTTCATTCAACAAACTGATGGTGATATCGCGCCGTTCGATTGTGTTCAAAGCCACGGTGTTCCACCACTTATAGAAATCATTGTCTGCTTTCATGGTGCCACGTTTCATAGTGATGTTACCAAACTTTTGCATACCAGGCATTTTGAGTTTGTGATACTCCGGTAAATTACCTTCTCGATATTCGATCACCTCGGTTTCCACCGTCAGACCCGATATTTCAGTGAACCCGATGCGGGTACCCGCCCACTCGACTTGAAAATGAAACTTTGGCAAAGGATAGTTGGCCATAATTGGGTTACTCCTTGATTAAATGAATGGGTTATTCAGGAATTCCAGAGTTGCCTCAGCTTTCCTGCATCATGTGGGAGAATCGCAAAATGATAAACTCAGCCGGACGCACCACAGCCATGCCAATCTCAACAATCATCCGACCTTCGAGAATATCCAGAGCAGTCATGGTTTCGTTGAGTCCGACGCTGACGTAAAACGCTTGCTCTGGTTTAGCACCAGCCAAGGCCCCCGCCCGCCATTGCAGAATTAAGAAGTTTTCGATCATCGCCCGGACTTTGACCCAGGTATTGGCATCGTTCGGCTCAAAGACAAATTGCTCAGTCGCCTTCTTGATCGATTCCTCCGCCATGTTGAAAAAGCGACGGACTGGAATATAGCGCCACTCGTTGTCGTTGCCTGCCAAAGTTCGCGCACCCCAAATTAGCGTACCTTTACCGGTAAAAGCACGAATCACGTTAATCGATTTACCGGCCGTGGTATGGACATTAAGCTGATCCTGCTGATCGTTGGTAATTTTGAGAACAGGTTTAATTACGGCATTCAGGCTAACGTTCGCTGGGGCTTTAAAGACACCGCGCGTTGCATCCACCTGGGCATAGACACCCACCACAGCAGGTGCAGGGGGGAGTAACAGCGGCATCTGATCGATCGCCGCTTTAGCCCTTGCATAGAGTGCGTCTTGGCTCCCCTTTAAGGTGTTCATCTTGACGGTACTAGTCGTGGTGGTATTGGTAGGCGGATCAACGGGCTTGGTAATGTTGTGGATCACATCTACCTCGCTCTCTTTATAGGCATAGTTAAAGATTGTCTCGATATTCGGAGCATAGACTGCGCCGTATTTCAGATTCCTGGTGCCCACTCCTTGGGTACGGAACCCATTCGTTCCATTGGAATCCGTACCGTTAACAATTTGCAGAATATCATCATCTTGATCATGCGTTTGTACACTCATGACGACAAACCGATCTTTGAGGGTTTCGCATTGTGCCAGGGCCGCATTATGAAGTCCAGCCTGCTCAGCTAAAAGGGTAATCCCTTGACTTTCGGGAAAAACAATCAGGGTTGGCTCATCTTCTTTGGCTATGGCGGCTAACCCTCGGTAGAGCAGGGTAGGGGGATCGCTTTGACCAGGGTCGATCGCGGCACCAAAGGTCGTATCATAGGAACCGACGGAGACGATATAACAAGGACCACCACCATTGGCAAAATAACTTTGCAGGGCGTAGAACATCACATGGAGACTGCGATTATCCGCACCTGGGTTAAACTGGGCGATGGTTTTGATGTCCAGAGTTGAGCCTTTGGCATCTTGGGTTTCGTCAATGATGACTTGAATTTTTTCTTCGAGTTGGGGGTCACCAAAGTAGGTTTGATACTCCAATAGGGAGACAATGCGCTTGGGTTTGAATAGCAGATCGTCAACCACTTTGTCTTTGGCTTTTTCGGTATACCCAATAAAGGCGGGAATGGCGGTGGCGACTTCAGCGACAGAAGGTGGAAACTTCGAGATTTCCTCGATATAAACACCTGGAGTTTTGTATGTGCTTGGCATGGTATGTGCTCGATAATGGGTGATCTAGTTACAAATGGATATCGGAAGAGACAGTGGTTAGATGCTGGGCATCGTCGGTATCAAGCTTGATCAATCCGACACCAGGTGTCGGGAGTGGACGGTCTTTGCCATCTTTGAAGAAAGTGGGGGGTTGCAGGCGCAAGCCCCAGGGTTGTTTGGTGACATAGGTTTTGTCATCTACCAGGTCAAAGTCGTCAGGAAGGTCGCCTGGTTCAAAACCATGGGGTTTTTCATAACGATAGCGCCAGCGAGTCGCTCGGTTTTTGAAGCGCATGACGTAGATTTTGGGGCGAATTAACGTTTGTCCATTGCTGGCCTCTAGCAGGGCAAAAGCGGGTGGCACTAGACTTGGATTCAAGACAATTTCGATTAGCCCAAAGGCATTGCGGGCGGCCATGGAGTCAATCAGAACAAACTCGTCCACCTGCATCCCATTCAGGGTGAGTCGGTATCGACCAGGGATTTGGTTCGAGAAATTCAGGCTGACAGAGAGAGAAGCGCCAGGTGGATGATTGGTGGGCACAGTGTCCTCAAAAGTAAACGTCTCCTGCCCATTCACATCGACTAATCGCAAGTGAAAAGTTTCTCCAGGATTCACGCTGGGAAGAACCTGCGTCCGCAAGGGAGACTGACAGGGCAAGCGGTCTAGATCCGAAACATATTGGCTACCGGGTAGTGTTGCCCAATCTGCGGGGTCAGGGGTTGGACTGGCAGAAGCCAGGTATTTTAGAGCTTCTAGCGTCTTACCGTTGCGGGTCACTAATTGACCCAGATGATATTCAGTGTTAGCTTTATACATTGGTAGGGGTTGAGTCAGAAATAAAGCATGGCCTTGATTATCACTCAAGTTGGAGAAGTAATAAATCTGGTTTTGAGTGGGTGACAGCGGTAAATTAGTAAAGTTAGCAAAGTAGCGATCGCGCACCATCAACCAAAACGTCAGTCGATAGGGTTGGTTAATGGGCACCTGAGTCTTGAAGTTACCAGGTGTGACTTCATCAACATTGGCAAAAATAGTAGCCCCCCGTCCGTGTGAACGAAAAACCCAACGCAAATTTCTGAGTACCCGTAAACAATCGGAAGTGGGGACGATCGTCAACAGATCCGAGACATTGTAGCTGACAGGCAATTCAGGCGGATCGGGTTGCCCCAGATCGTAATCGTGCCAAAGCTCTATATCCAGGATTTTTTTGTAGACAATTTGTATGGACATTGCTACGTTGCTCCGTTCGCACTGATGGAAATTTCCATGATTGGTTCGCTTTCCGCCAGTCGCTTTTCTGCTTCTAGAGCGACAATACAGAATCGATACAACGCAAAAGGAACTTGCTTACCACCGAGACTGCCCCAAAGGTAGTTCAGTTGCTCAAAGGTCAAACTATAAAGATCAGGAAAGATTTGCACATCACGGGAGATATTTGCCGAAGCAGGTGTTGTCGTAAACGACAGCTCTTTCTTCCACTGAAAAAATTCAATAACTCGCGATAGGCGTTTGAGTGATGCTTCATATTCCTTACTATGAAGCACCGAGAAAAGGATAAAAAGGTTGAGCTGAATGGGGGGATTTTGGTAGATAGTATGACCGTTTTCCAATCGATAATAAAGTTCATTTTTGAGCGCCACCTCCTCCTGAAGATTAACGAGGCTCATCACAACCCGCTCATCTTGATTACCTCCAGTACCCCCTAGTTCCTCAGCCATGGCGATGTTATCTAGAATCACAATCTCCTGATTAGCAATGGGAGATTCTTCGACTTCTAGAATGTATTGCTGCAAAGCAGCCTGTATCAGCTTCATGGCATCAAAGATCATGAAAGCCCTGCCTTTCAGATGATGTAAAATCTCAGCAACTCAAGACACTGCCAATCAAGATGAGGGAGCTTTTTCCCGTCCCATTATAATCTCAACCGTAACATAATCTTTTGAATACTTAGGCGAACTCTGATCTAGTTCAAGATTGAAGGACAGGGTTAGGTCATTTGGGGTAATAGCATTGACCCATGTTCCCACAATCATCAAAAGAGGATCATCTAGCTCTTGATAATTTCCTGGATCAAGCTTATAGTTAAATTTCGAGGAAGAGCCTTGGGTTAAAGCTCTTGTAACTTTTATCACCAAAAGATTGAGTTTTTTGATGTCTGTCAGCTTAATCGTCCTAATAGGATGATCTGCATTTAGCTTAATATTTATAGCTGAGTCCACCTCACTCTGAAGCACCAGATTAGATACGGAAAACTGACGTCCTCCAGGAATAGCAAGATTTGCTCCATACTTAATCTCTAGCATTCTGATTTTCTCCTCTTCGCATTAACGAGAAACCGGATTGAGCCCAAAAAACATTATCTTTAGAGAAACACTAATTTCAACATCACTTCATGCTCCGACATCAAATGAATTAATAAAAGAACACTAGCTTTGTCAATGATGTCATCAGAAAATCACTTCCTCACGGCTTTAAAGCGTGAGCATATTGATCGCACAAATGGTAATCTGCTAATGCAGAACTCACGACCAAATGAAAGACCGCAGCAGTATCTGACATTGAATTTCGAATTCGGGAAATTTATCAGTTTAATTCAAGGCTATTATCTACTAATTAACTCAAAGCTATTATAGCGGTTCTTGGGCTAACGAGGTACGATCGAAGTAGATGAGACGCAAAGGATCCTACACTACCGCGTCTTCCTCAGGAGGGCCTGATGAAAGCCTACTCACTTGATTTCCGAGAAAAGATTATCCATATTTACTTCA
>JBEIGU010000032.1:0-31333 GCA_040381765.1 Leptolyngbya sp.
CAGAATACTGTCTTTTGTAGCCTCCTGTGGATCTAAGTCTAATTTTTTCTGAATTTGGGCATTTTCAAGCTCTTGACCCATATGGATTTGGATATGTCTGTTTTTGTCTATACCAAATTAGATGCGATTACCCTGGCCTGCGCCGACTGATCCATAACCCGCGTAGGCGGGTTTTGCCTGTCTAGGCGCGGCTTCTAGCCGCCAGCGTTGAGAGTTTTGTCAGTCAACCAACCTCCCTCCTAACCTGGGGCTGAGCAGCAGAAAAGGGTTGACCCCTCCTTTAATCAAAATACGAGCCAGGAGAGATGGCTTGCCTGGATTATACTGGTGAGCCTGCAACATTAATTATTCCAGGTTCCTAGCAGGGTTCTAGCGGTTATCCTGTTATATCTACAGATCCATAGTCTCCTACCCCTGCCCCATGACTCCTCCCAAACCCTTCCCCCGGCCCAAGCGTTCCCAGGGCTCTGGCCAAACTAAAGTTAAGTCTCCCCGGGGCAAGGCCCCAAGACCCTCCCGTCCGGCTAAGCGGGGGGGCAAGCCGGTGCTCAAGTCGGGTGCCCCCAGGGTGGAGGCGGCTAGGCCATCCCTGGGCGATCGCCCCAGGGTAACCGTTAAGCAGGACCCCCTTAACCAGGCTGAGGCTGATCAGAACAGCGATCTCCTCTATGGCCGCCACGCCGTTGCCGCTGCCCTGGAAAACCACCGCCCCCTCAATCGGGTTTGGGTGAATGCCCGGATTCGCTACGATCCCCGCTTCCTATCCCTGATCGATGAGGCCAAGGCTAGCGGGGCGGTGATTGACGAGGTAGACACCCTCCGCCTTAACCAGATTACCAGCGGGGCCAATCACCAGGGTATTGCCGCCCAGGTGGCCTGCTATGACTACCGTGACCTGGAGGAGATGATCGAGGCCGCTCTGGCGGCGGTGAAGCTGCCGGTGATTGTGGCCGCCGATGGCATTACCGATCCCCAGAATTTGGGGTCCATCCTTCGCACCACCGAAGCCCTGGGGGGCCAGGGCATGGTCATTCCCCAGCGGCGAGCGGTGGGGATCACCTCAACGGTGGCCAAGGTGGCCGCTGGCGCCCTGGAACACTTGCCGGTGGCTCGGGTGGTTAACCTGAAGCGGGCTCTGGATACCCTGAAGGAACGGGGTTTTTGGATCTACGGCCTCTCCTCCCAGGCTAGCCAACCCCTGCATCGCACCCAATTTGATCGACCAACGGTGTTTGTGGTGGGGGGCGAAGGGGCGGGGATCAGTCTGACGGTGCAACAAAGCTGTGACCAGTTAGTCTCAATTCCCTTACAGGGCAAGGTTCCTAGCCTGAATGCATCGGTTGCTACCGGCATGGCCCTCTACGAGATCTATCGTCATCAGTGGGAGGGGAAAATTCAACTTTCCCCTTGGCAAAACCAAATGTAACCCAGTATAAATAGATTTGAAGAAGTATAAATAAAGAGTAATTCGGATACCTTTGGTTTGCACCCCTGATGTCTGAATCGATTACATAGGCAGGAATTAATGAAAACTACCTTCGGTCAATTTTTAGGTAATCTTTTTGGTTTGGGCAAAGCCTGGTGGCTAGAAGTTAGCACCAACCAGCCCGCCTGCACCTACTACTTTGGTCCGTTCACCAGCCAGGCCGAAGCTCAAGCCCTGAAGGCTGGCTATATTGAGGATCTAGAACAGGAGGGGGCACAGTCTATTCAGTCCGCCATTCATCACTGTAGTCACCCCGATCAATTAACCATCGAAGGCAAAGGTTCCCTCAGTGGTCTGACTGCGCCAGTAATGGCTCCCTAGTCTAGGTTGAAGTCCGTTGGGATAATCCCCCAGCGGGATATTTTATGGGGGCAGCAGTCGTAATTCAGTAGGCTAGAGCCTGCTTACCTCCTGCCCCCTGTTGCTGAATACCCTGCCCCTAGGTGGGTCCAGGCTTAAATTGTTATACCCCAGGTGTATAATTCAGCAACGGCTATGGTCCTGATCACTTTAGGGGTTCCCTAAGGTTTTCAGGACGGCAATTTAATCTATTCAGGGTAATTGAGCTTGGGGGCTGAACCAGATTGCGATCGCCCTGGTCTCCCCAGGTTCCATAGGGGGATGACCAAGCAGGGCATTTATACCCATGGTGTTGAGTTCCTGGGTAAGGTCGCATTAGCTACAGAGGGCGGTAGACCACTCCTGGGAGCCACGGCCTGACCGGCATCTCACCTGGCGACCAACCCAGACCAACTGCCATTGGGTTCCCTTCGCCTCAAATTCCATCCGGTAGCGCATAGCTTCTACGGAATCATCCAGCAGGCCGGTTTGGAGTAGGGTGAGCAGCGCTTGGGTGGGGCTTTGTTCCACGACCTCCACCGTTTGACTAAAGTTACCTTCCCCTGGGGCCGCCAGACCAAAGGTATCCAGAGCAATTTGCTTAGGATCGGCCCCAAGCCGTTGATCCTCGGGGGGGAGGGGGATTTCGCTATAGCTAGAACGCCCCTCCAGGGCTTCCGCAGCGGGGCTGGTGTCTGGCGCAGCCACCGGTTTGGAGGGAGTGCAGGCGGCGAGGGTAAACAACGCCAGCCCTAGTCCGGCGATGAGTGATTTTTTTAGCATAGGTGACTTACATTTATAGCCGTAGCCAAGTGTAACAGGGCAGGGCTCGAAAATTCTTTAACGCGCTGGCGCGTGATTGAACCAGGGCAAAGGGCTGCAGGAGTCCAGGAAGCGTACACACCAGCCGAAAACCACTCACAAACCTTACCCTGCTTGTCGGCCGGCCCCCAGGGGTTAAGATCAAAATGCCTAACCGGGGTATTCTAGATTCGATACTCGCCTTTTTGGCCAGGGCCGTGGTTGCAGTTGACGCCCCCGTAACCTAACCCTTGACTCTGAAGGCTGGGTTACGGGGGCAATCGCATCATTTCAACAATACTGTTACCACTTGATTACCACTTAGGAAACAGCCAGTTCCAAAACAGCGGCCAGGGTAATAGCCAGGCACACCAGATTCCAATAGGGAAAGGCGGAGGATTGAGATTGGCGATCGCGGCGTTGCTTCATGGCTCCGTAGATATGGGGAGCTCCCATCATAAAGAAGGCCAGACCTAGCACATTCATCTTGGCCGGGGTGACGGCATCGAATTGGGAATTGAGGGGTTGGGTTGTCATCGCTCTTCACTCCAAAGGAATTAACTGATCGAATCAACCTAGACTAACGAGCCCAGGTCGACGGTAGACTGAAAAATCGACGAACCGTATGGATCACAAGGAACTTAAACAGCAATCCTTCAATTACTTTTGCAATGTAACATATTATTAATAATTCTTGCGGTTACGCTCTCTTCGGTTTACCGAACCATTCCCGGGTTTTCACCGATGGTGTATGGTGGGTGGAGGTAGATTTGACGGATAGGGTGGGCGATGGGGGCGGATAATTCTAACTTTCCCGAAGAAATTCCCGCGATTCCCGAGGCGGGCCAGTCGGTCCCAGATCCTTCCCCTCCCCAGCCCACCGCGGCCGTCCCTGGAGACGATACGGTCCCTGAGCTAGAGGCCTGGAACGAATTGGGTAGGGCGATTGCCCAGCCAGATCCTGGCGAGGCGGCCGCCCACCCCGAGTTTGAGGCTGAGCCACCACCGCCCAACCCGGTCGCCGCCGATCGGGCTTCGGAGTCGGCCAACTGGGTTGAGGCAGAGCCGCCCTACCACCCCAACCCCTTAAGTACCCTGGATGAACTCCTGATCGCCCTGGCGGAGGCTGTGGCCCTATGGCGGCGGGGGTTGCGCTGGCTGCGATCGCAGCTCCCCGCCGCCTGGCGCAGTCAACTCTCTGACCAACTGCTAACCGCCATCCTGCTGGGCTTCGGGGTGGTGCTGCTGGTGATTACCCGTCCCTCCGCAACCCCGCCCCTCAGCGTCGTCAGCCCCAGCCCGGTGGCGGCGGTGGCGGAGCCCGCCCTCGAGGTGCCGCCTACGCCCACCCCAGAGCAAAGCCTGATCGCCGACCTGGAAACCCAACTAAGTGGTATTACCCGCTCCTATAGCGTCGGTTTAATCGATGCCGTAGAAGTCAATCTGCCCCACCAGGCCCTCACCATCCACCTGGGGGAAAGCTGGTATGGTCTGCTGGCCACCCAGCAGGACAGCATCGCCCAGGCCATCTACCGTCAGGCTCAAGATCTGGGCCTGGAGCGCCTCAGCCTCCAGGATCCAGAGGGGCTGGTGGTGGCCCGCAGCCCAGTGGTGGGGTCCACCGTGGTGGTGCTACAGCGTCGTCGGCCTGGCACCGACCTTCCCCCAGTTTAACCGTGATCAAGCTAATCGCCCTGGGGCTGGGTTTAGTCACTGCGGGGATGGCGGCACTGCTTTCCCCTGGCCCAGGGGAGGCGGCTCTTTGCGAGGCCGACCTGGTCCCCCGATTGCAGGCCAGGCTAGCCCAGCCCCCCCTGGATCGGGCCGACCTGGGCATGGTACTGCAGACCCTGGCTGGTCCCGGCCAGCCCCAACGCACCCTCTATAGTCACCAGGGCGATCGCCGCTTTACCCCGGCCTCCAGCCTCAAGCTCCTGACCACCGCCGCCGCCCTGGATCGATTGGGGCCAGACTACCGGATTCGCACCTCCGTCTACGGGCGACTGGGCCCCGGTGGGGTCACCGAGCTGCGGTTGGTGGGTCGGGGGGACCCCACCCTGGGGCAATCCCAAATCGACCAGTTGGCGGCCCAGCTGGTGGCGGCGGGGGTGACCCGGGTGAGCCGTTGGATCCTGGACGACAGCTACTTCCCAGGACCGGCCCTCAACCCCACCTGGGAATTGGAGGACCTGCAGTATGCCTACGCCGCCCCCGTCAATGGCTTAATGTTTAATCGCAATGCCCTTAGTCTGGTCCTCACCCCCGGTTTAATTGGTCAACCCCTGCGCCTGGAGTGGCCTGGGCCCGGGCTGCCCCCCGGTTGGCCCCTGGTTAACCAAACCACCACGGTGGCTGCCGGGGTAGAGACCCAGCCCCTGATCCTGACCCGGCAGCTGGGCAGCCCCGATCTTTACCTGCAGGGTAGCCTACCCATCGAGGCCGGTCCCCGTCGGCTTGAATTGGCGGTGCTGGACCCCGGCCAGGGGTTTCAGCGGGCCCTGGCCCTGGCCCTAGGGGCCTCTGGCCTGCAGGTGGAAGCGCCGATCATCCGTCCCGGGGCAGATCCGGGGACAGCCGCCGATGTCGAGCTGGCCAGCCTGCTGTCGCCCCCCCTGCGGGACTGGTTAGGGGCCGCCAACCGCGATAGCCACAATCTCTCCGCCGAGGTGCTGCTAAAAACCCTGGGGGTGACCCAGGGCCCCCCTGAGAGCACCGACGCCAGCCAGGGGGGCACCCAGGTGGTCAAAACCACCCTGGCCACCCTGGGGGTTGACACCAGCCCCCTCTACCTGGTGGATGGCTCCGGCCTGTCCCGCCACAACCTGGTTACCCCCAGGGCCCTGGTGGAGACCCTACAGGCCATGGCCCAACACCCCCAGGCCAGAGTATTTCAAGACTCCCTGGCGATCGCCGGGGTGAGTGGCACCCTCAGACAGCGGTTCCAGCCGGGCCCCCTGGCGGGCCGGCTGCAGGGTAAGTCCGGAGCCCTCACCGGTAACGTGGCCCTGGCCGGCTATCTGCAACCACCCCACGCCCCCCCCCTGGTATTTAGTGTGCTGATCAACCACGCCCAGGAACCCGCTGGGGAGCTGCGCCGTCATCTAGATGACATTCTAGAGTTGGTGGCCCAGCTTTCCCAGGGGTGCTACGGCAGGAAACGTAAATCTATGGTGCGGGTTTAGACCCCTGATGGCTAAAGGGCAGCAGCAGGTTAGTATGGAATAGTTAGTAATCATCAGTAAACCCACGGGCTTGAACGTCAGATATCTCTGACATTCCTCCGGGATGTTTTGTAACGATAGCTTTTCCTCAAGCCCTCGGCTTCATTAAAATTATCGTGGAAGTCTCACCTTCTCCCTCTCCGCCGTGATGTTAACCTGCCCGAATTGTCAGTCAGAAAACAGTGATCGCAACTGTCACTGCGAACACTGCGGGCAGCTTTTACAGCGGTGGCACAGCCTGTTCTGGCCCAACCCCAACCACCCCTCCCCTGACTTCACCGGCGCTTACCTGGACCCCCAGGGTCGCTATCGTCGGGTGGGCCCGGTTACCCCCCAGGGTAAGGCTGGCGAGGCTGGTTCTATGCTGGGCCAGTTGGTGCTGGATTGCCAACCCCAGGCCGGTTCTCCCCTAAACGACCTCCAGGCTCTCTGGCTGGGGGACCCCCAACTGAATCCGGCTAACCTGGCGGAAATGGCTACCCTGCCAACGGCGGCCATCCCCTACCTGGCTCTTCAGGCAGACCACTTCCCCACCATTCCTGAGCTGCAGGATGCGTTTCAATATCAAGACCACACGATCTTAGTGCTGGAGGATCGCCGTGACTGGCCCCTGTTAACCCGCGCCTGGTCTAACCCCAGCCCCGATCCCCTGCAGCAGAGTCAGTGGCTGTTTGAGATCACCCTGCTGTGGCAGGCCCTGGAACCCTGGCAGAGCCTGGCCAGCCTGGTCAATCCCCAGCATTGGCTGCTCAACCAACACAACCTGGTTTGTCTCAAACAATTAGACCCCAATCCCACCTCACTCCTCACCCTGCAGGATTTGGGTCAGGTCTGGCAGACCTACCTGCCGGGTAGTTCCTGTGAGATTGGCGTCCAACTGGGGCACATTATAGATGCCCTGACGGAGGGTAAACTCACCCAGCTCGAAGACCTGCAAGCGGAGCTTTCCAACCTGACTAATCCATACCAGCCTCCCTCACCCCGCTTCCCCCTCCTCCATAGTTCGGTAACCCATAGGCTAATTGGGGATGGAGATGAACTGGGGCCATCCTACTCCCCCTTGAGCGACTGGCCCGATGGTGAGGATGGCCTGACCGATGATCAACTCCTGCAGTTGATTGAATCCCATGGCAGCCTGGCTAACCCAGAGGAGGGCGGAGGGACCGCCGATCTGCCTACCATGGTTTTGCCCATGAAGCTGATGACCCTGGAGGATGCTGGCCATAGCCACGCTGGGCAACGCCGTACCCATAACGAAGATTGGTACTTTTGCCAGACCGACCTGCATAAGGTCAGTGATGCCAAGGGGGTCGGGATCCGGGCTAAGGGGTTGTATATTCTTTGCGACGGCATGGGGGGCCATGCCTCGGGGGAGGTGGCCAGTCAGCTGGCGGTGAAAACCCTGCGGGAGTACCTGAACCAGGTCTGGCAGGGAGAAAGCTTGCCTGGCGAGACGGTGCTATTCGAGGCCGCCGCCAGGGCCAACCAGGCTATTTTTCAGGCCAACCAGGAAAAGGCCAGCTTCGGGGTAGGCCGCATGGGCACCACCCTGATGCTGTTGTTGGTTCAGGATTTGACCATGGCGGTGGTGCAGGTCGGAGATAGCCGCCTCTATAGCTATAGCAAGCGGGTGGGGCTGCGGCAGCTAACCGTTGACCATGAGGTGGGTCAACGGGAAATTGACCGGGGGGTGGAGCCGGCCATTGCCTACGCCCGTCCTGATGCCCACCACCTCACCCAGGCCCTGGGCCCCAGCGACACCGATCGCCTCAGCCCCACCATTCTCCACAGTGAGATCGTTGAAGATACCCTGCTGATTCTCTGTTCCGACGGCCTCAGCGACAACCAGGTGCTAGAGCGCCATGCCGCCACCCACATCGCCCCCCTGCTCAGCACCCGCAGTAATCTGGAGGAGGGGGTGCTGCAGTTGGTGGAGCTGGGCAATGCGGAAAATGGCCACGACAATATCACCGCCATCCTGGTGCGCATCAAGCTGCGCCCTAACCTGGAAGCCCTATTGGGGCTCTGAGGATAGCCCCAATAGATCCGGAATATCGCCGCAGCCCCCTGGCACGGTGGCGCGGGTGACGGGTCCTCCCCAGGCGCAGCAGTACCAGCGTTGATCCTCCGAGAGGCGTTGTACGGCGGAGAGGCTAACCCCCTCGACGACGGCACCGGTGTTTACCCCGGTGGTATAGTCTGGCTGGCCGCTGCGGCGGCGGGGGGTGGCGGTTTCGACATCGCCATAGTAAAATCGTGCCCCCATCAAGTCTGCCCCCGCCAGGTTAGCCTCGTAGAGAATGGCTCGGCAAAAGTTAGTTTTCACCAGGTCTGCCTTTTCCAGGTTGGCCCGAATCAGGTTGGCGTCGCTCAGGTCGGCCCAGCGTAGATCGGTGCTCGCTAGATTGGCGATCGCCAGCATCGCCCCCAGGTCGATCACCCGGGTGCCCTCCAGACGGTCCTCCTCGTAGCCACCGCGACCATCCAAAATCGGTCGGCCCAGACGATTGTCACGGCGCAGGGGGGTGAGCAGCTTTGAGCGGGATAGGAAGCGAATTACCTTGGCCTTACCCCCCGCATCCACACTACTAAGGATGGCGGCGGTGCGGGCCTCGGCAATAATCCGCTCCTGGGGCCAATCCTCCAGCAGTCCTTCATCATTGAGTACCAGTTCGGAGATGCCCTGGAAATAGGCATCAATGGTCTGCTGCTGGGTAATCAGGTTCTGTTGCAGGGTCAGATCCCGGGAAATCACGTACTGCCGCCAGGCCACAAACAGGGCCAGGAAGGCAATAAAGATCTGACCGATCGCCCCGAGGAAATCCCCCAGGGCTCCGAGAATATCCCAGCGCAGGGTGAGGCTCCAGGTGAGCAGGGCCCGACTCAGGCCAGTGACTTTCATTAACCCCAGCAGGCCGATGATCATGCTGGGCAGGGCGATGGTGAGGGCCCGTTGCGGCGGGGTTAGTTCCTGGAGCAGGCCTTGGAAAAACGGGGCCATCAGGCGCAGGGCCACCAGGGTGGCCACCAGGGAACCGGCGGCAATGAACCAGACACTATCTAGCCATAGCCCCAGCAGAATCACCCCCACCGCCACCAGGGCGATGGCGGTGGGGGTGCTGTCCTCCGCCAGGAGCAAAGGGGGCTCCAGGCCATCCTCCAGCCGGTCCTCAGCAGGGTTGGGAGGTGGCCCTGGGGGGGCCGGGGCCGGTAGGGTGGGGGGCCGGGCCGACCCCGGGGCGCTCTGCAGGGCACGGCCCAGGTCGGTGAGGGGAGTGAGGGGATCGGGGGGGCTGGGGCTCATGGTAGGGAAACGGGCAGTCAGGGCTGGCTGAGGTGCCTTAAAGGCTATCATGAACTTGGCTAAGCCCCGCATAATTTCAGGGGTTGCCGGCTGGAGTGGATGTGGAGACAAGATCGATGGTCGTCAGTGTGCAACAAATTGCCCAATGGAAGCAGGGTGGACCGTCAACCCGTCCCATTGCGGTGCTGACGGCCTGGGATGTGATCTCCGCCGCCATTGTTGATCAGGCGGGGGCGGATATGGTGCTGGTAGGAGATTCCCTGGCCATGGTGGCCCTGGGCCATGCCACCACCCTGCCCCTCACCCTAGAGGAAATGCTGCAGGCGGCCCGAGCGGTGCGGCGAGGGGTGAAGAACGCCCTGATGGTGGTGGATTTACCCTTCTTAAGCTACCAGGTCAGTCCAGAGGAGGCGATCCGTAGCGCTGGTCGGGTCTTGAAGGAAACCGGGGCCCAGGCGGTGAAGTTGGAGGGAGGCCATGCCGCCGCCCTGGAAACAATCCGGCGGCTGCGCCAGTGGGATATACCGGTGATGGGCCATGTGGGGCTGACCCCCCAGTCGATTCACCAGTTGGGGGGGTTTCGCCAGCAGGGGCAAGACCAGGCGGCGGCGGAGCGGATTTTGCAAGAGGCCCTGGAGCTGGCGGCGGCGGGGGTTTTCGCCCTGGTGCTAGAGCATATCCCGGCGGCCCTGGCGGCCCAGATCACCCAGGCCCTAACGGTCCCCACCATTGGGATTGGGGCGGGCCCCATCTGTGACGGCCAGGTGCTGGTCACCGCCGACGTGCTGGGGCTGTCGACCCGCCAGCCCCCCTTTGCTAAGGTCTACGCTAACCTGCGCCAGGGGGCGATCGCCGCCGCTCAGCAGTTTTGTCAGGAGGTGCGATCGGGGCAGTTTCCCCCCGGTTGAGGGTCTAGGTCCTCAACGGGTGAACAGCTTGCGCCCTAGTTTCTCTCCCCAACCCTGTAGTCGTAACCTGGCCAGTCGGGATTTGCCCAGCCCCGGTACATCCCCAGCCTGGTGGGCCCGGTAGTCAAAGAAGCGGTTGATCTCCTGCAGGATCACCCGCAACCGGGGTACCAATTGCTCGGGGCGGTAGGGGCTGAGGTCCAGGGGTGGGCCAGGAAGGTGGCCATCCGCCAGGGCGGCTAGAATCCGCTCTACATCGTAGCCGCTATGGTAGACGCCGATTTTCTGACAGTTAAAGCCAGGGTCCAGGTAGTCCGCCAGGGCGCTATTCACACTGGAAAACACCTGACAACCACAGGCGATCGCCTCCATGGGGGGGAGGCCAAACCCCTCGCTCACCCCGTTGACGGCCCAGTACTCCGCCGAGTCGTAGAGGTAGAGACGACTGCGGTTAAATAAACCCGCCAGATCCTCCACAAAGCGGTCCAGGCAGAGCAGCTCGCAATGGGGCTGGAGCGCTGGCACCAGGGTGTTAATCAGGTAGGTTGAGGCCTTGCGGCTCTGCACCAGCACATCAATATCCCGGGGCTGCTGGCGGTTGCTAAAGTCATGGTCAATGGGGTTAGGCAGGTAAAACAGCAGGCCATTGGGGCAGTGTTGTCCCCAGTAGCCCAGGGAGTTGCGACTGACGGTAATAATCGGCACCTGCGCCGGTACGGTGAAACCGTAACCACTGCTGTGGGCGTGGTAGACCACCGGATGGCGCCCCAGGCGCCGCAACAGCCGGGGCACATGGAAGCCCCAACTGATCACAAAAATACTGTCCTCCAGGGACTGGTTGGCCAGCAAATCCTCTAAAAATGGGGTGTCTGCTTCCCGCTGTTCGTAGGTCACCACGCTGGCGCTACAGACCTGTTGGACTAGTTGGAGGGTTTTGAGTTCAGCCCAGAGCCCGCCACAGTGGTAACGCTGGCTGGTGCCGGGCAGCAGGAAGTAAAGGTGGCGCATGGTCAGCATCCTCAATCAGCGGGTCCCCAGGGGTACGGGCATCTGGCGATTTCCCTCCGTTATCCTCCCAGAAAACTGCCCCAGAACGGTGAGCTTGCACTAGCATACTGACAAGCTTGCGGTTCTTGATAGTCATCCCTTATGGTTCCCTCCTTTTCCACCGATGCTAGCTTTGAGACCTTACGCCAGGGCTTGATCGATTATCTGCAGCGCCACCCCGCCTACCCTGACCTGACCCTAGACCGGTGGCAGGAACAGGGGGGGCGACTGCTGCTTTGGGTCCAGCACCCGGCTCCGGAGGCTGTCAACCCGGGGGCCCTACTGGCGGATCTGGAGGGGCTGTTTGGCCAGTGGGCGGAAACCATAGCCTGGCAAGATTGGTCCGGGCCAGCCCCCCTGCCCGTCAGACTTTACCTGCAGGTGGAAAGCGAGGATCAGCCCTACGCCCTGCATCGGTTTACCTGGCCCAGGCTGCAGGGGGCCGGGGCCACTGCAGCGGAGGGGGCCGATGGCGTGTTACCGCCCCTCGAAGAGGGGGCGCCCTACTTCAGTGATGCCGCCCTGGCTCTGCCCGATACCGCCATTGCAGCCCCCCATTCCCCCAGATGGGGCCAGATTCAGGGGGCGGTCTTCCGGGGGCTGGGCCATTATTGGGGCTATGGGTTGGCGGCCCTGATCCTAACCGCCAGTGGTTTGTTTGCCTATATGCTGACCCGACCCTGTGTGGTGGGGTCCTGCGATCGCCTGGCTAAGGCAGAGGAGTTTTATAGCCTGGCTGAAGCCAGCCTCGCCGCTAATCCCAGTGGTAAGGAGGTGGAAACCGCCGAAGCCGACATTCGGGCGGCCACCCAACTCCTGTCCGCCATTCCCCCCTGGTCCAGCCACTATGGTGCCGCCCAGGCTAATCTGCAGCGCTATCGACAGAGCGCTGGGGTGCTGGAGACCCTCAATCAAGCCCGTGACAAGGCAATGGCAGCGGCTCAATTAAGCCAAAATCCACCCCATCCAGTGGAGCGTTGGGTAAATATCCAGCTACTGTGGCAGCAGGCCATTGATCGGCTGGCCAGCATCCCCTCCGACAGCCCTGGCTTTGACTATGCCCAGCAGAAGCTGGGGGAATACCGGGTTAACCACATCGCCATTGGCCGCCGGGTTGTGGCGGAGGAGGAGGCGGAGGCTAACTTTAACACCGCTGTAGCCACGGCTAAGCTAGCCCAGCAGCGGATGGATACGGCCAATTCCCTGGCGGGCTGGCAACTGGTGACTAAGGAATGGCAGGCCGCCATTAAGGGTCTCTCCCTGATTCCCCAGGGCACCATGGTTTACCCCCAGGCCCAAGCCCACCTGCAGGACTATCGACAGCAATTGCAGCGGTCAACCAACCGTACCCAGCTAGAAGAGGCCAGCCGGCGTAACTACGACCAGGCCCTCCAGGCCTCCAGGGAGGCGGCGACGGCCCAAGCCAGGGGGGAATGGAGTCTGGCGGTGAGTCTCTGGCAGCGAGCCCTGGCCAGCGCCCAGCAGATTCCCGCTGACACCGCCCCTTTTCCAGAGGCCGCCAACCTGGTGGAAACCTACGGCAATCAACTCAAAAACGCCCAAGCCAGGCTCCAGGCGGCCAGTGCCCTTCAGGGTTTAACGACTACCCTGGGGAATCTCTGCGGCGCCTCAGCCACCCCCTGCACCCTTGAGGAGGTGGGGGGCCAGGTGCAGGTGCGGTTGCCCGGTCAGTATGCCCAAACCCTGCGTCGGGCCCTTACCCCCCCCGCACCAGACGGAACCCTCAGCTTCACCAATCAAATCAGCCCCGATCTGCAGACCTTTATTAACCAGTTGACCACCGTCAGTCACCAAATCAATCGGCCAGTGGCCATCTATGACAGTCAGGGCAACCCGGTGGCCCGTTATCGCCCCGACCTGGGAGGATTTGCCAGGAATTAGGGGCCGGGGACAGAGGTCCTAATTCAGGGGTGACAAGGGTATGGGAATCGGGCTAGGCTACCCTAGTCGGCGCGGGAATAGTCGTCCTGGAAGCGGATAATATCGTCTTCCCCCAGATATTCTCCGTTCTGGACCTCAATCAGGATCAGGGGGATAACCCCCACATTTTCTAGCCGATGACGGGTACAGGCGGGCACGTAGGTCGATTGATTGGTACCCAGAAGAATGTCCTGATCGCCGCAGATGACCTTGGCGGTGCCAGAAACCACAATCCAATGCTCACTACGGTGGTGGTGCATTTGTAGGCTAAGGCGGTGTCCGGGTTTAACTTCAATACGCTTGATTTTGTAGCCACGCCCTTCCTCTAGAACGGTGTAGGATCCCCAGGGCCGCAGGCCGGTTTCAGCAATATCCTTGCCATTGGTTAGGGTCAGCGCCGCAGGATGAACGGATTGATCGAGCTTAGGCATGGTAGTAATTTCTCCAGGAACCAGGTTAAATATTATGGCTTTAGCCAGAGCACTTTATTTAGAACTTATTTAGAACACTTACGGGAAAGGCAATCGGTCAAGGCTGACGCTGACTAGGTACTTTAACCTGCCTACGTCAGATTAGGGTTACAACCACAAGTATTGAAAACATTAGCAATTAGTGTAACAGAGCTTTTTAACGGCACTGGCTTAAGATCGGGTCAGGTTGGCCCATCCATACCGAATCTTCAACTAATTGAACCCCTCTATGCTGCGCATACTCCCTGAAGTGACGGACTAGGTGACCGCCCTATCCATGGCTTGAAGGAACCGGGTACCGCAATGGATTAGGAGTAATGGTTTCCTCACCAGGTAAAGCGCAGGCCCTGATCCACCAGGAACCTTTGCAGGGCGGGCATTTGTCCGGTGACAATAATCTGGGCAGGGGTGAGGTTAGGGGGTTGGCTATGGCGTAGTAACCAGCCAGCGGTGCTGCCGGCGGCGCCGCCAATGCTCCACTCGCCGTAGTGCACCCGGGTGATGCCATTGACGATGTGGCTTACCGCCAGGCTCTTACCACCGATCAAAACATTGTCGACCCCCTGGGGGATGATCGCCTCCAGGGGGATTTGCAGGGGCCGCACCACAAATTCCTTGATGCTGGCCCCAGAGGCCTCATAGGAGGGCCGCCAGGCCCGGTAACGACAACCGTGAATATCAATATCGTAGTGGGCCAGGGCAATGGCGGTGGGGCTAAAGTCTCGGCCACCGGTCATGTCCTCCCTGAGGTCCACCTCCACCGCCATGAAGTTCTTCTGGCCGTAGGCCGATCGCCCCAGGATGCGCCGGCCCTCTCGGAGGTAGGGCACCATGCTGAGGCCCGATTGGGTACCCAGGGGGGCCTCAGCCCCCTGCAGAAAGGTGAGGGGTAGGCGGCGACTGGAGTGCTTTTCCATTAACCACTCGGCAAACATCAGGGCGTGGATTTCCCCGTAGTTGAGGGACTCGGTGGATAGCCCCCCCAACCAGTTTTGTCGTTGCCCCGCCAGCTGAATGTCCTCCTCCGTGAGCACCAGGGGGGGGTCCATAAAGTGCCAGTCGTTTCCCTTATTCCAGTTGATCAGGGTCATTTCTCCGGGGCGAGTCTGGTTGACGTTGCTGTCCCCCGGCACTCGACTGACGATGCGGCGGTAGTTAAAGACACTACCGGTGTTAAAAAACTTAAACCCCTCCAGGTCAAACTCTCGCCGGTGCTCTGCCTTGGTAAAGGCGGGGGGGATGGCTTTCAGTTGCCGCAGACTGCCTCCCTGATCGTTGAGGGTGGCCAGCACAAAGGGGTAGGTGTAGGCCTGGGTGCAGTCGGGGTTGTCCTTCAGGGGGGCGTTAACTTCCCCGGTAAAGGCCTGGGAGTCGGACCCCAGGCGATGGGGCAGGTTGGCCCAGCCCACCAGTTCACCGGTGTCGGTGGCGTCAATCACGATCATGCGGCCACCGCTGGGGGGTTGTAGCCGCAGGGGGATCTTGTTGTAGCGATCGCTGTCGGACCAGTTATACCACTCCTCCAGCTCCCTGGAGAGACGACCGCTGGGCACATAGTTGGGGTCCCGAGGAATGCGTTTCACCCCGTAGATCGCCGTGATCGTCCGCCCGCTGGCATCAAAGCTAGCCCCCTTAAAGGCGGTGGAGGTGGCCCAACGACTCTGGGGAGCGGCCTGGGCGGCCCGGCGCAGCCACAGCTCCGCCGCCGTTGCCCCCGCCCTGGGGCTAAAGCACAGGTCTCCCACCCAACAGCTATTCACCTGACTGACCAACCGCTCCGCCGGCAAGCCGGTCCAGCGGGGTAGGTAGACCGGTTGTTGTTGAATCAACTGCTTAAAGGCCTGCCAACTGGGGGAAAAATTTTGCCGCCAACGCATCGCCCGGGATTCATCGATCGCCGACACCCCCTGGGCGCTAATCTGCCCCCCTAACCAGGGGGAGAGCTCCAGCAGGCAGGTGGTAGCCCCCGCCTTCATGGCCTGGGAGGCCGCCGCCACCCCCCCCAGGGTGCCTCCGATCACCACCACATCACAGGTCCAGACCTCCTCCGCCAGGGGCAGGGGGGAAAGGATGGGGCGGCCATTGGCAGTTTGAATCTGGCGTAGCCCCGTGGCCACCTCAGCCCGGTTGACCATCTGGCCGATGGGGCGCTGGCTAAACAACACCGGTTGTTGCCACTGGCCACTGACACTGCGAAAGGCTCCCAGCAGGAAACTACTACTGGCCAGGGCGACAATCAACAGGGCGGACAGGCGGGTAACCCGTCGTTGCCTCTGGCGGCGTTTGAGGGGTAAGGTTCGATAGCGACGGGGCTCTACCATGGGCAGGGCAACAAGGAACTCAGGGGATCGTCTGTGAGTGTAACAACGAAACCGCAGCCTGGGACAGGAAAGTTTGACCAACCGGGTCCAGCCCAGCGGGCCCGCCGGGCTCCGGGCTATACTAAAGACAGTCCCCTACCGTCTTAGCACCATGTTTTTCCCCTTCTGCATGCCCTCCGGTTGCCAGGCTCCCAGCGCCAGCTCCCGCCGCCAGTACCAGGAATACAAGCTGGAAATGATGAGGGCCTTTCGCGACTCCCTAGAGGCGCGCCTGGCCGGTCTTAACGCCGCCATCGCCACGGTGGAGCAACAACTGGGGCGGAGCGGCGAGTAGGTCGCCCTCGGGTTGCCCTGGGGGGATAGGCAAGCTACAGTTTTGGGGCTCCCCTTGCCCTAGGATAGAGCCAATGTTCCCTAGCGCCGGTGCGATCGCTGCCCATGCCTGACCCCTCCCTGCCCAGCGCCGATGCCCCAGCAGCGGCCGTCACCACCATTCAACCAATCGGGGTCAAGGCCCTCTACGGCCTCGCCCTAGACGGCGATCATCTGCTGGCGGTGGACCCCTTCCGGGGCTACCTGCTGCGCATTGATCCTGAGACCAGTAACACCCTGATCCTGAACCCCCGCCATGCCCATGAGTTTCAACGGGCGACGGGGCTGGCTCGCTGGCAGGATCACCTCTGGATCACCTGCGACCAGCGGGTGCTGGTCACATCCCTGGGGGATATCGCCCCCAGGCAGGTGCTGACCCTGCCCTATACCGCCGATGGCGTCGCCGTCTGGGAAAATACCCTCTACGTCAGCTGTAGGAAGGCGGGGTATATCTTCGTCTTCGATCGGGACTCGGGGCAGCGCATTACCCAGTTTCCTGCCCCCGGCATTGGGGTTGAAAATATTGCCGTCTGGGGGGATTACCTGTGGGTCTGCGATCAGATAGAGCAAACCGTATACTGCCTGGACCGGGCCACCGGGGAGCTGCTGGTGAAAATGCTCACCCCCTTTGCTACCCCGACGGGGGTGGCGGTGCCCCCCCACACCAGCCCCGATCAGGGTCTGATTTGGGTGGCCTACAGCAACGAGGAGCCCTACATCCGGGAGGACCCCAACGGCCCTACCCCCTTTGAACTGACCTTTCGAGATCGGGCCCTGATCCACCCCCTGCGGTTTCACTGGCACCGAGATCGGGGCTACTGCCTGACCACTGGGTTTCTGCTGGAGATGACCTACGTGGAGGAAACCGATACCCTGGAGGATGTGGTGGCCCTGCAGGATGTGGAGTGGCGGATTGCCTTTCCCACCAGCAGCGATCGCCAGCGGGTGAAAACAGTACAGCCCGTGGGCCTGCCCTTCCAGGAAATCAGCCAGAACGGCGATCGGATCGCCAGCTTCCACTTTCCCTCCCTTACCCCCCAGGAGCGCCACCTGTTCGGCTGGCGGGCCCTGGTGGAGGTCTACGGCATCAAGTACCAGCTCACCCCCCGCCAGGTGGAGGCGGCCCCGCCCCTACCGGTAGAATTTGGCCCCCGCTACCTGATCGACGATGACGAACTGGCCATGGATAGCCCCCTGATCCAGGCGGCGGCCCGGGAAAGTGTGGGGACGGAAACCAATCTACTGCGCCAGGTGCTGAGCATCCGCGACTACGTCTACGACAAACTCACCTACGCCGTCACCCCCGCCATCGATCCCCCCGATGTGGTGCTGGCGCGGGGTCGGGGCTCCTGCGGAGAGTACGTGGGGCTGCTGCTGGCCCTGCTGCGCCTGAACGGTATCGCCTGCCGCACCGTTGGCCGCTACAAATGCCCGGCCCAGGCCGATCGCCCCGGCATCTACCTGGAGCCCGACTTTAACCACGTCTGGATTGAGTTCTACCTACCCGGCTACGGTTGGTTACCGATGGAATCCAACCCCGACGATGTGCAGGAGGGTGGCCCCTACCCCACCCGATTCTTCATGGGCCTGCCCTGGTGGCATGTGGAAATGGGTAAGGGGGTGCCCTTTGAAAAGCTGATTCGCTCGGAGGGTAGCCCCGAGGTCCGCTTGGGTAACCTGGCGGTGAACCACATGCGGTTTAAAATTCTGGGGGAAATACAGCCCTGAACCCTAGTAATGCTTGGCGTAGATGCCCCCGCTTCTCTTGACTCCCAAGGCAGTAGGATAGGCAAAGCGTGCCATCTGTTTCCCAGGCTTGTTAGTCCTGGGCTAAGGGTTGATGGGTAAAGTGTAGCCCAGGTACAGGCCGTCAACAAAGAAGCTGAGGTCTGGCCGAAAGGAAAAGATTTTTTTGTTTTGGTATTCGTATTTGTAGGGTAGCTCCTGGATGACGGAGAAAATATTCTGTCTGAATAGGTCACTACCATGAATCACGCTGTCATCGGTTTAGAACAGGTGAAGCTTAATGCCTTGCAGGGTAACGGATTTGTTGGCATTAATAAACGTGGAAAATTGAGAATGGAGAATTATTAATTCTCAATTGTCAATTGATTAATCAGGATCCGTAAAAGGTCTTCTAAGTCGGCGGTTACACGATAGAGATCGAGATCTTGAGTGATTGTACGCGACTGACGATCAAATTGTCCAAATTGCCAAATATTACCGGTTGAAATTGCGCCCCGCATCAGGGGCTGATCGGATTCGACCCATTGATCGAGGGCAATGAGTTCAGTTGCAAGCTGAACAAAGCCTCGTTCCAGATCTTCATTTTTTGCCTCGATTACTAGGAATATTTGATGGTTCTGCAGCAGATAGTCTAGGGTGCCTTTGAGTTGGTTACTGACGGCAACCGGATACTCGACATCGAGGGTGGCCTGGGTGTAATGTAATATGTCGGTCAAGACGGGGGCGATTAGAAATTCCCGGCGAGCCATTTCGCTGGTCAGGCTAAGGCGAGGCAGGCTTTCTTCAATGCGGGTTTTAAGATCGGCCAGACGATCGAGAAAACCTTTATACTGAGCCAATTGCAGGGAGCGGCGTTGTAGGGTAACGCCGAAGTAGGCGAGGATATCTTGGGGGGCGAAGTTGAGTTTAAAATAGTCTGCAAAGGTGTAGGATTGATCGGGTTGAATGATGGCTGTTCTTGGCATGGTTAGTAATTAAGAATGGAGAATTGTCAATTACTTTACTTGTTTTGATGATGGAGATTAGGAGTTTTAGAAGTTCGGTGAGATCGTTTTTTAGGCTAGGGTAATGTTTGTCTTCCAGGTATTCGGTTTTGTGGAGGAGGTCTAGCCATTAGTCTGTTTCTAGACGTTGTAGCCCTGCCCTTTGTCTTGAATCAATGTACCCATTATGGCTATGGAATAGGAAAGATGTCTAACCCTGTGGTACAAGCAACACCTGGGAAAAAGCCCCGAATATCCTGGCTGCTAACCAGGACGTTCTCACCGATTGGCGCTATGACAATCAGGCAGGATGACTGACTTTTACACCCTGTCTCCCCAGGAGAATCGGCAAGCAATCAGGGGTCAGAAGGTCAGATCCAGGCCCTTGCTGCTGCCGTTGCTGGCCAGTTGGTTAAACTAAAAGAACTTGGGTTCCTGGGGTTGGAGATCGCCCTGAGATCGGCCCGTTCTCGAGTTGTCTAAACAACGGGGTACATCATAAAAATCAAGATTGGGCTCAATGGCATCGCCGGGAACGGGGGAACCCCAGCTAAGAAGATGTTTCCCCCATCAATACCCCTGGCTTGGTCGGTATCGACACCAACTGATTTGTTGCCCCATCCCACAGAATGAACTTGGAACAGTGGAACAGATCGCCAAGCCCCAGGGTAGTCACCTGGGACAGCAGGTGACGATTGGCCTGATGACAGGCCGCCAGATTATAGTTGGGAATTTTTTCTGACAGGTGGTGAATGGTGTGGTAGCTAATATCGGCGGTAAACCACTTCAGCAGCGGCGGCAGATCCAGGTAGCTGCTGCCCTCAACGGCCCCGCGTACATAGTCCCAATCCGCAGTGCTGTGGGCATAGGCGCCTTCAAAGTTGTGCTGCACAAAGAAAACGCCGATGAAGATAGCCCCAGCCAGGGTCATCACGGTGGCATAGAGGCTCCAGAATAGCCCTGGTCCCATAGCATAGCTCAACAGCACCCAGCTAGCCACCACGCAAAGGTTGTTCAGCAGCACATCCCAAAACTCTGCCTGGGTCTGCCAGTACTTAGAACGGGAATCAGAAAACATCCTCCCGAGATTTCTGAGGCCATCGGTTTTCAGGTGAGCCCATCCCTGGCCAATCAACTCAAAAACCCCCAAAGCCAAGGTCAGCCGAGGCTGAATGACGAGGTAGAAAAAGCCTCCCGGCAGGGTCATAATTGGCTGCCGCAGCAGGCCATAGAATCTTTGGGCAAGGGGGCTGAGCTGGGCAAACTCCTCGGTGGATAGAAAGTCGGCAATGCCGCGATACCGCTGCCAGTCGCCATTGGTTTTGTGGTGGTAGGCATGATCCCTCGACCAGGCGTATTGGGGGATGCTGTTAATCACCCCCAGCCCAAACCCAACCCCTCGGTTCACGCCCTTAGCGCGAAACAGGGAATAGTGGCCGCAGTCGTGCATTAGGGAAAAGCAGCGCAACAAAAACAGCACCATCAAGGCAACTATGGGCGGCAACAGCCAGAGGGAGATCGAGGCCGCTTTGGCCGCCAAGACCCACAGCCCCAGGTAGGGCAGCACCGTGTTGAGAATTTGCGTGGTGGCACGGCGATCGCTGCGCTGCATGTAGGGCGTTAAAACAAAATCGGACGTTTTGACCATGGTGTTAGGGTTTGCTGTTGTCGAAACCTATGGGAAACCGGAGTTTCACAAGGATTAAGGGTACTGAAGGCAAGGCTGAGGGTGACGCTCAAAATATTAAATCCTAAGCACCTCAGCCCTGCCTCTAAGTCTAGCGCCTCGACCTGACTTAAATCTTCTGGGACCTTGACGATTTCTACCACAAATTTGAGCAGTGCTGGGCAGGAGCTGCTCCCCAGCCGCCGAGTGCTAAGGAGGCGAAAAGCCTGGTCGTCCCGGCCCTGGGGCTAGGGATCGGGGCAATAGCTGGGGGATAAAAACACCAACCTAAGCCCCCCCGACCCCACCTAATCCACCCCGTCGATGGGGGCAAAGCCCTGGCGCTGGATATTTTCGCTAACGTGGCGGGGTTCCAGGAACTGCACCAGGTAGTCGGGCCCCCCGGCCTTAGACCCCACCCCAGACATCTTGAAGCCCCCGAAGGGTTGGCGGGCCACGATCGCTCCGGTGATGCCCCGGTTGATGTAGAGGTTGCCCACCGCCAGCTGCCGCTGCACCCATTCAATGTGGGAGGGGGTGCGGGAGTAGAGGCCACCGGTGAGGCCGTAGTCGGTGTCGTTGGCGATGGCCAGGGCCTGGTCAAAGCTCTCCGCCCTGATCACCGCCAGCACCGGGCCAAAGATCTCCTCCTGGGCGATGGTGGCCTGGGGGTGCACCTCGGTAAAGATGGTGGGCCCCACAAAGTAGCCCTCGGCGGGGCAGTCCAGGCTGAGGGCCAGGGTGGCCTCCCCCTTACCGGTTTCAATGTAAGCCTGAATCTTCTGCTGGGCGTTTTGATCAATTACTGGCCCCACCTTGGTGCCGGGCTGGGCCGGGTCCCCCACCGGTAGCGATCGGGTAGCCTCCACCAGGCGCTGGACAACGCTATCGTAGACCGAGGCCAGCACAATCACCCGGGAGCAGGCAGAACATTTCTGGCCGCTGTAGCCAAAGGCGGAGTCCACCACCCCCTGCACCGCCTGATCCAGATCGGCACTACCGTCAATAATGATGGCGTTCTTACCCCCCATCTCCGCCACCACCCGCTTCAGGTGGCGCTGCCCCGGTCGCCACTGGGCCGCCTCGGCGTAGATCCGGCAGCCCACCTCCCGGGATCCGGTGAAGGCGATCAGATGCACCGCCGGATGCTGCACCAAGTGGGCCCCCACGGTGGACCCCCGGGCCGGCAAGTACTGAAACACCCCGGGGGGAAAGCCAGCGGCGATCAGGATTTCCGCCAGTTTGGCGGCGATCACCGCCGAGGGTTCCGCCGGTTTGAGGATGGTGCAGTTGCCGGTGACCAGGGCGGCCACGGTCATGCCGGTGGCGATCGCTAGGGGGAAGTTCCAGGGGGAAATTACCACCGCAATGCCCCGGGGGAAATAGTGGTAGCGATTGGTTTCCCCGGGGTAGTCGTAGGCGTAGCCCTGGCCCAGGCGTTCCATTTCCTCGGCGTAGTACCGGCAGAAGTCGATCGCCTCCGACACCTCTGGGTCTGCCTGGGCCAGGGGTTTGCCCACCTCGTAGACCATCCAGGCGTTGAGTTCGTGGCGGCGGCTGGCCATGATGTCGGCGGCCCGTCGCAGCAGGGCGGCCCGCTCCGCCACCGGGGTGGCGGCCCAGGCGGGGAAGGCGGCCTGGGCGGCGGCGATGGCCTGATCGGCCTGGGCTTGGCTGGCCAAGCCCAGCCTGCCCACCAGTTGGCCAGGGTGAGCCGGATTCACCGAGTCCACCGTGGTATCGGTGCTCACCGCTTGACCATTGATGATCGGCTGGTAGCGCTGCCCCAGCTGGCTCCGCACCGTTTGCAGGGCCGCCCCCGCCGCCCCCCGCTGGCTAGCCTGGGAAAAGTCCGTGTCCGCCACGTTGGCAAAGGGGCGATCGGGGATCTCAGCCTCCCCATCCCCCACCGCCAGCATTGGCGGAGCCAGTAGTTGATCCACCGGCACCTGCTCCTGGCTCTGCCGCAGGAAGGAGCTATTGGCGGTGTTTTCCAACAGGCGGCGAATCAGGTAGGACATGCCCGGAATCAACTCCCCAAAGGGGGCGTAGACCCGCACTCGAAACCCCTGCTCCGCCAGGGTTTTGGCTAGTTTGTCCGCCATCCCGTAGAGGACCTGCAGCTCAATACAGCGTTTGGGGATGGCCAGTTGGGTGGCGATGGCCATGGCCTGGGCCTGGGAGCGTACATTGTGGCTACCAATGGCGGCGTAGAGGTGGCCATGGTTTTCCAGCAAGAGCCGGGTCATGCGCTCAAAGTTGGCATCGGTGGAGGACTTCTGGCTATAGACCGGGTTGGGCCAGCCATGCTGGCGGGCGGTGATGGTTTCCTGGTCCCAGTAGGCCCCCTTCACCAGCCGCACCGTCACCGGGGTGCCCCGCTGCTGGGCCCAGCCCACCAGATTCTGTAGGTCAGCGTAACTATCCTTCAGGTAGGCCTGCAGGGTGAGGCCGATATCATCCCGCTGGCGAAACTCCGGCTCCATCAGAATATCCTGCAGAATCGCCAGGGTGAGAGTCTTATAGCGGTACTGCTCCATGTCAAAGTGCACCGCCACCCCCAACTCCTGGGCCCGCCGCAGCAGGGTGCGAACCTGCCCACTCACCCGGGTGCTGCTACCCGCCGCATCCAGGGGGTCAAACTGGGAGTAGAAGGCGGTCAACTTCACCGACACCTGCACCCGGGGCAGGGCCTTGCCGTCGGCGCTGTCGATCGCCGCCACCGGTTTCCAGCCCTGGGCCGCCTTAGCCAGCTCGGCCATCAGGTCCAGGTAGCGTTGCAGGTAGGCCTGGGCCTCCACCTCGGTAATCACCGCCTCCCCCAGCAGGTCCATGGTGAACCCCAGTTGCTCCCGGCGTAACCGCTCAATTGCCTTCAGGGCCTTACCGATGGTATCGCCGGCGATGTAGCGGTAGGCCAGGGTTTCCACCGCCGGCGCCACGGTGGTGGCGGCCAGTTGCCCCGGCACCGACTCGGGGTTGGTAAAGTTGAGTAACCCCTTCAGGGCGGCGGGTAACTCCACCGCCTCCGTGGTCAGGTACTCCTGCAGGTGGCGAGCAATGTCGGGTTTGCTAGCCAGGGCGGGGAGGGCATCGATGAAGCGAAACAGTTGCACCTTCAGCCCGGGGTTGCCCATGGCAATGTCCATGATTTTGTCATCCCAGCGGATTTGCTCCCGCATCTGGGCCAGCAAGCCCTTTTTCTGCTGGCTGGCGGCCAGTAGGGAGCGAGCGATCGCCTGGGTTTCAGCTTCGTAGGTGGATAGGTCCTGACCGGGACTGGTAACGGGGGTAACCACAATCCTGCTCTCCTTAATGTTGCCTAGGATTATCTTCAGCTAAAACCCACCCCATTTCATGACTCTGTCAGGGTTCCCTGGGGAAAGTTTAGGGGCTGGACCTAGCTGGGGAACCGGATTCAAAGTCCCTCTCCCGCTCTGGGAGAGGGATTTAGGGTGAGGGCTACAAAACTGGGATGCACCCGTCGTGAAAACTCAGAACGCGGCCAAACTCCTGACCGCTGGCTCCTGAATTCCTGACCGATTAGCCCATCCCGGCTTCCGTGATACCCACCCAAGCCCCATGCAGGTGGGCCTGAGCGGCCCTAACCTCCCACGTGGATAACGGGACGGCGGGAGACATTTTTCTCAGCGGTCCGGATCACCTCCCGGGTCACCACCGCGATATCTCCCTCCCCGAACAGGATGAACCGCAGTAGATACTGAATCGGGTTGCCCTCAATCCAGCCAAAGTAGGCGTGGGGCAGCTTGCCGGTGTAATCGCGCAGGTAAAACAGAATGGCGGCAATGGCATTGGGCACCGCCGCTCCCCGGGCCCGCAGAATTCGGTAGGGGCCCACCTCAACCCCCTCCAGATAGAGGGTGCCGCCAAACTCTGAGGCATCAGACACCTGAATCTCTAAAAACAAAATGGGATCGCCAATGGCGATATGGTTGTCCTCCCGTACTTCCTTTTCCTTGAGAAAATACTCCTGTTCATCCCCCGCCTGCCGGCGGTTGGCGATCAGGCGAATCCCATGGGAACTTTCCTCTTGTATGAAGCGTTGGGCCGTGGCATCGACCTCCACTCGATCAATCCGCAGTTCTGTGGAACGCCATACCCGAGAAACGAGGGAGGTAACAATGATGCTGCCGATGAAAAAGCCCGCAATCTTGACCCCATCGGGGCGCTCAACAATATTGGCAATGGTGGTATAGAGAAAGACCAGGGTGATTAGGCTGAAAATTAGGGTGCTAGGGCGCGATCGCCGCTGCCGAGCCGCCAGGGTCACCGCCAGGGAGGCGGAGCTCATCAATACCAGTACGCCGGTGGCGTAGGCGCCACCCTGAGCCTCCACGTCGGCCCTAAAGATCAGGGTCACCACCAGGGCGATCAGGGTGAAAATCAACACCAGGGGGCGGGTAGCCAGGGTCCAACTGGGGGCCATGCCGTAGCGGGGCAGATAGCGGGGCACAATGCTGAGCAATCCGGCCATGGCGGAGGCACCGGCAAACCAGAGAATGGAAATGGTGCTGAGGTCGTAGAGGGTACCAAACCCATCCCCTAAAAAGTCGTGGGCCAGATAGGCCAGGGCTCGACCATTGGCCGGCCCCCCCGGCTGAAAGGCGGCGGCCGGAATCAGCAGGGTGGTCACCAGGCTACTGGTGGTGAGAAAGAAACTCATGATCACCGCAGCGGTGGTGAGCAGGCGGTGGGTGTTGCGGATGCGCCCCCGGGGGAGATCGGGGGTGTCACTACTGTGTCCCTGCACCAGGGGCATAACCGCCACCCCGGTTTCAAACCCCGATAGCCCCAGGGCCAACTTGGGAAAAGCCAGGGCCGCCAGGGCCAGCAGCATCAGGGGGTTGCCATGGCTGGTCAGCAGGGTGGTGCGCCAATCCTGGAGCACCACCGGGTGACGCCCAATCTCCCGCAAACCCATCGCAATGGTCACCAGGTTCAACAGCAGGTAGATGCCCACCAGAACCACCGCCAGGTCGATCGCCTCTCGAAATCCGTTGAGAAAGACTAACCCCAGGATGATCACCAGCACCAGGGTGAGTTCCACCGGTAGAGCGGATAGAAAGCGGGGAACCAGGGGATTTTCAATAATGTGGGCGGTGGCGTCGGCAGCGGATAGGGTAATGGTGATAATGAAGTCAGTGGCCACAAACCCCAGCAGACAGAGGACGAACAACTTGCCTTGCCACCAGGGTAACAGGTGCTCCAGCATGGCGATGGATCCTTCCCCATGGGGGCTCATGGCGGCCACCCGTCGATAGATCGGCAGGGCACCAAACAGGGTGAGCAGCACCAGGATCAGGGTGGCTACGGGGGCCAGGGAACCCGCCGCCAGGGCGGCAATACCCGGTTGATACCCCAGGGTGGAAAAATAGTCGACCCCGGTTAAACACATCACCTGCCACCAGGGATGTTGGGGCGGGTGGGAGGGCTGGGATCCTTGCCCTGCTCGATCCTCCTGGAGTAGCCAGCGCACCAGTCCACGGAAATCGGCGGTTTGATGTTTCATTGATCGGGTCATTTTTCCTTTCCAGGCCCTGGCCCCTATCTTTTTTGACCGGGTTTCACTCCCTGGCTATCCCCATAGTCTAGGGTCAGCGGGCGGCCGGAGTCAGTGTCGAAGAACTCAGATAGATGAGAGTTTATTAAGCCCGAAAACCATCAGCTAACCCTGGGAGCCTGGTCGGATTGTACCTAGACTAGGCCTCTTTGCCTAGCGACCCATGCTTTTTTATTGACTTTTAGGCGGAGGGGCCAGGACCTTGCCTAGGGTTTCAGGTCCAGGGCCGCCAGCAGACCAAACAAAATAAATAGCAAACCGCCGCTGAGGGTGAGCCAGCGTTCGGAGATGCGGCCAGCGACGGCTTTCCCCGAGAGCACGGCGATCGCCGCACAGAGGCTATGTCCCACCACGCCCCCCAGGATTACCCCCAGGGGATGGTGGACGGCGGCCAGGGCAATGGTGGCGAGCTGGGTGCGATCGCCCCACTCCGCCACAAAGGTGAGGGTAAAGGACTCCACCAGCACCGCCCGGATCGACCACAGGGTCGAATGCTGCCGTTCCGCCGTCTCCACCGTTTCTAGAGCCTCCGCCTGTTCCTCCGCCAGGTTCGAGGTGGGGGCCAGGCACCAGCCATCGTAGAGTAGCTTCAGACCAAAGCCCAGGAACAGGGCCACGGTTAACCCCTGCAGGTATCGCTGGGGAAGTAGGGTCACCACACGACCCATTAACACCGATAACACCGTCATCACCACCAGGGCCAGGGTGACCCCTAAAAACACCCAACGCCGGGGATGACGGGTGGCTAAAATCATGCCAATGAAAAAGGTTTTATCCCCTAATTCCGACAGGGTAATCAGCAACAACGCTGGGGTAAATCCAGAGAGGAACGGCATGGTTTTAGGAAAAACAGCGGAAATTAAATGGGAATAATTAAATCATCAACCGAGGAGGGATCGCTGTCAATAGTACTGGATTTTGGCTCAATACATACCTAAATAGGAATCTCGCTTTTCATAGTTCAATCATAATTGAAAGGACCTTTGAGAGGGATAAATTAGGATTTGACACCAGTATGACTGGGGCTTTAAAGTAGTCAAGAAAGGTTAGCGTAGCAAATTTCACTTGGGTGAAGTGCGGTGTGAGTACCCCCTCAACTTCTCCTTACTAATCCTTGCTAAGGGGGGTGCAGTTGGTTGACTGACAAAACTCTCAACCCTGGCGGCTAGAAGCCGCGCCCAAACAGGCAAAACCCGCCTACGCGGGTTATTGATAAGTCGGCGCAGGCCGACTTCGTCTGGATAGCAGCGGTTTGAACCGCCGTAAGCCAATGTTTTGTCAGTCAACTCCAGCTAGATGCTGGGGGGTAGGGTTGAGTAATTGGGTGTCTCACTCTATCGAAAACCGCTATATCAGCAATCCTGAGGTCGATGCCATGCCAAAGTCCATACCCTACCAACCCTTAATTTTGCGGCTAGTCCACGGTGTCAGTGGGTTTTTAGCGATCGGCGCCCTGATCACGGGTTTTTGGGTTTATAACACCTACGATGGCCGCTTTGGCACCCTCAAATTGCCGGAACTCTACGATGCCCAGGGAGTACACGGCACCTTCGGGCTCTTCTTTTTAATTAGCTTCACCGGTCTGGCAATTTATAGTCTCTACTGGGGTAGTCGGCGTTTGCTATTTCCAGATTTCTGGCGACGGCTCTGGCATCAGCCCGGGCAGCCGGTGTGGTGGGTCAATCTACAGCGCCTGGTGAATAGCCTGATGCTGCTGGCGGCCCTGCTGGCGGTGATCAGTGGGCGGATGATGCAGGAATCCTGGCTCCCCTTTGGTGAAACCCATCACCTGGCCTATCAGGCCCATCTGCTGGGCTGGTTGGTCCTATTGATTAGCCTGATGCTGCATCTGGTGATCAACCTCAAGGTGGGGGGGGTGCCGCTGCTGGTCTCCATGGTGCAGTGGGGCTATCGCCCCGAAGAGTCTCCTGCCCTCTGGTGGCAGACCCTTCGTCAACGGTTTCGACGGTAAAGGGGTAACCGATAATGCTTTCTTTCTCCACTCCCCTAGGGGTGCTGCGGGTTTTGGTGCTGCTGGGCCTGGCTCTGGCCTTTCTGGTACCCCTACTTTAACGGCATTTCACTACGTTGGTGATTAACCAAACTGACCCATGGCGGTTTCCATTGCTAAACTCATTCGTTGGTTAGAGGACTGGGCCAACCCAGCCTGGCAGGAAGCCTGGGATAACTGTGGCTGGCAAGTCGAGCCTGGGGTGCTAGGCCAACCGGCCCAGGTGCTGGTTTGTCTCACCCCCACCCTGGCGGTTATGGAGGAGGCTCTGGCCTGGCGGGCCCAGGGGGTGGGGGTGAATCTAATCCTGGCCCACCATCCCTTAATTTTTAGGCCCCTGAAGGCGATCGCCCAAGCAGATAGTATTGGCGCCATGGTGAAGTTAGCCTTCAACCATGGCATTGGCATCTACAGCGCCCACACCAACTTAGACCAGGTGGCGGATGGCACCGCCGATGTCCTGGCCCAACTGCTGAACTTAATCGATCCAACCCCGGTAGTTGCTACTCAGCCGGGGTTGGGCTACGGGCGGGTGGGGGACCTACCCACCGCCACCCCCCTGGTCGCCCTGCTAGGCCAAATTCAATCCCTACTCCAGCCGCCCCAACTGCTCTACTCCCCGATTGCTGACCCGCAGCGGTTAGTGCATCGGCTGGCGGTGTTGGGAGGGTCGGGGGCAGGCTTTATCGAGGCCGTGGGCCAAACCGGCGCCCAGGTTTACCTCACCGCCGATTGCAAATTTCATCAATTTCAGGAGGCCCGCGATCGCCACCTGGTACTGGTGGATGCCGGTCACTACGCCACCGAACGGCCCGCCTGCGCCCGGCTAGTCCAACGGCTGCAGCGGCAGGGGGTAGCCTGGGCCCAGTTGAGCCAGGGGGATGAGGATTTTCGCCAATTCTGGCGGGAGTCAGATGATCCTACAGACTAATCCATGCGCATGAACCAACCACCCCCCCCATCCCCCTTACCCAGCGATCCAACGGCACGGGGATGGCAATTCTGGATTGATCGGGGAGGGACCTTTACCGATGTGGTGGCCCATGATCCCGATGGTCAGCTGCGGGTCCATAAGTTACTGTCAGAAAACCCCGATCGCTACGCCGATGCCGCCCTGCAGGGCATCCGTGAACTCCTGGGACTTACCCCAGACCAACCGATACCGGCGGATCGGATTGAGGCGGTGAAAATGGGCACCACCGTCGCCACCAATGCCCTGCTGGAGCGCCAGGGGGACCCGACGGTGTTGCTGATCACCCAGGGGTTTGGCGATGCCCTGCGGATTGGCTACCAGCACCGCCCGGATATTTTTGCCCGCCAGATCCAACTGCCCAGCCTGCTCTACCAGCGGGTGATCGAGGTGCCGGAGCGCTACAGCGCCCAGGGGGAAGATCTCTGCCCGGTGGATTTGGAGGGGCCCTGGCGTCTGGCCCTGGAGCGGGCTTTCCAGGCGGGTCTGCGCAGCGTGGCCATTGCCTTTCTGCATGGCTATCGTTACCCTGACCATGAGCAACAGGTGGGGGCGATCGCCGCCCAGATGGGGTTCACCCAAATCTCCCTATCCGACCAGGTCAGCTCCCTAATCAAGCTGATCAGTCGGGCCGACACCACCGTGGTGGATGCCTACCTATCCCCGATTCTGAGGCGCTACGTCGATCAGGTGAGTCGGGCCCTAGGGGGGGAGGGCGGTGCCACCGTTCCCCGTCTCTGGTTTATGCAGTCCAACGGCGGCCTCACCGCTGCCCACCGCTTCCAGGGTAAGGACAGCATCCTGTCGGGGCCGGCCGGGGGCGTGGTGGGGGTGGTGCGCACCGCCACCCAGGCGGGTTTCCAGAAAATCATTGGCTTTGACATGGGGGGTACCTCCACCGATGTCTGCCACTACAACGGTGAGGTCAATCCGGGGGATTACGAGCGCAGCTTGGATAGGGAGGTGGCGGGGATACGGCTGCGGGCCCCGATGATGGCCATCCACACCATCGCCGCTGGGGGAGGATCCCAACTTCACTTCGATGGAGCCCGCTACCGGGTGGGGCCCGCATCGGCGGGGGCCTACCCGGGGCCGATGGCCTACCGTCACGGCGGCCCCCTCACCATTACCGACGCTAACCTGATGGTGGGGAAGATCCAGCCAGCCTTTTTTCCCCAGGTGTTTGGCCCCAGGGGCGATCAACCCCTGGACCGACAGGCGGTGATCGGCGCCTTTAGGGCCCTGGGCCGGGCCAGTCAGCCCGCCGTCCGCCCGGAGCAGGTGGCGGCGGGCTTTCTAGCTATCGCGGTGGAGAAGATGGCCGGCGCCATCAAGCAGATTTCCCTGCAGCGGGGCTACGATGTCAGCCAGTATACCCTATGCAGCTTTGGCGCCGCCGGGGGGCAACATGCCTGCCTGATTGCCGAAAACCTCGGCATCCGGCGGATTTTCCTGCACCCTCTGGCGGGGGTGCTATCGGCCTACGGCATGGGGCTGGCGGACTGGCGGGTGATTCACCAACGGGCGATGGAGACCCCCCTGGCGGACTGTAGCTGGGCCTCCCTCCAGACGACGGTAGCGGACCTGGGCCGGCAGGGCAGCGCCGATCTATTGGCCCAGGGGGTGACCACCCCCCAGATCACCCACCTGGCCCAGGTGTACCTACGCTACCAGGGTACTGACCTGGCCCTGGTGGTGCCCCTGGCGGAGCCTGCCATCCTGGTGTCCCAGTTTGAGCAGCGCCACCAGCAGCGCTACGGCTTTACCCTGCCCGAGCAACCCCTGGTGGTGGAGTCGGTGGCGGTGGAGACCATTGGCCAGGGCAGCGGTGGCTCACCGCCAGGGGAGCGGCCCCCCCGCACCGAGCCCCTCCAGGCCACCACCACTGTCTCCGTTTATAGTCGGGGACAGTGGTGGAATACGCCGGTGTACAAGCGCCGGGACCTGGCGGCGGATGACGCGGTGATCGGTCCTGCCCTGATCGTGGAGCCCACTGGCACCAACATGGTGGAACCGGGCTGGTCGGCCCAGGGTAATCGCATCTAATTTGGTATAGACAAAAACAGACATATCCAAATCCATATGGATCAAGAGCTTGAAAATGCCCAAATTCAGAAAAAATTAGACTTAGATCCACAGGAGGCTACAAAAGACAGTATTCTGTGC
>JBEIGU010000033.1:0-31242 GCA_040381765.1 Leptolyngbya sp.
AAGTACTGCTATGCAAGGCTTTTAGCGAAAAAATAAGTCTTTAGAGTTCTTTTTGCAGGACTTAAGGCTTGTAAGCATTGGTATGATGGGGTTTTAAGCTTCTCGAGCTTTAAAGTCGCATGGTCAGACCGGAAGAGCCAGGCTATCTACCGATTCGAGAGGGTCTAGGATCCTGGAGGAGTTGCTGAAATTTCTCCCTGCCACCGTCAGGTTCCAGGACTGGTGAGGTTATATAGGTAAAAAGTTTAGTTTATTGGTCTGGTCAGTACTAAATTAAAATATCCATAATGAAAACTTTATTAAAGCAGGTTCGCTTGACCCCATCTACAGTCAAGCAGTTTAAGGGATGGACAAATCAGACCTTGCGACTTAAGCCCTGGCATCAGCCTCCCAGTCCCCACCAGGTCAAGGCTGTAGCAGGACTAGCCTTCTCCGGCATGGTGCTGGTGCATTTAAGCGCCAGCTCCTTGCCAGATGGAGGGCAGGGCCCCCAGGTCACCTACCTTGATCCGGCGCTGTGGCAATCGACCGGTTTGGTCAGGCAATCCGTGGTGGATCTATACCGGGCCCATCGTTTTGACCTCGAAGCCTCCACGGCCAGCTCAGCAACGGTTACCACTACCCCAGTAGCGGCCAAAGAGAAACCCTCCTTGCCAGGTCCCCAGACCCTGCCCAATACTGACCTACCCACACCCCTGACTACTCCGCCCGTGAGTTACTTGCCGCCGCCGCGAGTTCCCACCCAATCTGTGGCGGCCTCAGCCTTTGACCCCGGAAAAACCATTGATACGAATCTAGAAATGCGGGTAGCTGTCGCCAAGGGGGTTAGCCAGTTAGCGGTAGCCACCTCCGTAGAGGGCTATCTAGTGGATCTGAATGGCCAAAATTATTGCAACCTCAGTGCTGAGCAAAGTCTGGTATTGCGACCCCAGGGTGTAGGCATAGTTGGAGAAGGATGCCAACTCACCAATGCGGCCTGGCTAGAGCCCGGCGAGGGGGGCTACATCTATGTCGGCGATCGCTGGTACAAGGGCCGAGTGCTGCTGATGGCCAGCGGCGATCGCCTTACCGCCGTTAACTTTGTCCTTTTGCACGATTACCTCAGTAGTGTGGTGGGTAGTGAAATGTACGTTAACTGGCCCCTGGAGTCCTTGAAAGCCCAGGCCGTCGCAGCTCGATCCTACGCCCTGGTGCACCATGTGCGTAATGCCAGCCGTCCCTACGATCTAGATAATACCCAGCGCTACCAGGCCTACCTGGGCATAGGCAAAGAAACCAATACCACCCAAGCCGCCGTTGTGGCCACCACAGGAGAGTTTATTAGTCACAACGGCGGCATTGTTGAGTCCCTCTATGCGGCCTCGGACGAAATCGTGGCTTCGGCCCACAACGGTAATGGCATGAGTCAAACTGGGGCAATGGAACTGGCTAACCAGGGGTATACCTACACGGAAATCCTCGGTAATTATTACCCCGGCACCAGTCTGTCTCGCCTGGTGGTTCAATAGGCGGATACATTGGGTTTTACCATAGTCGCTCAAGGACTACCTGGCCAAGGTTTAGTTTGGCCAGGTAGCGGTTTGGGCAAACTAGGGGGTATCATAAACAACTGTTATTAGTTCGACCAGAAACTTAACAAAGGAGTGTTCCCTGTGAGCCAGAGCCCTAGCCTTGCCGATGGTGCAAACCCGGTGGTCATGACCAGGCCCTTTCGCCTATCCCTGATCAAAATGGCCGGCTGGGTCACCCTAGTGGGTTGGGTAGCTTGTCTGACCCCAGTTGCCCGGGCAACGACGGTGCCCTCCCCTAAACTCAGCCCCTGGGCGACTCAGGGCACTGTTGGGGCATCTGCTTCCTCCCCGTGGATAGCCCAAACCAGCAACCTCAGCTCCGCCCAACAGGATCGGCTGGATGAACTGCTGCGGCAGGGGCAGGCCCGGGTGAACGCCAAAGACTATGGCGCAGCGATTGCTATTTATCAACAGGCGGCCCAAATCGATCCACAGCAACCCCGGATCTTTTCTGGTCTGGCTTACCTCTATCTCCAGCAGGAAAAATATCCTGAGGCGATCACCGCCTACCGCCAGGCCCTCGCCCTGGACCCTAACAATTTGACCTTTCGCTATGGCCTTGCCCAGAGCTTTTATGGCAATGGTGAAGAGGGCGAGGCCATGGCCGTTTATCAAGATATCCTCAGCCGTCATCCCAGGGAGGTCAATGCCTACCTGGGAATGGCTAATCTACAGATCAAAGCCGGAGATGATAGCGGTGCCACGGCCACCTACGAACGCCTGCTGCAGGTAGCTCCTGGTAATGCTCAAGCCTACGAGGCCCTGGCCAATCTATCTAGCCAACAGGAGGACTATCAGCAGGCCCTGACCTACCTCAACCAGGGATTGCAGGCTAACCCTAAGCAAGACCGCCTATACCTGCGGGCCGCCAGTCTGCAGTTACTCCTCAATAACCCCATCGCCGCCGAGGAAAATCTGCGTCGAGTCCTGGCCCTTGATCCTGACCATGCCGAGGCCAATTACCAGATAGGCTATCTGCTTTATCAAGCCAATGATCGGGAGGCTGCCCTTACCCATCTGCTTAAGGCGGTACAGAGTAATCCTGACCTGGTGGCGGCCCATGCTCTCCTGGGGGAACTGCTGCTGGAGCGTCAGCAGTATCTCCGGGCCGCCGTTTCCTATCGTAAGGTGGCTGAGGCTAATCCCAATGATCCCGCCATTCTCTATAACCTGGGACTGGCCCTCTGGGGTCAGGGGCTATCTCCCCAGGCCCGGTCTAATATCGAGCTGGCCATCCTGTTCTATGAGCGCCAGGGAGATGACGCTGGGGCTGATCGGGCCCGGGAGTTAATTAACTTGATGAGTCAAAATTAGCCGCTGTCACTGCCCTGGTAAGCCGATTCTAGGCTGAGGCATGGGCCTAATCCCCCAAGCGTTCGCTCAACACCTCCAGGAACTGTCCTAGTTGAGCCAGCCGCGCCCCGATCTGTTGCTGGCGCTGCTGCTGGGTTATTGCTTGCCGACAACTCCGCCAAAAGGCGACATCTACCTCCAGCAACCGCAGAGAGCGATTAATTTCAGTCAGGATGGGCTGCAGGCTTGGGTCACCGTTGGCTTCCAGGGTTAAAATTTGCGTCTGGAAACCTTGGCGCAGAGCCAGGATCTGCAGGTACAGGTCGGTCTCTCCAGGGGGGGAGGACTGGGTTAGGTGATGACAGTGGGTTAACTGCGATCGCAGGGCAGCAAATCGATCCATGGGTCCTATTCCTCAGGTTTTAAGCAGCAGGGGAGGGTATAGCTTTGGCCAGAACCCCCAGGACAGGATTAATCGATCAAAGCAACTCCTGGCCAGGCTTTCCGGTTCGTTTCTACGCCCTCGCGGGTGGCTACGGCTATAGGTCATGCTTTCAAAGCATAGAATCCGACCCAGTGTAACCGATTATTTGATAGAATCGAATCTATAGAGAATTTTGAGCGCCCATAGGGAGGCAGAAGGTTGATCCACGCCACACTTCACCAACTTAAAGTGTTTGAGGCCACAGCTCGCCATGGTAGCTTTACCCGTGCCGCTGAGGAGCTGTATTTGACCCAGCCAACGGTTTCGATCCAAGTCAAGCAACTGACTAAGGCGGTGGGGCTGCCCCTGTTTGAGCAGATTGGTAAGCGACTCTACCTGACCCAGGCTGGCCAAAAACTTCTGGAAACCTGTCAGGAAATCTTCGGCGGGCTGGATCAATTCGAGATGGCCATCTCTGACCTGAAGGGGCTGAAACAGGGCCAGCTGCGTCTGGCGGTGATTACCACGGCAAAATACTTCGTCCCTCGCCTGCTGGGGCCCTTTTGCCAGCGGTTCCCCGGCATTGATATCTCCCTAAAGGTGACTAACCACCAGCACATCCAGGAGCGCATGGCCAACAATGACGATGATCTTTACGTTATCAGTTCCCCCCCCGATCAGCCTGACCTGAAGATCTATCCCTTTTTAGAAAACCCCCTGGTGGTGATTGGCCCTAAGGACCACCCCCTGGTTGGTAAAGCCAATTTGCCGATTCAGTCCCTCAACGGCCACCAGTTCATTATGCGGGAACCAGGGTCCGGTACCCGCCAGGCGGTCCAGAAGTTATTCACTGAGCATAACATCGAGGTTAAGGTCCGTCTGGAACTGGGTAGCAATGAGGCGATTAAGCAGGCGATCGCCGGGGGTCTGGGCATTTCTGTGCTCTCCATGCATACCATCATTTCCGAGGGTACCCGTGGTGAATTTGCCATTTTAGATGTTGAGCATTTCCCCATTGAGCGCCACTGGTACGTGGCTAGTCTGGCGGGTAAACAGTTGTCGGTGGTTTCCCAGGCCTTTCTTAGCTACCTGTTAGAAGAAAGCCATGCCATGGTAGAAAAGTGTTTGCCGGGCATTAACCGAGTCCCCGTAGTGGCTGCCAATTCTACATCTTCAGAAGGCTAATGGGGTATAAACCTAAGCCAACAAATGCTGATCAATAAGCCATGTAGAAGTCAGCAGTCAGGGGTCAGAAGGTGGCCAGGCTACTGGGTTCTAGATTCTGAGTTCCGACCCCTCACTGCTTTCCTATACCCATGTCCGACCATGCCACCCCTCTCCATGTCCAGCTTCAAGCCCTGGATGATCAACTCTCTAAACGCTTCATTGACCTGGATCCTGGTGGATATTTTCTGATTTATCTAGATAGCACCGCTGGTCTGATCTGTGCCCAGCATTTCACCAACACCATCAACGACAAGGGGTTAGCCTGTGACCCTGAGACGGGTATCCCCCTGCCGGTGCGGGTCAAGGTAGAGCGAGTCCCCAGCCATACCTACCGGGGACGTACCGCCAAGGAAATCTGTATAGCCATTTTTGAGGACCCCCAGCGACCTGCTCCGGTCACCTACCTTGACCACGCCGCCTACCTGGGGCGAGAGTTTGTGCGGGCTGAGGTAGCCCTGATGAGGGGGGCCACCTACGTGCAGGATTAGGGATTAGGCCATTCTTCCTGGGCTTCCTCCCAGGTGTTGGTGCGGCGATCGGGGGTTTGGCGATCAAAGGTCATGTGGATCGATCGGCTTTGTTCGCCGTCCGCCGCCACCGCCATGATTGGGTATTCAATAGGGCCATCGGGGAAACTGCTTTGGAAGCGGAAGGTACCCTCCGGGCTTAGCTGAATCGGCTGACCCGCCACGGTGACCGTGGCATCGGGTTCCGTGGCGCCGTAGACAATCAGCTCCGCATCCGCCACCAGCCAAAACTTGCGAGGGCGGATCGGGGGCATGGAGGCGGAAAAGCCCACCCCAGACATGGTCAAGCCAGAAACATTGAGGCCAATGCCGGAGAGGGTTGGCACCAGACCCGACACCGTCGGTAGGGCGGCCATACCCACCCCGGAGGGAAAGATATAGGAACTGATCGACGGTGCCATGGAGCCAGGCACGTGCTGCATGGAGCCGTATACAGAACCGGCGATCCGTTCCCATTCCGATGGCTGGGAAAGGGCGTAGAGTTGCTCGTGGAGGCTGGTCTCACCCTGGCTGAAGCGGGGGTTGACCAGGGTCATCAGGGTCTTGCCCCGCAGACTTTCCTGCCAGTTAAGGGTCATAAAGTGGTCTTCACTCCAGTCGGAGGGATAGACGGGGGGAATGCGTACGGTGTTAGACCGAGCCAACACTAACCAGCGTCCATCGCCGGTCAGGTAGCCAATTTCTACCTGGTAGTCGCGATCGCTAATGGGAATGGGCAAATACCAATGGCGGGCCAGTTCGTCACAGTCAAACTGCTGCATACTGTGGGGGGCCTGCTGGCCCAGATCAAGGTCGGTAACATCGTACAGACGCAGGGCTAACCGTTCGCCCCCCTGACTGCGCAGCTCCGCCTTGTGACCATTGGGGGTATCCCAGTAGGTATAGGCCCATTGGGGATCCCGGGGCATCAGCACAATCCGACTTTCGCCGTAGCCATCGGGGAGGGGAGGGAGACCGTCGTCGATGGTGGAGAGATCCAGGTCACCATCCACCGGGTGGCCAACCACATTAAACTTGGCCGCCTCAATGGTGGCCTGATCCTCTGTGCTGGCCAGGGAGGCGACGGCGCTGGCGGCCAGGCCCGCGGCCCCCACCGCTGCCATACCGGTCACCGGCAGGTTAAACCCAGGAGCTTGGACCTCCGGTTCTAGTGGTGACTCCGCGACGGTGATATCCTCAGGGCTGGCCGTAGCCGCCAAGTCGGCGGCAGCTTCGCTGGTCACCCCCGGGGGCGCTGGAGGCGTCACCCCCGATGGCGGTGACGGAGGAGCGCCTAGATCGGGGCCAGGCAGGGGCGGCTCTGGGGCAGGGACGGCCGGGGAAGGGCCAGATCTCCGACTAGCGGCCCAGGCAGCGGCCCCCAGTGCCCCGACCCCCGCCAGGGGTAGCAACCACCACCAGGCAAACCCTCCCCGAGCCTCTGGGACGGGGGCGGGTACCGGCGCAGGGGTTGGCACCGGAGCCGGGGTGGGGGGTGGAGCCGCCTCCAGATCAGCGGCGATCGCGGCGGCTTCCGCCGGAGTGACCCTGGCCAGGGCTTCTACCCCAGGGGGGGAGGTCACGTACCCCAGAAAGGCAGCAGCGGCAGCTCCAGCAGTGCCCTTGTAGACAAAGTAACGGGGCTGGGAGTAGGGGTAGCGGGGGTCATCCGGTAGGGTTTGGTGCATGGGCACAATTTTCACCCCCTGCTGGCCTACCACATCACCGGCGATGGCATAGCTAATCCCATCCTTGCCCAGGGCTTGCAAAACCGTGGCGGTGCTATCCTGAGTGACCGGATCAGCGGTGGACCCGGTGACAAAGGGAGCCCCCCGGAAGACCTCATACTGGCTCAGGGAGCGGCGAGTGTCGCTGCTGTCGGGGCGATCGACAAAGCGAATGGGGCCGGCTGGCCCCCCTACCTGAGACCAATCGGTAATCTCACCGCGAAACATGGCGGCAAATTGCTCAAAGGTGAGATTGCCATTAAAGGGGTTCTCAGGACCAATAATAATGGCGATTTTAGCTCTCTCCAGGGGCACGGTGACCAACCCCTGGGTCTGCTCCGCCTCAGTTAGGGGACGCCCGATCGCCGCCAGGTCAATCTCGCCGGCCTGCAATGCGGCCAGGGCATCCTGGCTGTTAGTCACATCGACCTGCACCGCCGTCCCCTCGTAGGTGGACTCAAACCGATCCTTTAGCACCTGGGTGGATATCCCCAGGTTAGGGGAGGCTTGAATGGTCAGGCGGGTGCCAGCGGGCACGCTTTCTGGTAGTGAGAAGCTAGGGCCAGCCTGGGCTAGCACGGTGGACAGGGGTAGCCCCAGGGCCTTAACACCGGCCTGGGTACTACCGGCAAGCAATAGAGCGGCAATCAGGATTTTAGGGGAATAGGGCATTGTATCGATTAGATCAATAGAACTCTAGTTAAGGCAGCCGCACACCAGTATTGGCGGCCACGGTCCGGACTGGGGGAACCCCCTCAGCTCAATTATCTAGTCAGTTGAGTGGCTCGATAGCGGGCAGTGCCCATCCTGACCCAGTCCTTAAGCCTTTCCCTGGATCATAGGTAATTACGCTCAACTATGGCAGCATTCGCCAGGGGAGTCAATGGTAAGCACGAAAACCATTACCCCATTCCCTGAGACTACTGGAAAGGCAGGGCTGCAACTGATCCAGGCGATTGGCGGGCATCGTCAGGTAGAGCACATCCCCCTCCACCAGGGTCACCTCCAGCAAGTCGTAGCCGTGTAGGGTGCGATCCGGCGACTCAATGTAGAGGGGTACCAGGTGGGCATTTTGGGCGACGGTTTGGATCGACTGATGGATGAAGGGGTGGTTAGGGGTAATCAGGGTGGCGATGGCCACCCAGAGTAAATCCCCCGACATGCCGTTACCTAGGGCTCCCCCCCCCAGGGCCGCCGCCGCGAAGGCGGGAGCCGCCAGGTCCATGGGACTGAGTACCTGGTCAAATTCAAATACCTGTTGCACCTGCTGGGCAAACTCGGCATCGTAAATGCGCACCACCGCTGGCACCTGGGGGGCAATGCTGCGGGCGGTGAGGGCAATTTCCAGGTTGACCGTATCGTTGCTGGTCACCACCAGTACCGCCTGGGCGGAGGCCGTATTTACCGTAGTTAAGGTGGAGGCGAGGGTGGCATCCCCCACAATCACGGGAATTTTTAAGCTCTTCACCGAGGGCAGGAAGCGGTTATGGGGATCCTGCTCCACCACCACTACCCGATGGCCCGTGGCCTGCAGGTGGGTGGCAATTCGGTAGCCCACGCTCCCCAGACCGCAGACGATGAAGTGGTGTTGCCGGGGCATGCGGGCCACACTCCAGAGGCTTTGGAAGTGGGACCCCAGGATAAAGTCGTTCAGTAGGGCATAGGAGATGCCGATCACCCCAGCCCCCACCAGCATCATGACGGCGGTAAACACCTTAATGGCGGTGGAGGCCTGCTCCGCCACCTGTTCTTGACCACCCGCTCCGGTGATCATGCCCACGGAAAAGTAGAGGGCGTCTACCCAATTAATATTGAGATCTTGCCACAGGTAGGTAAAGGTGGCGATGGCAATGGTGATCAATAGGCTAAGCATGACCAGCAGGGTGGCCCGGGCCCGGCGGCGGCCATGGTCAAGGGTCACCCATAACCGTTGCCAAAACTGCATCAACTGGCGGGACTTAACCATCGGTTGCTGGGGTTGGCGAGCCAGCACCAGGCGATCGCCCGGCTGCAGCACCTGCCCGGTCACCACCGCCGTCACCAGATCCATGGTGGTCTGGGCCGACTGATAGTAGATCAATAGCTGGGAGCGGTTATCCCAGAGGGTTTTCAAGGGTTGACCACACCAGGGATGGTGGGCCTCGATCACCTCTTCGTACATGGGCCAGGTCAGGTCAAATAACCGCAGTTGGCCAATGGCCCGGTTACCCTTAGCGGCAAAGGCAAACAGGGGGGCGGCCAGGGCCGAGGCGCTGAGGGTAACGTGGTCCGGCAGGGTGCGGTCTAGCCGTTCCCCCAGGCTGATGTTAAACAGCCGATTAATGATCCGGATCTGGGGGTTAAGGATGCGGGCCTGGGTGAGGATGGCCAGATTTAGGGCATCGTCGGAGGTGCCCAGCACCAGGGTGTGGGCCTGTTGGATACCCGCCTGCAGCAGGGTAGTAGGCGATCGCAGATCCCCCACCACCATCGGTTCCCACTGCCTGGGTAGGGGATGATGGCTAATTCCCACCACCACTGCCCCCTGTTGCCGCAGCAACTGTAGCACCCGCAGACCGGTGCGACCCAAACCACAAACAATAATCTGGGGAGCTAGGGTAGGATTGGAGGAATTGACTCGAGGGACTACAGTCATCGTCGATTGATCAGGGGTATCATCTTCTATCTGTTGTGCGAGGTTGGCAGTAAAACTACTGTAGCCTTGGTCACCTTGTTGTAAAAGTTAGCCTTCCCCTACCTTTGGGGAGCCACCTGGGGTTAGCCACCATGAGTAACGTTACTGAGGTAAATCGGGCACGGCAAGAGCTGCAGCAGCGCTACGCCCTGCTGCAGCCGCCAGACCAGGAGCTTCTGCAGCTGATGTCGGTTATCTTCAGCCCGGTGGCAAAAAAACAGCTGCGGGAGTGTATAGATATCTACTGGCGCCAGCACACTCCCTCCTCCCCCCTCACCAACGACGACTTCAACCAGACCTGGAAGCGGTTGACCAGTCAGGAGTTGGTGGTGGCGACCAGTGGCTATGCCTCTCAATGTCACCCCCTGATGGTGGAGATTCTCACCCGCGAGGCGGTGCGGCTGGGGCAGTTTGAAGCCATGGTGACGGTGGTGGAGCAGGTTCTGCCAATTCCCGTTGCCCAGTGGCGGCGATCGCAGCGCCTGTTTCAAAACCAGGGCCAACTGTTGCGGGAGCTCCGCATCGGTCTCTACCGTTGCGACTGGGCCTACATGGAACGGCAATTAGACGACTATTACGACAGTATCACCTTCATCCCCACCGTCGGCATCTCCACCGCCCAGGTGTTTAACCTGGTGTGCAACAATCCCTTTGATCGCGACTGGTTTGTCACCCTCAAAGCCGATCCCGATCTCTACCAGGCCGCCCTCGCCAGCCTTAGCTCCTATGCCCTGATTAACCTCACCCCGGCGGAGGAAATCTTTGCCCTGATGGACGGGGAATGCCAGGACCCCACCGGATCGCTTTCGGTGCAGGTACAGGAAATCTGGATTCACCACCTGCTGGTGCGGGGGCAATTGCCCCAGGCAGCCACCGCCATTGACCAACTGGCGCAGCAAGACCCTGATACCAGTTTATTGTTGCAGGGTTGGCTCGCCTGCCTGCGGGGAGACTACCCCCAGACCATTGCCCTCGATACCCTGGCCCTCAAGCAGCGGCGCAAGCAAACCGGCAAACGCAAGGCCTACTTTGATGAGTTAGCCGGAATATTTCTGGTGCTGGCCCTGATTGGGGAGGGGTCCTCCCCCCATCTGCAGGAAGCGGAGGGCTACGCCAAGCTAATCACCGGTCAGCGGCAGCACCATCGGTTAGAAGTGATTTACACCTGTCTAGAACGGGTCAGCCAGGTGCTACAGGGCCATGGTGAGGCTAAGTTTTACCTGACCAACACCCCCGTCAGCCGCCTGGAGAATAATCATAGCTTTACCGTTCTGATCGATTGTCTCAGCCTCTACTGGGTTGACCTGGACAATGCTCAGCAACGGCTGCCAGCAGCCCTCAAGGAGCTCTACGCAGCGGCGGAGGCAGGGGGCTACCATTGGTTTGCCCTGGAGACCGCGGAACTGCTAGCCCACCTCACCTCAGAACCCATCTACGGCCAGCGGGCGTCAGCCCTGCGGGAGACCACCGGGATTCAGCCCCTGGCGAGGCTGGCCAGCCCCAAGGAACCCTGGGAGCTTTCCCTGGCAGCCCTGATGGGTTTGAATACCACTGTTGCCCCCCAGACCACCCCCGCCTCGGTCTCGGACTACCGTCTGATTTGGCTATTAACCCTTTATAGCAACGACGCCTGGCAACTGCAACCCAAGGAGCAAAAACTCAGTGCTAAGGGGGGCTGGAGTCGGGGCCGGGTGATCAGTCTGCGCCGCCTAAAAACCGAGGGGAGCAACCTGGGTTACCTGACCCCCCAGGATCTGCAGGTCTGCGCCCACCTGGTGCCCGATGCCTACAGTTATGACAATTACAAATTTCGAGAGCAGGCCCTGACCGCCCTGGTGGGCCATCCCCTGGTGTTTTGGGAGGACAGCCTCACCACGCCGGTGGAGGTGGTAAAAGGAGAACCGGCCCTGGTGGTGCGCCAGGCCAAGGAGGGTAAACTGGCCATCTCCCTGCAGCCAGAGGTCAAAGAGGGCAGAGCCCTGGCCCTCACTAAGGAAACTCTCACTCGCCTCAGGGTAGTGGAGTTTACCGCCAACCACCGTCGGATTGCCGAGCTGCTGGGGCCAAAAAATCAGCTGGAGGTGCCAGCGGCGGCTAAGGACCAGGTGCTGGCGGCGATTAGTGCGGTGGCGGGCTTGGTGACAGTGCACTCTGACATTGGCGGCGGGGTGGCCGATGCCGAAACCGTTGCCGCCCAGCCCCAACCCCACCTTCACCTGTTACCCGCCGGTGAAGGTCTGAAGGTCTCCCTATTGACCCGCCCCTTCGGCGAGGGAGGCCCCTACTACCGACCGGGTAGTGGCGGTGAACTGGTGATTGCCGAAATTCAGGGGAAACGCCTCCAAACCCAGCGCGACCTGGCCCAGGAAAAAAGCCTGGCCCTGGCGGTGGAGCAGGCCTGTCCCACCCTAGAACGGCTGGCAACGGATCAGGGGGAATGGCTGATCCCTGACCCGGAGGACTGCCTGGAACTGTTGCTGGAGCTCCAGAACCTAGAGGACCGGGCGGTGGTGGAATGGCCCGAGGGGGAGAAAATGCGGATTGCCCACCAGGTTAGCCTGGGTAGCTTTAAGGTGAAGATTCAGCGACAGCGGGATTGGTTTGCCGCCACCGGTGAAATCCAACTGGGGGAGGATCAGGTCATGGATATGCAGCGCCTGTTGGAGCTGCTGCAGGCCTCCCCCGGGCGGTTTGTGAAACTGGCGGATGGGCAATTTCTGGCCCTGACCCAGGAGTTTCGCAAGCGCCTGGAGGATTTGCGCACCTTTTCCGAACCCAGTGGGGCCGGGGTGCGCTTCCATCCCCTGGCCGCCGCCGCCCTGGAGGAGTGGATTGATGAGGTGGGGGAACTCAAGGCCGATAAGCAGTGGCGAGACCACATCAAACGGCTAAAACAGGCCCAAACCCTCCAGCCCCAACTGCCCTCCACCCTACAGGCAGAACTGCGCGACTACCAACAGGAAGGATTTAACTGGCTGGCCCGGTTGGCCCACTGGGGGGTGGGGGCCTGCCTGGCGGATGATATGGGGCTGGGTAAGACCCTGCAGGCCCTGGCGGTTATCCTCAGCCGAGCACCCCAGGGGCCCACCCTGATCGTTGCCCCTACCTCGGTTTGCATGAACTGGTTGAGCGAAGCCCAAAAATTCACCCCCACCCTCAACCCGATTCAGTTTGGCAGCGGCGATCGCCAACAGCTGCTGGACAACCTGCAACCCTTTGACCTGCTGGTGTGCAGCTATGGCCTGCTACAGCAGGACGACCTGGCCGAACGACTAGCCCAGGTGCAATGGCAAACCATCGTTCTAGATGAGGCCCAGGCCATCAAGAATTCCGCCACCAAGCGGTCTAAGGCAGCCATGAAACTCCAGGGGGGCTTCAAACTGATCACCACCGGCACCCCGATCGAAAACCACCTGGGGGAACTCTGGAATCTGTTTCGGTTCATCAACCCAGGCCTGCTCGGTTCCCAGGACCAATTCAGCGAGAGGTTTGCCAACGCCATTGAGCGACAGCAGGATGCCGCCACCCGTAACCGCCTCAAGCAGCTGATCCAACCTTTTATCCTACGGCGCACCAAAAATCAGGTGCTGGCGGAACTGCCGGCCCGGACGGAAATTACCCTGCAGGTGCAGCTCAGTACCGAGGAAATGGCCTTCTACGAAGCGCTGCGTCGCCAGGCCGTGGCCAAACTCAGCGAAACCAATGGGGAAGCCGGGGCCAAACACCTGCAGGTGCTGGCGGAGATCATGCGGCTACGACGGGCCTGCTGCAATACCCGTCTGGTCAGTGCCGAGACCCCCCTACCCAGCGCTAAGCTGGAGACCTTTGGGGAAATCCTGGAGGACCTGCTGGGCAACCAGCATAAGGCTCTGGTCTTCAGCCAGTTTGTGGATCACCTCACCATTCTGCGGGAGTACCTGGAGAGTCAGCAGGTCACCTACCAGTACCTGGATGGCCGCACCCCCGCCAGGGACCGGAAGAAACGGGTGGATGCCTTCCAGTCGGGGGAGGGGGATGTGTTTTTGATCAGCCTCAAGGCTGGTGGCACTGGCCTCAACCTCACCGCCGCCGATTACGTGATTCACATGGACCCCTGGTGGAACCCTGCCGTGGAGGATCAGGCCAGCGATCGGGCCCACCGCATCGGCCAGCAGCGCCCCGTCACCATCTACCGCCTGGTGGCCAAGGACACCATCGAGGAAAAGATCGTTGACCTGCACCGGCAAAAGCGTGACCTGGCGGATAGCCTGCTGGAGGGGGCTGACCTCAGCGGTAAGGTATCTACGGAAGACCTGCTGAAACTGATCAGTGAGGGCTAGAGGGGCTTCCGGCTCCGCCCTGGCAGGGCTACAGCTACTCGATACTGACGCCACCAAAGGTCTCGGCGGATTTGGCCCTGGCCAGGGGAGCCTGCTCTAGCCGGCGAGACTGCTGCTGGCCGGGTTGGAAATAGCGCAGCCAGGTGGCGGGGGCATCCATGGTTTCACCGCCGTGCTGGGTCTGGCGCTGGCGCACCTGGCACAGCACCGGGGTATTGACGCAGGCCCCCGACACGATCACCTGGCCCTTGGTCAGGGCGGGTAACTCCTGCAGCAGATCCCGCCCGGCGGCTTCAACCCCGTATTTGAGACTCTCCTGATCCACGGGGTTGACAATGCGCATGAGGAATTGACTCATGCACTGGGAGAGCACGTCGGAGTCTAGCTTGCCGGGACGCTGGGTAATCAGCCCCACCCCCATGCCAAACTTACGCCCCTCACTCAAGATGGTGCGGAGGATTTGCTTGCAGCGGGAGGGTTCGTGGGCGGGGGCAAAGCGGTGGGCCTCTTCGATCAAAATAAATACCGGGTAGGGCAGGTAATTTTCATCCTCCGGGCTAATTTTCTCCTTAGCGGTGTTCATCCGGGCCTGGTAGCTCTGGCGCAGCACCGCCGCACAGATCACCTGTTGCTCCTCCTGGCTAATCTCATTCATCTGTAGCACCGTGGCCTGACCGGGGGTAAATAAATCCTTGGGGGCCAGGTGCTCGAAGCGGTGGAAGTAGTCCGATCGCTCCAGCTTGCCCAACTTCCACTCCAGGGCGGGGGCGGAGGACCCAGTTTTTTCGTTACCCTCGTCGTCGGTGCTGCGATCGGCTTCGTAGCAGGCGGAGATCAGATCCTGGGCATCCCAGCGGTGTTCGCTGCCCTTCACCCGGTGTTTGCCCAGCAGGCTAAAGCCCTTATTGAGGATGGCCTGCTGGCGATCGCTCATATCCGGCAGCAGGGTGAGGATATCGTAGTAGTCCAGGGAGGACATGCGGATGCGAATATCATCGGGGGTGAGGATTTTCACCTCGGGGCTGTAGCCATCGTCGCTGGCGAAACTAGGGTGGCCCCGCATATCGGTGAGGGTGCCGTACTCGCCATGGGGGTCAAAAATCAGCACTGCCGCTCGGTTATAGGGGCTGAGCAACTCCTCGATTAACACCCCAGCGGTGTAGGACTTGCCAGAGCCGGTACCGGCCAGAATGGCCATGTGGGTACTGACCAACTCCTTCACATCGAGGCTAACGGGCACCCGCCCCCCGGGCCGTAGCAGCAGGGAGCCAATGTGGGCGGAGCCGATGCTTTGGGGGGGCCTTTTGTTAATAATCTGGCGCAGGCTATGATCATCCGCCAGGTAGACCCTGGCCCCGGGGTTGGGGGCCAGGCGCGGGTTGATAAACCCCAGGCCGGGGTGAAAGTAGCCGATCACCTCCACCGTGACTTCGTAGAGCTCGGGGTTGGGATGGGCAAACCCCACCAGGGCGGCGATCGCCTCAGGGCTAATGTCAGGGTCAGCAAACAGGCGATCCGGGAGGTGATCAATTAACCGCCGTTGGGATATTTTGCCAAGAATTTGCGGGCTGTCCGCCGTCCCCGAGCTTGGGGCGGTGTAATAGACAAACTCGCCAATCTTGACCTGACCGGTGTCAGCGGTAATGAAGACATACTGGTTGCCCGTTTCCCCCGGCCCCTTGACGGTGCCAATCACCTCGGCCTGGGGCGATATGGTTGGATGGGCCATGGCCCCCTCCTGATCATCAGCGTCGTCAGCGATATAATACTAATGTGCTATTGATAATTTTGCCATAACCCCTTGACTATTTCCAGGGTGGCACAGGGGGCAGCCCCCTGACCAGACGGCTAGGGAAGAAATGGCTGAGATGGCGGGTCAGGGCTGGGGGAGTTGTGATCAACGGTTGTGTTAGTAGGGTTTTATAGTCTATAATTGTAGACTGTGCACATTTGCAGGCTCTATGAACGCAGAGGATATCATCCGCTCAATTGAGGCGGAGCAGTTAAGGACAGACCTGCCTGATATATACGTCGGTGACACCATTCGGGTCGGCGTCCGGATTCAGGAGGGGGGAAAGGAACGGATTCAACCCTACGAAGGCACCGTTATTGCCATGCGCAATGGCGGTATCAATCGCACCATCACCGTGCGTAAGATTTTCCAGGGGGTCGGGGTGGAGCGGGTATTTTTGCTCCATGCCCCTAAGGTGGCCGATATTAAGGTGCTGCGCCGGGGTAAGGCCCGTCGGGCGAAGCTCTACTATCTGCGCGATCGGGTGGGCAAGGCTACCCGGCTTAAGCAGCGTTTCGACCGCCCGATCTAGTAAACTCGATCGAGGGGTTATACGCTAGTATGGCAGGTAACTGCGGCCCTATGCGTCCTTAGTTCAGTTGGTAGAACGCGGGTCTCCAAAACCCGATGTCGGGGGTTCGAGTCCTCCAGGGCGCGCTGAATCTTAGTGCTGAACCCACTTCAGATTTCCTGCCCTAGGGTAAGAATTTGGGGTTTCTGAGTCAGGCACACCTTAACTTCTCGCCGCAGTATCCTATCCCAATCAATTGATTTCCCTGGGCCTATGGGTGCCGATCCGGTGACCATCAGGGGGGATCACCATCCAGCAGGAGAAAGCCAGTGGCTAAAAAAGAAGGCATTAGCGAATCGACTCGTAAGCCCGCAGATCTGAAGGAGTCCGGCGACGGTTTTAACCCGGGTAGCTTTTTTCAAGGGGCTCGGGAAGAGCTTAGCAAGGTGGTGTGGCCTAGCCGCCAGCAGCTGATTAGCGAGTCAGCCGCAGTTATCTTGATGGTGAGTCTTTCTGCTAGCCTGATCTATTTGGTGGATCAGCTATTTGGCTGGATTTCAAAGCAGGTATTCTAATGGCACTGACCTTCGAGGACTTTGACAACGATACGGACTCCCTGCAGTTAACTGAAGAGTCTGGCTTTGCCGATCTGCCGGAGGAGACGGTACCGGAGAACGAAGAACAGGCCTCCAGCTTTTTTCAGCGACGGGCTCGCTGGTATGCGGTGCAGGTGGCCTCTGGCTGTGAAAAGCGGGTCAAGCTCAATCTGGAGCAGCGGGTTGGTACCCTGGAGGTGTCCAACCGTATCTTCCAGGTGGAAATTCCCCAAACTCCAGCCATTAAGCTCCGCAAGGATGGTAGTCGACAGAGTATTGATGAGAAGGTTTTCCCAGGCTACGTTCTGGTGAAAATGTACATGGATGACGAAAGCTGGTCAGTGGTGAAAAATACCCCCCACGTGATTAACTTTGTCGGAGCTGAGCAACGTCGGGCCTACGGTCGTGGCCGCGGCCACGTTAAACCCATGCCCCTCGGGCCTGGGGAAGTAAAGCGCATCTTCAAACGCACCGAGGAACTCAAGCCTGTGGTGAAGGTAGATATGGCCCCCGGGGATAAAATCACCGTGCTTTCCGGTCCCTTTAAAGACTTTGAAGGGGAAGTGGTGGAGGTCAGCCCTGAACGGAGTAAGCTCAAGGCCCTTCTATCAATCTTCGGGCGTGATACCCCCGTGGAGTTGGAATTCAATCAAGTGGAAAAAGAGAGTTAGTGAATGGCCAAAAAAGTTGTTGCATTGATTAAGCTGGCGATTACGGCTGGCAAGGCTAACCCGGCACCGCCCATTGGTCCGGCCCTGGGTCAGCATGGGGTCAACATTATGGCCTTCTGCAAGGAGTACAATGCTCGCACCCAAGACAAGGTGGGGCTGGTGGTACCGGTGGAAATCTCGGTGTTTGAGGATCGGAGTTTTACCTTCATTCTCAAAACCCCTCCCGCCTCCGTGCTGATCAAAAAGGCCGCTGGCATTGATAAGGGTTCCGGTGAACCCCGCACCAAAAAGGTAGGCTCCATCAGTCGGGCTCAACTGCGGGAAATTGCCGAAACCAAGCTGCCTGACCTGAATGCCAACGACGTGGAGGCAGCCATGAAAATTGTCGAGGGTACCGCTCGCAATATGGGGGTCACCGTTGCTGACTAACCAGCCTTGAGTTGGATTAGGCCAGATTCGGTAGGCTGACCCAAGCCATTGGTACAGTGTTCATCATCGGGGAAGAGGCCAAGCTTCGTCATTACCCCAAGGAGAAAATATGGTTAGCAAGGTTTCCAGGCGGCTGAAGGCTGCCCAGGCTAAGGTAGAAGACCGGCTTTACAACCCCCTTGAGGCCCTCGAGCTCCTCAAGGAAACCGCCACCGCTAAGTTTACTGAGTCCGCCGAAGCCCATATTCGGCTGGGCATCGACCCTAAGTATACAGATCAGCAACTGCGTACCACCGTCATCCTACCCAAGGGGACGGGGCAAACTATCCGGGTAGCGGTAATTGCCAAGGGGGAGAAGGTGGCGGAGGCTACGGCCGCCGGAGCTGATCTGGTTGGTTCTGAAGAGCTGATCGACGAAATTCAAAAGGGCATGATGGACTTTGACATCCTGATTGCTACCCCCGATGTTATGCCCCAGGTGGCCAAGCTGGGCCGCCAGCTCGGTCCCCGGGGGCTGATGCCCTCCCCCAAGGGCGGTACCGTTACCTTTGATCTGCCCCAGGCGATTTCAGAATTTAAAGCCGGCAAATTAGAGTTCAGGGCAGATAAAACGGGCATCGTCCATGTTATGTTTGGCAAGGTGAGTTTTCCGGCGGAAGATCTACTGCTTAACCTCAAGGCTCTGCAGGAGTGTATTGACCGCAATCGTCCCTCTGGGGCAAAGGGGCGCTACTGGCGCACCGTTACCATTGCCTCCACCATGGGGCCGGCAATCCCCCTTGATGTCAATGCCCTGCGGGATCTAAAGCTGGCCGATGCGGCCTAGAGCTAAGCCCCAAGGCTGCTCTAAATCGAGCTAAGCCCTACTTTCACCGGAGATTTGAACCAGCCCATACCACCCACAATTGCATAGGTGACCGAAGACAGCAGGTGCATGGCATCCAGGCGTAAGTCCTGCCGAGGTTGACCGGAGTGTTACACCCCTCATCTGGGGGGTTGGTTCCATTCTTTGTCAAACCCCGGCCTGGCGCTGGGGTTTGTTGTTAAACCCTGTTTTAACAACCCTGGCGAAAACCCTAACGGAACAGCCAAGGCTGGGAGCTTTAGCCCTAGCCCCTGTAAGGGGGCGGCGGTGAGCCAGAAGGACTACCAGTCCTGGGGTTCTCCGGTTCACCCTGTCCTAAGGGTGCTGGCTAAAGCAATGAATCAGACCGATAAACATTGGGTAGAAGCTTTTCTATCCCCGCTAACAAGGAGGTGAGATTGATATGGGGAGAACCCTAGCGAACAAACAGGAGATTGTGGCTGACCTTCAGGCCCTGCTGAAGGAGGCCCAACTGGCCCTGGTGATTGATTACCAGGGGTTGAGTGTGGCGGAAATGACCGCCCTGCGCGATCGCCTGCGGCCCAAGGGGGCGATTTGCAAGGTGACAAAAAATACCCTGATGCGGATCGCCGTAGAGGGGAACAGCACCTGGGAACCGATGACCGAGTTCCTACAGCAGTCCTCCGCCTTCCTGCTGGTCAAGGAGGACCTGGGGGGCGCCATTAAGGAGTACCAGGCCTTCCAGAAGGAGTCTAAGAAGACCATCCTCCGGGGCGGTGTGATGGAAGGTCAGGCCCTCACCGAGGATCAGGTGAAGGCGATTACCGAGCTGCCCTCCAAGGAAGAACTGATGGCTCGCTTGGCTGGAGCTATCAAGGCCATGCCGACCCGGGTGGCGGTGGGCATCAAAGCCGTACCGACCCAATTGGCGGTGGGCATCAAGGAAGTGCCAGCTTCCCTGTCTCGGGCGGTCAAGGCCGTCTCCGAGCAAGGTCAGGACGCGGCCTGAGATCACGGGTCCGGTCCGATATTGGTTCAAGTTTGTTGTTGTATACCAGGAGTTAAAGGTTAAACCATGTCTGCTAAAACCGATGAAATTCTCGAACAGCTTAAGTCTCTCTCCCTGCTAGAGGCCTCTGAGCTGGTCAAGCAAATTGAGGAGGCCTTTGGTGTCGATGCCTCCGCCTCCGCTGGCGGTGGCATGATGATGATGGCCCCCGGTGTGATGCCGGGGGGCGGTGGAGTCGCCGCCGCTGAGCCCGAGGAGGAAAAGACCGAGTTTGACGTGGTGCTGGAGGACGTCCCGGCTGAAAAGAAGATTGCTATCCTGAAGGTGGTGCGATCGCTGACGGGCCTCGGTCTGAAGGAAGCCAAGGAATTGGTGGAATCCACGCCTAAGGCCGTCAAGGAAGGGGTAGCCAAGGATGCCGCCGAAGAGGCCAAGAAGGAACTTGAGGAAGCAGGCGCCAAGGCGACCATAAAATAGTCCACCTTAATGTTTCTACTGTCCCCTTTCCATTCCTAAGGGTGGAAAGGGGACAGCACCAGGGTTCTAACCCCTTTTAGAAGTTGTTTGAAAAGCCAAAGAGAGTCTCACACTACACCTATGGAGTAGGATAATCACCGCAAAATTCAGTATTTTAGCGACCCCTTGGCGGCGAACTATACCTGAGCCCTTTTCAATCAACCTCTTAGGGAGGTTTGCCTAAAAGGGGTTATGTTACTATCACCCTTTCTACCGCTGCCTACCTATGCCATGGTCTCGGATTACTAGTGCGGTGGTCGCCATTGCGGTGGCCCTGACCATGATTCTTTTAGGTGGTTGGTACTTTACCCTGGGGTTCGGGGTGATCGTATTCCTGGGCCAGCTAGAGATCTTTCGATTGGTGCAGGCCAAGGGGATTTTACCCGCCACCAAAACCACCCTGGTGGTTAGCCAACTGATTCTGGTGACCGCTCACTTGGCTCCGTCCCTGGCGGATGCCCTGCTACCCCTGGCAGGTACCTTTATCTGCTTTTACCTACTATTTCAGCCCCAGGTGGCCACCATCGCTGACGTGGCGGCCTCTATTTTGGGGCTGTTCTACGGCGGCTATCTGCCCAGTTTCTGGATTCGTCTGCGGGATCTGGGCCAGGCCGGTAAAAGTAACCTACCCTTGGGGGGCTACTGGCCTGATTGGCCCCTGGACTGGCAGCATCTCCCCCCAGGCCTGAGCCTAACCCTGCTGGCCTTTGCCTGCATCTGGGCCGCCGACATTGGTGCCTACACCGCCGGCAAGGTGATTGGCCGCACCCCTCTCTCTAATATCAGCCCAAAGAAAACCGTTGAGGGGGCCGTGTTTGGCATGGTGGCCAGTACCCTGGTGGCGATGGCGGGGAGCCATAGCCTGCAGTGGCCCCTGGCACCCCTCTCGGGCATTGCCCTGGGGGTAATGGTGGGCACCTCTAGTCTGCTGGGGGACTTGACCGAGTCCCTGATGAAACGGGATGCCGGCGTTAAGGACTCAGGGGACTTGATTCCAGGCCACGGGGGCATCCTTGATCGTACCGATAGCTACGTTTTCACCGGGGCCCTGGTGTTTTACTTTGTTACCCTACTACTGCCACTGCTGGGGAACTAGGGGGTAGTAACGCTGTTAGTTTGGCCTCCAGCAAGTCCTTAGCCACCACCCCTTCAATGATCTCCATGCGTTCTCCCTTGCGAAACAGAATCAGGGTGGGGATAGCGTTAACATGATACTGTAGGGCTAATTCATTTTCCTCATCAACGTTTAGTTTGGCGATCTTAGCCCTACCGTCAAAGATCTCTGCCAACTCATCGATGATTGGGTTCATGATGCGGCAGGGGCCACACCAAGCCGCCCAAAAATCCACCAGGACCGGTACATCACTCTGCAGGACTTCACTGACAAAGTTCTCAGCGGTAAGGGTTAGGTACTTTTGGTCTGCCATAGACTGGAATACTCCTGACTGAAGGGTAGTTGGGGACAAGCTGATTTCGCTGTGCAGTATAGCAGGCCCTCGCCTGGTTAGGCTAGGACTCGCTCCGCATTTGCTATGGGCTGAGTTCCAGAGCCAAACTGGCTGTCCTAAACTAAGGGGCACCAGCAGCCCTCTCCACTCTACCCTATTCACCTGGGCAGGCAAGGGGAGGCTACCATAGCAAATCCCCTGGATAGTCCATAAACTATCGCCAGGAATCTGGCCTGGCAGACCGGGTTGCCTGGCGCAGGTGGCGGCGGTGCAAAATCTCTAGCTTACCGGCGGCCTCCTGCAGAAAGGCCCGCTGGCGGCGGTAGAGACCTTGAAACAGGTTGGCAAAGAGCAGGGTGACGATCGCCACGATCAGCCCCGCCGCCGTGGAAACCAGGGCCTCCCCCACCCCCAGGGTAACCCCGGTGCTGGAGGCCATCCCCCCCTCCCCAATGCGAATCGAGGAGAGCACCTCTATCAACCCCAGCACCGTGCCCAGCAGGCCCAACAGGGGGGCAACGCCAATCACGGTTTCAAACAGGGTTTGGAACCGCTTCAGCAGGGGGAGTTCCGCCTGGGCCGCACTTTCCAGGGCCAGGGTAAATTCCTCTGGGGTGGCCTCCCCCAGGCTGAGGGCGGCTAAAAAGATGCGGGCCAGGGGCAGATGGGGATACTGTTTGAGTTTGGCTAGGGCTCGCTCCGGATGCTGCTGGTAGAGGGTGAGGATATCCCCCACCAGCTGACGTTGCTGCCGGCTGAGGCGCAACCAAAACCAGCTGCGCTCCAACACCAAGGCCAGGGTAACCAGGGAAAAAAGCAGCAGGGGCCACATCACCGCGCCCCCAGTGGTAAACCAATTGCCCATGAATCGATGCCTCCCTGTTCCCTTACTCAGACATGGGGCCTATTTTTCCTCGTGGAAAGCCTGTTCTGCTGTCAAGGCCAGTTCACGAAGGTGGCCGATAAGATCCGATCGTCCCCTCGATATTGGCTCACCGGATACTGACCATTGACTAAGCAATACACAGCCAGCATCTTAGCCAGGCCAAGCTGTCGGGTCGCTCCTATTATAGTGAAGTAAACTCCCATAACCCAGGGGTGATACGCCATGACCATCACCAGCCGAGTAGGGCGTCGTCGGTTCATCCAGGGGGGGCTGGCGGGGTTGGTGCTGGGTCAAGCCTGTCGCCCTCCCCGCAGCGGAGCCAGCGATCGCCCCAGGGTTTTGGTAATTGGGGCGGGGTTGGCGGGGTTGGCGGCGGCCCAGCGCCTGGCCCAGGCAAATTACCCGGTGGTGGTGCTAGAAGCCCGCGATCGCCTGGGGGGCCGCACCTGGACCAGCACCCACTGGCCCGATCTACCCCTGGATATGGGGGCATCCTGGATCCATGGCTTGCGGGGCAACCCCCTGACTGCCCTGGCCCAGTCAGCGGCGGTGGACCTGGTCACCACCGACTACGACAACGCCCTGATCTACGGCCCCTCCAGTCAACCCCTGGGAGCTCAGGAGTTGGCCCACCTGGCTAATCTGGGCGATCGCATCACCACTGCCCTGGTCGCCGCCCAGGGGCGTGACCCCGATCAATCGGTGCAGGCGGCGGTGCGGGCCGCTCTAGATTGGCCGGCCTTGCCCCTGGCGGATCAAGAGCAGGTCAATTTTCTCCTGAACAGTACCCTGGAGCAGGAGTACGGCGGCGGTGTCAGCCAGCTTTCCACCCACTGGTACGACGATGGCGAACCCTTCCCGGGGCCCGATGCCCTACTGCCCGGCGGTTACCAGGGGCTGGTCAGGGCCCTCGCCCAGGGCCTGGATATCCGACTTCAGCAGGCGGTGCAGGCGGTGGATTGGTCTGGTGGGGCGGTGGTGGTCACCACCAACCAGGCCACCTACCAGGCGGAACGGGTGGTGGTGAGCCTACCCCTGGGGGTGCTGAAAAGCGGCGCGGTGGAGTTTAGCCCCCCCCTAGCCGAGGCCAAAACCACCGCCATCGCCCGCCTGGGCATGGGGGTGTTAAACAAATGCTACCTGCGGTTCCCCAGGGTCTTCTGGCCCGACACCGTGGACTGGTTGGAGCAGATTTCCTCCCCCCTGGGCTGGTGGACTGAGTGGGTGAGCCTGGTGCCCTGCCTGGGTCAGCCCGTCCTGCTGGGGTTCAACGCCGCTGACCAGGGTTGGGAGATGGAGACCTGGAGCGATGGGGCCATCGTTGCCAGCGCCATGGCCACCCTGCAACGGCTGTTTGGCCCCCGCCTGCCTGAGCCCCTGGCCTATCAGATTAGCCGCTGGCACCGCGATCGCTACGCCCTGGGGGCCTACTCCTTTAATGCCCTGGGCAGTACCCCAGCCATGCGAGACCATCTGGCCCAGGGGCTGGCTGGCCGGCTGTTTTTCGCTGGGGAGGCCACCAGTCGCCAGCACTTTGGCACCGCCCACGGCGCCTATCTCTCGGGTCTGGTGGCGGCGGAGCAAATTCGCCAGGCCCCTTGAGGTAGGGGAGCCTGGGCTATTCCCCGGGTATCAGGGCCCCGGGCGGTTAGCCCTGACCACCTCCAGGAAGGCAAACACCGAGGAGTTGCTTCCCTTCGGGAGTAGGGACCGCACCGGCACCGATGCAGAATAATTGACTGCAATAAAGTTGCAAGGTTGGATCGTATTATTCAGCAAAAATAAATTCAGAACCAGTTTAGGCCGTTTCAGCCGATTCGCGCCCATTCATGGAGCTTGATCTGAACGAGGTATCAAGGGTTTCAGCCCCTAGAATTTTTGAATTTACAATTGCTGCGTATTATTAGCAGGTTAGTCAGGGAGGTCTTGTTTCTGCAATTGACTCAGGCTGACTACGCTAGCTACCAGACCACCCTACCCCAGACCGACATGATCAACCCCGACCATCTGCGGCAATTAATCGACTACATCGGGGCCCATCTCCATGGGGAGATCCGCCTGAGTCACCTAGCGGCTCTAGTCGACCTGCCTGAGATCCAACTATTTCAAGGTTTCCAACAAGCTATGGGGGTCTCCCTCCAGCAGTATATCCAGGCTGAACGGTTGAGGGCAGTCCACCAACTTTTCTACCAGCTAGCCCTGACCGATGGGCTTGAAGATAACAATTCTCCTGATCACCCCGGGGGGAAGGTATTGCCTCTCCGAACCATGACCAGCAGTGGTTACAGGGCCATGAAATGGATCAACCACAGAGTCCTGGAACATACCGGACAGGCCTTAAATGACACCCAGAACTATATTCTGGCCGGTGTTATGGGCGGGCAAAGTTATGGGGAAATGGCCCAGACTCGGGGCCAATCTGAAGGCCATGTTAAGACGACCGCCGCCAAACTCTGGAAGACCCTATCAACGGTTTTGGGGGAGCCTGTCCGCAAATCAAACCTGCTATCCTACCTGAGCCGTCAGGGGCTACCTATGGAAGGAAGGAAGGAAGGAAGGAAGGAAGGAAGGAAGGAAGGAAGGAAGGAAGGAAGGAAGGAAGGAAGGAAGGACTCGTATACCAGGTTAGCCTAGGTGGGGTTCCGGTGGCGGTCCACCGACGCAGATCGCTGTCCAACCCACCTTCAAGGCTTAAAAGGCTTGCCGAAAAAGGCTTCTGAGGATTTTGATCAATCTCCTGGACCCAGCGATCAGGCCCTGGGTCGGGGCCAAACCCCTGGAATCTACATAAATTAAAGCCTTTGGCGATCCATTCTGGAAACTTGCCCTTAGAATAGTTCAGTGAAATTCCGAGCACAGGGGGATTTCAGCTAATTGGCAGTTTGGCCCTAGGTTTAGGCCGCTGCCCTCTCCCCTATCGGTTTAATTCCTTGCTCAATTTCTTTCCCTCATAGGAGACAACGATGAACAAAGGTGAACTTGTCGATAAGGTCGCGGAGAAAGCCTCCGCTAGCCTGGATCGGACCGTAACTAAAAAGGAGGTTGATTCCGTCATTACCGCCACTATCGACGCGATTATGGAAGCGGTGTCTAACGGAGAGAAGGTCACCCTGGTTGGCTTTGGTTCCTTTGAGCGCCGTGACCGTAAGGAGCGGGAAGGGCGTAACCCCAAGACGGGAGACACCATGGTGATTCCAGCTACCCGGGTGCCGGCCTTCTCCGCCGGAAAGTTGTTCAAAGAAGAGGTCGCTAAGTTAAGTAACTCCTAAGTCACCCGACCCTTGGCTAGTTTGTCCTCACCTCGACCGATGCACGGGGGCGGTCTGACCTGGGCTGCGTCTTTAGCAGACTGTTCCCCCAATTCCCTGTTAGATTTCTCCGCCAGCATTAACCCCCTGGGGCCACCCCCGTCTGTGCGTGCCGCCCTAGTAGCGGCGATCGCCGACCTGAGCCATTACCCTGACCCCCAGTACCAGCCCCTACGTACAGCCCTGGCCGCCCACCACGACCTGGCACCGGCCTGGGTGTTGCCCGGCAATGGAGCGGCTGAACTGATCACCTGGGCAGCCCGGGACTTAAGCTTGACGGGGGATGGCTCGGTTTACCTGCCCACCCCCGCCTTTGGCGACTACGGTCGCGCCCTCGCCGGTTTTGGCTGTAGCCCCCGACCCTGGCCCCTACTCAGGGACGGCGGCGTTGATCTGGCTGGCCAGGCCCTACTTTCTCCCGCCACCGCTGGGGCTGGCATCCTGGTTAATAACCCCCACAACCCCACGGGGCACCTATTTCCTCAGTTAGAGCTGCGGCCCCTCCTGGATCACTTTGCCCTGGTGGTGGTGGATGAAGCCTTTATGGATTTTTTACCCCCCCACCAGCAGCAAAGCCTGGTGCCCTGGCTAGAGCAATATCCCAACCTGGTGGTGCTGCGATCGCTGACCAAGTTCTACAGCCTGCCGGGGCTGAGGCTGGGCTACGCCCTGGGCCACCCAGACCGGCTGGGGCGCTGGCAGGGGTGGCGTGATCCCTGGCCGGTGAATAGCCTGGCGGTGGTGGCGGGGCTGGCGGCGATCGCCGATCGGGCCTTTCAACAACAGACCTGGCAGTGGTTACCCCCCACCCGCCAGGTCCTCTGGCAGGGGTTGGCGGCCCTAGCCGGTTACCGCCCCTGGCCCGGCTCCGCCAACTACCTGCTGGTGGAAACCGATCAACCGGTGCCAGCCCTGCAGGAGGAACTGCTGCGCCAGCATCGCATCCTGATCCGCGATTGCTTGAGCTTCCCTGAGTTGGGCGATCGCTACCTGCGGGTCGCGGTGCGCAGTGAAGCTGAAAATCAGCGTTTGCTGGCTGCGCTACAGTTACTCCAGGTCCTATGATGCAAGGCTATAGCTGTAACCTTGAGGATTTTCTTGCCAACCATGCCCACCCTCACCCCCACCGCCGCCCCACCCCACCTGCAGGTGGTGAACATGACCAAGCGCTTTGGCTCCCTGGTGGCCCTGCAGGACGTCAGCCTCACCCTCACCCCGGGCACCTGCCACGGTCTCCTGGGGGAAAATGGCGCCGGTAAAAGTACCCTGGTCAAGTGCATGATGGGGTTTTACAGCCCCACGGCGGGGGAAATCCTGGTGGACCACCAACCCCGTAGCATTCGCAACCCCAAGGATGCCCACCACTGGGGGATTGGCATGGTCTACCAACACTTTACCTCCGTACCCGCCATGACCGTGGCCGAAAACCTGGTGCTGGCCCGCTACGATCGCACCCAGATGATCAACTGGAAACAGGAGTACGCCGCCCTGCAGGCCTTTATGGAGGCCTCTCCCTTTGGCCTGGATCTGGACCTGCCGGTGGGTCAGCTGGCGGCGGGGCAAAAACAAAAGCTGGAAATCCTCAAGCAGCTCTACCTGAATAGCCAGGTGTTAATTTTAGATGAGCCCACCTCGGTGCTCACCCCCGACGAGGCGGATGAGGTGCTGGGGTTACTGCGGCAGCAGGCCCAGGCGGGCCGCCTCAGCGTGCTGCTGATCACCCATAAATTTCGCGAAGTGATGGCCTTTACCGATCAGGTGACGGTGCTGCGACGGGGTCAGGTGGCGGGCCAGGGGCGGGTGGCGGATTTAACGGTGGCGGATATGGCCCAGATGATGCTGGGGGAAGCCCGTCAGACCAAAACCCTGGCCAAGACCCCCCTGGCTAACCCGGCACCGGTGCTGGAGCTGCGGGAACTGGCGGGCGATCGGGACAATGGCCTATCCGCCTTTGGCCCCCTGGACCTAACGGTGCAGGCGGGCGAGATCGTCGGGGTTGCCGGGGTCTCCGGCAACGGTCAGCGGGAGTTGGTGGAGGTGCTGGCGGGGCAGCGCTCCGCTCGCCAGGGGCAAGTCCTGGTGCAGGGGAGTAGCTACGCTGCCACCCGGGCCGAGATGGCCCGCTGGGGGGTATATACCCTACCGGAGGAGCCCCTGCGCAATGCCTGCGTTCCCACCATGTCGGTGGCGGAAAACATGGCCCTGCGCACCTTTGATCGCCCTCCCCAGGCCCGTTGGCGCCTCTGGCTGGTGCTGCGGGCCATCCGGCAGGCGGCCCAGGACCTGATCCAACAGTTTGCGGTCAAAACCCCCTCCCCCGAGACCCCGATCCACCACCTCTCCGGCGGTAATATCCAGCGCACCGTCCTGGCCCGGGAGCTCTCCTCCCCGGATATTCGCCTGTTGATCGCCGCCAACCCCTGCTTTGGCCTGGACTTTGCCGCCGTTGATGCCATTCACCATGCCCTGGTGGAGGCCCGCAACCGGGGGGTGGCGGTGCTGCTGGTTAGTGAAGATCTCGATGAGCTGCTGGTGTTGGCCGATCGCATTTTGGTGATCAGTACGGGCCAATGGGCCTACGACAGCCCGATTGGCGAGGTGGACCTGCAGGCGATAGGGCACCGCATGGCCGGTCATTGAGGCGGGCTTAAACTGCCTGCCACTGCTGTTTTAACCGCTCGATCCGGTCCCGCAGGCTTTCATTGGAGAGGCGAGAGCTGAGCCGCTCCACCAGCAGCAAAAAGGCCAGGGGGGAGGGGCGGGGGGTGGACTGCCAGATCAGCGATCGCAGGTCCAATCGCCCCAAGGTCTGGGCCAGCCGGTGGCTCTCCAGTTGTTGGGCCAGCACCTCCCGTCGGGCCTGGCTGAGCAGCAGGTTATCGGGCTCGTACTTGCTAAACACCTGGTAGAGTAAACTACTGCTCACCTGCAGCTGGCTCCCGGTTTTGCGCGACCCCGGATAGCCAGGAAACACCAGCCCCGCCACCTGGGCAATGCCACGGAACTGGCGCTGGGTCAGCTCTGACAAATTTAAACTGGTGGCCAGGTCCGCCTCCAGGGAGGCTAGGGCAAAAAACTGACTGGAAAACAGTTCCCGGTAGGGGTAGCCCTTGGGACCCAGCAGCTCAAACCCATAGTCGTTGACGGAAATGGTGAAGGTGGCTGGCTGCTGCTGGGCAAAGCGGTAGCCCCACAGTAACCCCAGCCCCTGGTGAACAAACCGGCCCTCCAGGGGAAAGCCGTAGAGGTGTTCCCCCTCCCGGGTAGAGCAGGTTTCCACCAGTAACTGATCGGCCCGGGGTAGGGTCGAGAGCCGCTGCTGGGTCTCTAGAATCGGTAGGATCGCCTGGATCTCTGGATCGGTGGGGGTTATGTCAGCCGCCAACTGCTGCGCCACCGCCTCTACCTGGTGGCGCAGGTGGTGGCTGAGGGTATCGGAGATGGCCAGTTGGCCCCCACTCCAGGTGGGGGTGACGGTGGATTGGCGTTGGGTGTTTTTGACGTAGAGCACCATATCCTGCAGTTGGACGTACTGCAGTTGCCGACCGGCGAAGCAGAAGACGTCGCCTTTTTTTAGCCGGGAAACAAAGGTTTCTTCGACAGTGCCGATCTGCCGGCGGTTGGTGTAAACCACCCGCACCGCGGTGTTGCTGGTGATGGTGCCAATCCCCAGGCGGTGGAGGCGGATCAGGGGGCGATCGACCATGCGATACCGCCCCTCCTGCAAAACCACCTTTTGGTAGCGGGGATAGGCCCCCAAGCAGCGGCCCCCCTTCTCGATAAAATCCAGGATCCACTGGTAGTCGGCCTGGCTGAGGTCTTGGTAGGCAACGGTTTGGCGCACCTGGTGGAAGATGGCCTCGGGGTCGAAGCCGTCGCCGCAGGCCAGGGTGAGCAGGTGCTGGATCAGCACATCGTAGGGCTGGGGTTGGGGGGGGCGGTGTTCTAAATCCCCCAACCCCAGGCCCCGGCGCAGGGCGGTCATTTCCAGCAATTCCAGGGCATGGGTGGGGAGGAAAAACACCTGGGCGGTGCCCGCCGGCACATGGGCCGATCGCCCCGCCCGTTGCAGCAGCCGAGCCAGGTTTTTGGGGCTGCCAATCTGTACTACCCGCTGCACCGGCTGGAAGTCTACCCCCAGGTCCAGGGAGGAGGTGCAGACCACCCACTTCAGGGTACCGGCCTTCACCCCCGCCTCGATCTCCGCCCGTTCCGCCACTTCGATGGAGCCGTGGTGCAGGGCGATTTTCCCCTGGTGCTCCGGCAGGGCGTAGCCCAGGGCCTGGTACCACCGTTCCGCCTGGTTACGGGTGTTGGTGAAAATCAGGGTGGATTGATCCATATCCAGGGCCGCCACCAGGGTATCCAACAGGCGCAGCCCCAGGTGCCCGGCCCAGGGAAAGCTATCGACGCTCTGGGGGCGCAGGCTGGTGATCTGGGTGGGGCGTTGCCCCGAGGACCGCAGAATCACCGGGGGGCGGCCCAGGCCCACGGCGGTCTGGGCGGCGGTCTCCAGGTTGCCCAGGGTGGCGGAGATCGCCCAGGTGCGGAGCTGGGGCTGGAGCGATCGCAGGTAACTGAGGCAGAGCTCCGTCTGGGTGCCCCGTTTCGATCCCATCAGTTCGTGCCACTCATCGATAATCACCGCCCGTAGCCCGCCAAACCGCTCCTGGGCCCCCGGGTAGGAGAGCAGCAGGGCCAGGGATTCGGGGGTGGTGATTAGAATCTCCGGCATGGCTTTGATTTGCTTGGCCTTGCGACTGCCGCTGGTGTCGCCGCTGCGGCATTCCACCCGCAGGGGCCAACCCAGGGCCTGGATGGGGGCGGCGATGGCCTGCTCTAGATCGCGGGATAGGGCCCGCAGGGGGGTGAGGTAGAGCAATTGCAGGCCCGGTCGAGGGCTGGCCAGCATCTCGGCGATCGGCCCCAGCACGGCGGCGTAGGTTTTACCCGACCCGGTGGGCACCTGAATCAGGCCACTATGGCCCCCCAGGTAGGCGTCCCAGGCCTGGCGTTGAAACGCCAGGGGCTGCCAACCCTGGTGATCAAACCATGGAATGATCGATCTTAAACGGGAATCGCTGTCTGGGGCAGGCATATCACCAGGTTGGAGGCGAGACCGTGAGCGGGTCAGCTCTCCTAGAAAGGGGCTCTCCCATGGTAATCCAATCGGTTAGCGGGGAGGAAATCCATGGATCGTTTGCATCAGCTGAGCCGCTTTGGCCACCGTCAAGGCACCTCCCAGCTTCGCTTTAACCACTGGCGCCCCTGGGAAGGGGATGCCTCCATCCTCGATCGCTTCACCCTAACGGTTCAGGTTGGAGAGTGATCAGAATTTTGTGTAAGCGGTCTAGGATCCAACCCATACACTAAGAGACTTCCATAAAATATGTGATCCTGGGATAATAGGAGAAACATTTAGCCTGGTGAATCCCCGATGACTACAACTCCCCCGATTCAACTGACCGATACGCTCAAGTCTTTGTATATTAAAACTGCCCAAAAGCTC